>NZ_JAUORL010000050.1:0-15929 GCF_030548015.1 Shewanella sp. 4_MG-2023
TGTGCAGCACCAGTAATCATGTTTTTAACATAATCGGCGTGACCAGGACAATCTACGTGTGCGTAGTGACGAGATGGTGTGTCATATTCGATGTGAGAAGTATTAATTGTAATACCGCGCTCACGCTCTTCTGGAGCGTTATCGATTTGTGCGAAATCTTTAACTTCACCACCATATACTTTTGACAATACAGCTGAGATAGCTGCTGTAAGAGTAGTTTTACCATGGTCGACGTGACCAATTGTACCCACGTTTACGTGTGGTTTACTACGTTCAAATTTTTCTTTAGCCACGATATATTCCTTTCTTTTCAGAAGTGCTCGACAACGAGCTATATAACAGTTAATTAAGTACTTAAAAATTTAAGTACGTGATTCAATAATTGCCTTTGCAATATTTGATGGTGCATCGTCGTACTTTAAGAACTCCATAGAGTATGAAGCACGACCCTGAGTTGCACTTCGCAAGTCAGTAGCATAACCAAACATTTCAGAAAGCGGTACAACAGCGTGGATAATTTTAACACCACCCAGACCATCATCCATACCTTCAATAATACCGCGACGTCGGTTCAAATCACCCACTACATCGCCCATGTTATTTTCAGGTGTGGTTATTTCCACTTTCATTGTGGGTTCTAGTAACACAGGGGTTGCTTCAAGCGCACCCTTTTTGAAGCCCATTGAACCAGCAATTTTGAAAGCCATCTCATTTGAGTCGACATCATGATATGAGCCGTCAAATAAAGTCACTTTCACATCAAGCATTGGATAACCAGCTAATACGCCGTTATTCATTTGCTCTTGAATACCTTTGTCAACGGATGGGATGAATTCACGAGGAACTGCACCACCAACGATTTCGTTAACAAATTCGTAGCCTTGACCTTCTTCAGAAGGTTCAACTTTCAACCACACATGGCCAAACTGACCACGTCCGCCTGATTGACGTACGAACTTACCTTCCACTTCAACTGCTGAGCGAATTGTTTCACGATAAGCAACCTGAGGTTTACCTACGTTACAATCTACATTAAATTCGCGACGCATTCTGTCTACGATAATGTCTAAATGTAATTCACCCATGCCAGAAATCAATGTTTGAGCTGATTCTGCATCAGTTTCCACTCTAAAAGACGGGTCTTCAGCTGCTAATTTTTGCAGCGCAATCGCCATTTTATCTTGGTCTGCTTGCGAACGTGGCTCAACGGCAATAGTAATTACAGGTTCTGGAAACTCCATGCGTTCTAAAATCACTTTGTGATCATTTGCGCAAAGAGTATCTCCTGTTGTCACATCTTTTAAGCCAATTGCCGCGGCAATATCACCAGCACGAACTTCTTTCAGCTCGGTTCGGTCATTTGCATGCATTTGTACGATTCGGCCGACGCGTTCACGTTTCTCTTTGACAGAGTTGTAAACCGCTGCACCCGACTCTAATACGCCTGAATATACACGGATAAAGGTTAAAGTTCCAACAAATGGATCAGTCGCAATTTTAAACGCTAATGCCGCAAAAGGGGCATTATCGTCTGATGGACGTTCGACTTCATTATCGTTCTCGTCAATCCCTTTAATTGCAGGGACTTCAGTAGGAGCCGGTAAGTAATCGACCACACCATCTAAAACAGCTTGAACACCTTTGTTCTTAAATGCAGAACCACAAGTTGCTAATACTATTTCATTGTTAATTGTGCGCTGACGTAATGCTTGCTTGATCTCTAATTCTGATAGCTCACCTTCTTCAAGGTATTTTTCCATCAATTCATCAGAGGCCTCTGCAGCACTTTCCACGAGATACTCATGCATTTCTTCTGCCTTAGCGAGAAGATCTGCAGGAATTTCTTCATAAGAAAAAGTCGTTCCTTGGTCTTTTTCAGACCAATTAATTGCTTTCATCTTAATTAAATCAATAACCCCTTTAAAGTTCTCCTCAGCGCCAATATTCAATTGAATAGGGACACAAGTCGCACCTAGGCGGTTACGGATTTGGTCGATGACACTATCAAAGTCAGCACCTGCACGATCCATTTTATTAACGAATACCATGCGCGGTACCTGATACTTATCAGCTTGACGCCAAACAGTTTCAGATTGTGGCTCGACACCTGATGATCCGCAGAAGACAACAACTGCACCATCAAGTACTCGAAGCGAACGTTCTACTTCAATAGTAAAGTCAACATGACCAGGGGTATCGATGATATTAATACGATGTTCGGTGAATTGAGCATCCATACCACGCCAGAATGTGGTTACAGCAGCAGATGTGATAGTAATACCACGCTCTTGCTCTTGAACCATCCAGTCAGTGGTAGCGGCGCCGTCATGCACCTCACCGATTTTATGAGACAAACCGGTATAGAACAGAACACGTTCTGTTGTGGTAGTTTTACCTGCATCCACATGAGCAACGATACCGATATTACGATAACGCTCAATTGGGGTTGTACGAGCCACTATTTATACCCTCTCAACTAAAGCTAAAGTGCTTTAGAAAATATCAACAATATGGAGTGGGCTAACGCCCACTCCATCAAATTACCAACGGTAATGAGCAAAGGCTTTGTTAGCTTCAGCCATGCGATGCACGTCTTCACGCTTCTTAACAGCAGTACCTTTGTTTTCAGATGCGTCTAGCATTTCACCAGCTAGACGTAGAGCCATAGATTTTTCACCACGCTTGCGAGCAGCTTCAACTAACCAGCGCATCGCTAGTGCGTTACGACGCACTGGACGAACTTCACATGGTACTTGATAAGTTGAACCACCAACGCGACGAGATTTAACTTCGACTGATGGACGAACATTATCAAGAGCAGCTTCAAGGATGCTTAAATGCTCTTCGCTTTTCTTTTCAGCGACAACATCTAATGCTTGGTAGATAATTTTTTCAGCAGTTGACTTTTTACCGTCAACCATAATGACGTTGATGAACTTAGCCAACAACTCACTTTTGAACTTTGGATCTGGTAGGATTTTACGTTGTCCTACAACGCGACGTCTTGGCATAACAATTCTCCGTATGCTTCAGGTACTTCCAAAACTGGAATTTTTTTAACTAGCTTGGCCTTACTTAAACGGACAAGTTACGACTTAGGACGCTTAGCACCGTACTTAGAACGGCCGTTGCGACGAGCACTTACGCCAGCACAATCTAATGCACCGCGAATAGTGTGGTAACGCACACCAGGTAGATCTTTAACACGACCACCACGGATTAGAATTACACTATGTTCCTGCAAGTTGTGACCTTCACCACCGATGTACGAAGTAACTTCGAAACCGTTAGTTAAGCGAACACGTGCTACTTTACGTAGTGCAGAGTTAGGTTTTTTAGGAGTAGTTGTGTACACACGAGTACAAACTCCACGTTTTTGTGGACACGCATTCAACGCTGGCACGTTAGTCTTTTCGACTTTTGGCGAGCGAGGCTTACGTACCAACTGGTTTACAGTTGCCATGAATAGCTCCGTTCAGTTGAAATATCTCAACAATTTTGTGTGAAAAATCTATATCCCACTATGATGGGACGCGAAAGTTTAGAAAGGTAATGGCCAACTGTCAAGAAATAGACAACTTTTCATGCAATTTCCAATAAAAAAGGCGCCAAAGGCGCCTTTTTTAACATACCATTTACTTTAATCAGCACTTCCGGCTAAGTTAAGTAAGTCAGCTAAGTTCTTCTCTGCTTCACTTGCAGTGATCACTGGCGCTTCTGCATTGTCCGATTTGACATTCGCACGAGCTTCATTACGAGCTGTGTGATATGCATAACCGGTACCAGCTGGGATTAGACGACCAACAATTACGTTTTCTTTCAGACCACGTAATGGATCGCTCTTACCGCCAACAGCAGCTTCGGTTAGTACGCGAGTTGTTTCCTGGAACGATGCAGCTGAGATGAATGATTCAGTAGCCAAAGATGCTTTGGTAATACCTAATAATTCACGCTCAAACTTCGCAGGTGTTTTGCCTTGTGCTTCAAGTTCGCGGTTAGCGATCTTAACGCGGGCAACTTCAGCTTGTTCACCGACTAAGAATTCGGTATCACCAGCGTCAGTAATTAAGCACTTACGTAGCATTTGGCGAATAATCACCTCAATGTGCTTATCATTGATTTTAACGCCCTGTAGGCGGTAAACGTCTTGAACTTCATCAACAATATAGTTAGCAACATGATGGATGCCACGTAAACGTAGGATGTCATGCGCAGCTTCTGGGCCGTCAGCAATAACTTCACCACGTTCAACTTTTTCACCTTCGAACACGTTCAGGTTACGCCATTTAGGGATCATTTCTTCATAATGATCACTACCATCAGCAGGGCTGATGACTAGACGTACTTTACCTTTGGTTTCTTTACCGAATGAGATAGTACCCGAGATTTCAGCAAGGATAGCAGGCTCTTTTGGTTTACGAGCTTCGAACAAGTCAGCAACACGTGGTAGACCACCGGTAATATCGCGAGTTTTAGACGATTCCTGAGGAATACGTGCTAAAGCATCACCAACGTTAATTTGTGCATTATCGTCTTTCGCTACAATCGCGTTACCAGGTAAGAAATACTGCGCAGGTACATCGGTACCCGGGATCATAAGATCGTTGCCATCAGCGTCGATTAGACGGATAGCAGGACGCATTTCTTTACCAGCTGTGCTACGAGCACTTGGGTCAAGTACCACAATCGAAGACAGACCAGTTAGGTCATCTGTTTGACGCGTCATAGTAACGCCTTCAATCATGTCTACGAATTTAACTGAACCGGCTACTTCAGAAATAATTGGGTGAGTATGTGGATCCCAGTTCGCAATAATTGCGCCTGCTGCCACTTCACTGTCTTCCAACACTTCTAAAACAGTACCGTAAGGTACTCTGTAACGCTCTTTTTCACGACCAAGTTCGTCAATGATTGCAAGTTCAGATGAACGAGAAACAATAACTAACTTGTTGTCGATGCTCTTAACGTATTTCGCATTATGAAGCTTCAGTGTACCTGAGTTCTTAACTTGAACATTGTTTTCAGCAGAGTCACGAGATGCTGCACCACCAATGTGGAAGGTACGCATCGTAAGCTGTGTACCTGGCTCACCGATTGATTGAGCAGCAACAACACCGATAGCTTCACCGTGGTTAATGATATGACCACGAGCTAAGTCACGACCGTAACATGCGGCACAAACACCAAAGTCTGTTTCACATGAAATTACAGAACGTACGATAACTTCATCAACGCTGTGCTCTTCAAGAAGATCACACCATGCTTCGTCAAGTAGCGTATTGCGTGGAGCAAGTACTTTTTCAGTACCAGGCTCAAGTACGTCAATAGCAACAACACGACCAAGAACACGTTCACGAAGAGGCTCTTTAACATCACCACCTTCAATCAACGGCTTCATGGTTAAGCCAGCTTCAGTGCCACAATCATCTTCAATAACAACTAGATCTTGTGCAACGTCAACAAGACGACGAGTTAGGTAACCCGAGTTAGCTGTTTTCAATGCGGTATCGGCAAGACCTTTACGCGCACCGTGAGTAGAGATGAAGTACTGAAGTACGTTTAGACCTTCACGGAAGTTCGCAGTAATTGGGGTTTCGATGATTGAGCCATCTGGCTTAGCCATCAGACCACGCATACCCGCTAACTGACGGATCTGAGCAGCACTACCACGAGCGCCCGAGTCAGCCATCATATAGATGCTGTTAAACGAATCTTGCTCTTCTTCTTCGCCATCACGATTGATAACAACTTCTTTCTTCAAGTTGTCCATCATCGCTTTAGAGATTTTATCGTTGGTACTTGCCCAAATATCGATAACTTTGTTGTAACGCTCACCAGCGGTAACCAGACCTGATTGGAACTGCTCTTGAATTTCAAGCACTTCACGTTCAGCTTCTTCAACTAAAGTGTACTTCTCATCTGGGATAACCATATCGTTGATACCAACAGAGGCACCAGAGATAGTTGCATAACGGAAACCGGTATACATTAATTGGTCAGCAAAGATAACAGTATCTTTTAGGCCTAGCGCACGGTAACAAGTGTTCAATAGTTTCGAGATTTGCTTTTTACCCATGTTCTGGTTAACCAGTTCATACGGTAAGCCTTTAGGCAAGATCTGCGATAACAATGCACGGCCCACTGTAGTATCTACAATACGACGGCTTTGAGTCTTTTCACCATTGTCGTCAGTTGAAGTCTCTGTAATACGTACTTTAACGCGTGCATGCAATTCTGCAGCACCTGTTGCGTACGCTTTTTCAACTTCATCAACAGACATAAATGTCATACCTTCACCACGGCCGTTAACACATTCACGGCTGGTATAGTAAAGACCAAGTACCACGTCTTGAGAAGGCGTGATTACTGGCTCACCATTTGCTGGAGAAAGGATGTTGTTTGTCGACATCATTAACGAGCGAGCTTCTAATTGAGCTTCAAGCGTTAACGGTACGTGCACAGCCATTTGGTCACCATCGAAGTCGGCGTTATATGCCGCACATACTAATGGGTGCAATTGAATAGCTTTACCTTCAATTAGTACCGGCTCAAATGCCTGGATACCAAGTCTATGAAGTGTTGGTGCACGGTTAAGCATAACTGGATGTTCACGAATTACTTCGTCTAAAACATCCCATACTTCTGGCTGTTCGCGTTCAACCATTTTCTTAGCAGCTTTAATCGTAGTAGCTAAACCACGACCTTCTAGCTTGCCATAAATGAATGGTTTGAATAGCTCAAGTGCCATCTTCTTAGGAAGACCACACTGGTGCAGACGTAAAGTAGGACCTACGGTAATTACCGAACGGCCTGAGTAGTCAACACGCTTACCAAGTAAGTTCTGACGGAAACGACCTTGCTTACCTTTGATCATATCGGCCAAAGATTTTAGCGGACGCTTGTTAGAACCTGTAATAGCACGACCACGACGACCATTATCTAATAGCGCATCAACAGACTCTTGTAACATACGCTTTTCGTTACGTACGATAATGTCTGGCGCAGCTAAGTCTAATAGACGTTTTAGACGGTTGTTACGGTTGATTACACGACGGTAAAGGTCGTTCAAATCAGACGTAGCAAAACGTCCGCCATCTAGTGGTACTAGAGGACGTAAATCAGGTGGTAGAACCGGTAGAACTTTTAAGATCATCCACTCAGGCTTGTTACCTGAAGTGAAGAATGCTTCCATCAGTTTAAGGCGTTTAGTGACCTTTTTACGACGGGTTTCAGAGTTGATTGAAGGCAACTCTTCACGCATTTGTTCGATCTGTTCTTCTAAATCAATTGCACGTAGCAAGTCTAAGACTGCTTCAGCACCCATTTTAGCTTCGAACTCGTCACCGTATTCTTCAAGTGCATCAAGATACGTTTCTTCAGTAAGCATTTGGCCACGTTCAAGACTGGTCATGCCAGGCTCGATCACAACAAATGATTCGAAGTAAAGTACACGTTCGATGTCACGAAGTGTCATATCAAGCATTAAGCCGATACGAGACGGAAGTGATTTCAAGAACCAAATGTGGGCAACTGGGCTTGCAAGATCAATATGACCCATGCGCTCACGACGCACTTTAGTCTGTGTAACTTCAACGCCACACTTCTCACAAATAACACCACGGTGCTTCAAACGCTTGTATTTACCACACAAACATTCGTAATCTTTCACAGGACCGAAAATACGCGCACAGAATAAACCTTCACGTTCAGGTTTAAAGGTACGGTAGTTAATGGTTTCTGGTTTTTTAACTTCACCAAAAGACCAAGAACGGATTAGATCTGGCGAAGCCAAACCAATTTTGATTCCGTTAAATTCTTCAGTCTTGCTTTGCTGTTTAAGAAACTTTAATAAGTCTTTCACGTTTCTCTCCTGAAGGAGTTAAACCAGATGCCTTGCTATTGCAAAGCATCCTTGGTTACCAAACATTGCTTAAGAGCGATGCTTACTCTTGATCCAACTCGATATTAATACCAAGTGAACGAATTTCCTTCAACAATACGTTGAAAGACTCAGGCATGCCTGGGTGCATCTGATGGTTACCGTCGACGATGTTTTTATACATCTGAGTACGACCGTTAACGTCATCTGATTTAACCGTTAGCATTTCCTGAAGAGTATATGCAGCACCGTATGCTTCTAGTGCCCATACTTCCATCTCACCGAAACGCTGACCACCGAATTGAGCTTTACCGCCCAATGGTTGTTGTGTAACTAAGCTGTACGAACCGGTTGAACGGGCGTGCATCTTGTCATCAACTAAATGGTTCAATTTAAGCATGTACATGTAACCAACAGTTACTTTACGCTCAAATTCGTTACCGGTACGGCCGTCACATAATGTTAACTGGCCAGATGAAGGTAAGCCTGCAAGTTCAAGCATTTGCTTGATCTCTTTCTCTTTAGCACCATCGAAAGCTGGCGTAGCAATTGGTATGCCGCCTCTCAGGTTCTTAGCTAAGCGCACTACTTCATGGTCGCTAAATGTACTGATGTCGACTTTCTGAAGAACGTCATCACCTAAGTCATAAACCTGCTGAATGTAGCTACGTAGCTCTGCCAGTTCGCGTTGCTCTTCAAGCATAGCAGTAATACGATTACCGATACCTTTAGCTGCAGCACCTAAGTGGACTTCTAGTACCTGACCAATGTTCATACGCGATGGTACGCCCAATGGGTTAAGTACGATATCAACTGGATCACCAGTTTCATCGTAAGGCATGTCTTCGATAGGACAAATCTTAGAGATTACACCCTTGTTACCGTGACGACCCGCCATCTTATCACCAGGTTGGATAGTACGTTTAACTGCTAGGTAAACCTTAACAATTTTCAGTACACCAGGTGCTAAGTCATCACCTTGGGTGATCTTACGACGCTTAACTTCAAACTTCTTATCGAAGTCTGCTTTTAGCTCTTCATGTTGCTCAGCTAATTGCTCAAGTTCAGTTTGTTTAGCTTCGTCATCGATAACTTGAATTAATACATCTTTACGCGGTAGCTCTGCTAATTTAGCTTCTGAGAAACCGGTAGATAGTAATAAGTTACGCGCACGGCTCAACACACCTTCTTCAAGGATCTGGAACTCTTCGCCTAAATCTTTGCGAGCTTGGCTAACATGCATCTCTTCAATTTCAAGCGCACGTTTATCTTTCTCGATACCGTCACGAGTGAATACTTGAACGTCGATGATGGTGCCTTTAACAGAGTTAGGTACACGTAAAGAGCTGTCCTTAACATCTGAAGCTTTCTCACCGAAAATTGCACGCAATAGCTTCTCTTCTGGCGTCAGCTGAGTTTCACCTTTAGGTGTCACTTTACCAACTAGAATGTCGCCGCCTTTAACTTCAGCACCAATGTAAACGATACCTGATTCATCTAGTTTAGATAAAGCAGACTCACCTACGTTTGGAATATCAGCTGTGATTTCTTCGCTACCTAGTTTCGTATCACGAGCAATACATGAAAGCTCTTGGATATGAATAGTAGTAAAACGATCTTCTTGCGCTACGCGCTCAGAAATTAAGATAGAATCTTCGAAGTTATAACCATTCCACGGCATGAACGCGATACGCATGTTTTGACCAAGAGCCAAATCACCTAAATCGGTTGATGGACCGTCAGCTAATACATCACCACGTACAATTGGATCACCAACAGAACAACAAGGACGTTGGTTAATACAGGTGTTTTGGTTTGAACGGGTATACTTAGTTAAGTTGTAGATATCAATACCAGCTTCACCCGGTGTTAACTCTGCTTCATTAACTTTGATAACGATACGGCTAGCATCAACGTAATCAACAACACCGCCACGTTTCGCAGCAACAACAACACCAGAATCGACCGCTAAAGTGCGCTCAATACCTGTACCGACTAACGGCTTATCAGCACGTAAAGTAGGAACCGCTTGACGTTGCATGTTCGCACCCATCAATGCACGGTTAGCATCATCGTGTTCTAGGAACGGAATTAGTGATGCCGCAACAGAAATAATCTGTTGTGGTGATACATCCATATATTGAATGTCAGCAGCACGCATAAAGGTAGATTCACCTTTATGACGACAAGCAACTTGCTCTTCAATGATTCGGCTAGAACCATCTACTTCAATGTTTGCCTGTGCAATAACATAACGACCTTCTTCAATTGCTGACAAGTATTCAACTTCATCAGTAATTACACTATCAACAACCTTACGATAAGGCGTTTCTAGGAAGCCGTATGAGTTAGTACGTGCGAAACTTGCTAAAGAGTTAATTAGACCAATGTTTGGTCCCTCTGGCGTTTCAATCGGACATAGACGACCATAGTGAGTCGGATGTACGTCACGTACTTCGAAGCCTGCACGTTCACGAGTCAAACCACCTGGGCCTAAAGCAGAAATACGACGCTTATGCGTTACTTCTGAAAGCGGGTTGTTTTGATCCATGAATTGAGACAGCTGTGAAGAACCAAAGAATTCTTTCACTGCTGCCGAAATAGGCTTCGCATTGATAAGATCTTGTGGCATCAACTCGTTCAAGTCGCCTAATGATAGACGTTCACGAACAGCACGCTCAACACGAACTAGACCAACACGGAATTGGTTTTCAGCCATTTCGCCAACGCTACGAATACGACGGTTACCAAGATGGTCGATATCATCGACTTCATCGTCACCATTACGGATTTCGATGATTTTCTTCATAACGTGTACGATGTCTTCTTTAGACAATACGCCAGCGCCTTCGTCTTCAGCAATCTCAAGACGACGGTTAAACTTCATACGACCTACTTTAGATAAGTCATAACGTTCTTCACTGAAGAACAAGTTCTGGAATAAGCTTTCAGCAGCATCTTTGGTTGGTGGCTCACCTGGACGCATCATGCGGTAGATTTCAACTAATGCTTCTAAGCGGTTAGTTGTAGAATCGATACGTAATGTGTCAGAAATATAAGCACCATGATCAAGATCGTTGATAAACAAAGTATCAACTTCTTTAATGCCTGCTAAAGAAAGTTTAGCAAGGTCTTCAAGGGTGATTTCAGCATTTGCGCTAACAAGTACTTCACCAGTATCTTGATCGATATAATCTTGAGCAGCAAACTTACCAACAATGTAATCTACAGGTACTTCAAGTTCTGTAGTGGCAGTTTTTTCAAGTTGTTTAATGTGACGAGCAGTAATACGACGACCAGTTTCAACAAGAACATTGCCTTCTGAATCTTTAATATCGTAACTTGCAGTTTCACCACGTAAACGGTCTGGTACAAGTGCCATAACAAGAGAATCTTTCTTAATTTTGAACTGAGTACGTTCAAAGAATAAGTCTAAGATTTCTTGAGTAGAAAACTCAAGTGCACGTAGCATGATAGTCGCAGGTAATTTACGACGACGGTCAATACGTACAAATAAGGCATCTTTTGGATCAAATTCAAAGTCAAGCCATGAACCACGGTAAGGAATAATACGTGCGTTATATAACACTTTACCTGAAGAGTGGGTTTTACCACGGTCATGATCAAAGAATACACCTGGTGAGCGGTGTAACTGAGACACGATAACACGCTCAGTACCATTGATAACAAAAGTACCGTTATCAGTCATTAATGGGATATCACCCATGTAGACTTCTTGTTCTTTAATGTCTTTAACTGTGCCTGGTGCAGCTTCACGGTCATATAACACCATACGCAATTTAACGCGTAATGGAGCTGAATATGTAACACCGCGGATCTGACACTCTTTCACATCAAAAACTGGCTCGCCTAACTTATAACTGACGTATTGCAGTTCAGAGTTGCCAGAAAAGCTCTTGATGGGAAAAACGCTACGGAATGCGGCTTCGAAGCCACGTTCACCCGTAGGATCTTGATCGGTGAACTTCTTAAAAGAGTCTAATTGAATAGACAATAGGTACGGAATATCCAAAACTTTTGGGCGTTTGCCAAAGTCTTTACGAATACGCTTCTTTTCAGAATAGGAGTAAACCATGGGTTTCCTCTACTTACGAGATGTGACCAAGACTGAAATAATACAAAAGATTAAATCAGCACGTTTGCCCATCACCGTTAATGGCAAGAACCTAACCAGTAATCTCTGCTAGGAACTGCTAAAACTGGCGACAAACGGTGAATAAAAAATCGCCTGCGCATATAGCGCAAAAAAGGCCGACGGTTAAAAAACCGCCAGCCTCCGCCCGATTACTCGGGAGGTGGTAAGTTAAAGTATAACTTACTTAACTTCTACTTCAGCGCCAGCAGCAACTAGGTCTGCTTGAAGTGCTTCAGCTTCTTCTTTAGAGATAGCTTCTTTAACTGCAACTGGTGCAGATTCAGCCATCGCTTTAGCTTCTTTCAGGCCAAGACCTGTAGCGCCACGAAGTGCTTTAATAACAGCAACTTTGTTAGCACCGAAAGATGTCATAACAACGTCAAATTCTGTTTGCTCAACAGCAGCGGCAGCATCACCACCACCAGAAACTACTGCAGCTGCAGCAGAAACGCCGAATTTTTCTTCCATTGCTTCGATAAGTTCAACAACTTCCATTACAGACATTTCTGCGAAAGCTTCTAAGATTTGGTCTTTTGTGATAGACATAACAAAAAATTCCTATTGTACTGAATTCAATTTAATTAAGCGGCTAATAAAATATTAAGCTGCTTCTTTTTGATCGCGAAGAGCGGCCAAGGTACGAACAAACTTGCCAGCAGATGCTTCTTTTAGAGTCATCATTAACTGAGCTAGTGCTTCGTCGTAAGTTGGTAATTTCGCTAAACGATCAATATCTGCTGCAGGGATTACTTCCCCTTCAAAGGCTGCTGCTTTAATTTCAAACTTTTCTTGCGTAGCAGCGAAGTCTTTTAATAGACGTGCTGCAGCACCTGGGTGCTCGTTAGAAAAGGCAATTAAAGTAGGACCTGTAAACGTGTCGCTAAGGCACTCAAAATCAGTACCAGCTACAGCGCGTTTAACTAATGTATTACGTACTACACGTATAAATACACCAGCTTCACGAGCTGCTTTACGCAAACCGGTCATATCACCTACAGTTACACCGCGTGAATCGGCAACAACTGCAGATAAAGCACCTTTGGCTGCTTCGTTGACTTCAGCAACAATCGCTTTTTTGTCTTCGAGTCTTAATGCCATTGGCTTTACTCCTGGATTCTACCTAGGGAATTCCCTAGAATTAACCATGTTAAACACAAAGTGTTTAACGACTTACGGTGCAGATTTTCCAGCAGAACAAAATCTATCTGGGGGGTCTGACACCGTCTACGTAGGAAATTAAGTAATGGTTAGATTACACCTACGGTCTTGGACGGAAATCTATTCAATAAGCGGACTAATAAATTAGTAACACACGTAGAAAATAGACCTCAACCCACAAAGTGCGCGCATTATAGACTAATACGCACGCTTTGTATATTACTTAACTTCGTCTAAGCTACCTTGATCGATAGTTACGCCTGCACCCATAGTGGTAGAGATAGTAACTTTCTTCAAGTAAACGCCTTTAGCAACTGCAGGCTTAGCCTTTTTCAGTGCCGCTACAAGCGATTCTAAGTTTTCTTTAAGCTGAACTGGTGTGAAATCCACTTTACCGATAGTAGTGTGGATAATACCGTTCTTGTCGTTACGGTAACGAACTTGACCAGCTTTGGCATTTTTAACTGCATCAGCAACGTTAGGCGTTACTGTACCAGTTTTAGGGTTAGGCATTAAACCACGTGGGCCTAAGATTTGACCTAACATACCAACAACGCGCATTGCATCTGGAGATGCGATAACAACGTCAAAGTTCATTTCGCCAGCTTTAACTTGTGCAGCAAGATCTTCCATACCAACAAGTTCTGCACCAGCTTCTTTAGCTGCTTCAGCGTTTGCGCCCTGTGTAAACACAGCAACACGAACTTCACGGCCAGTACCATGTGGTAATACTGTAGCGCCACGAACGTTTTGATCTGATTTACGAGGATCGATACCTAGGTTAACAGCAACGTCAACACTTTCTACGAACTTAGCAGTTGCTAATTCTTTTAATAAAGCAGTAGCTTCATTGATGTCGTAGTTCTTAGTTCCGTCTAATTTTTCACGGATAACGCGCATGCGCTTAGTTAGCTTTGCCATTATATTAGTCCTCTACTACCAAACCCATTGAACGTGCAGTACCTTCAATTGAGCGAGTCATCGCTTCAATATCAGCGCCAGTCATATCAGTAGCTTTTGATTCAGCAATTTCTTGAACTGCGCTACGCTTGATAGTACCAACTTTCTCAGTGTTCGGACGGCCAGAACCAGACTTAAGACCTGCAGCTTTCAATAATAAGAAAGATGCTGGAGGAGTCTTAGTTTCGAACGTGAAAGAACGGTCGTTGTATACAGTGATAACAACAGGAATTGGCATGCCTTTTTCGAACTTTTCAGTACGAGCGTTGAATGCTTTACAGAATTCCATGATGTTCACACCTTTTTGACCTAAAGCAGGTCCAACTGGTGGAGACGGGTTTGCAGCACCGGCTGCTACTTGTAGCTTAATATAAGCTTCAATTTTCTTTGCCATGTCGACATATCCTCAGTTTGGGTTCAAACGCGTATCGGCTACATGCCAATATGCTCCCCTTGAAAATTACGGGTGCGAATTATACAAAAATTCGCACCCGCAAACAAATACTATTTGTAGTTAATTTAATCAGCTCTTTTCAACTTGATCGAAATCAAGTTCAACAGGAGTAGAGCGACCGAAGATCATTACTGAAACCTTAACGCGGTTCTTGTCGTAATCAACTTCTTCGATAGTGCCATTAAAATCAGCAAATGGACCATCGTTAACACGAACAACTTCACCAGGTTCATACATAACGCGATGAGTCGGTGACTCAACTGTGTCTTGTAAACGCTGAAGAATGGCATCCGCTTCTTTGTCTGAAATAGGCGCTGGACGGTCAGATGTACCACCGATAAAGCCCATAACACGTGGAATACTTTTAACTAAATGCCAGCTTTCGTCATTCATTTCCATCTGTACTAATACATAGCCAGGGAAGAATTTACGTTCGCTTTTGCGACGCTGACCTGCACGCATTTCAACCACTTCTTCTGTCGGTACTAATACCTCAGCGAAGTAATCTTCCATGTTGTGCATTTTTATGTGTTCAAGCAATGTTTTACATACACGGCCTTCATAGCCCGAGAATGCTTGGATCACATACCATCTTTTTTTAGCTTCTGTTGCTTCAGTCATGTAAATGCCTATACGCCAGTAATTAGGTTAACAACGCGCAAAAGTACCCAGTCGAAACCCCAAAGGATAACGGCTACGACAGCTGTTGCAGCAAGAACAATGAATGTAGTGTTTAGCGCTTCTTGACGCGTAGGCCAAACCACTTTACGAACTTCAATGTGAGCTTCACGAGCAAAAGATAAAGCTTCTTTACCTTTCACAGTTTGCAGAGCAATAAAACCTGCAAGAACAAAGGCAACAATTACGCCTAAAGCGCGTACCACAACACTGGCTTCGCCAAATGCTTGGTTGCCAATAACAGCGGCGGCAATCAATATAACTGCTATGCCCCACTTAACAATATCCAGAGAATTAGTCTGGTTTTCAGTATTTGTTGTCATCGGTTGGTTCCGTTACTCACTAAGAGACCTGAGCTTAAAATTGATAAAGTGTACCATTATCAATCAGTACTTCCGAATTAAGCCACGAAAAGCATCAGCTCAGGGTCAAAAATCGGCCATAGATTGTATTCTTATTCTAGTCAGTTCGCAAGGATGACACTAGAGATCATCAGCAAATCTTACAAAAAATAATAAAAACAAAAAAGGAAGCCGAAGCTTCCTTTTTTTATGTGTTAACTAAAATCGCTATTAAGCGATAACTTTAGCTACAACACCAGCACCAACAGTACGGCCACCTTCACGGATAGCGAAACGTAAACC
>NZ_JAUORL010000051.1:0-14293 GCF_030548015.1 Shewanella sp. 4_MG-2023
AACCCCGCTAAGCCCGCTAAGCACTGTAACCACGGTAAGCCAGGTAAGCCAGGTAAGCCAGGTAAGCCAGGTAAGCCAGGTAAGCCAGGTAAGCCAGGTAAGCCAGGTAAGCCAGAGTAAAATACTAAGAGAAATTAATTAGTAAAGATGATTTAAGTTAAAATTTCACGAAAAATAGACATAAAAAAACCGAGCTAGGCTCGGTTTTTTTAAATGAGTAATAAATTACTCTGCAGCTTCTACTTCAACAGCTTCAGCAGCTTCAGGGCGACCTACTAACTCGATGTAAGCCATTGGGGCTTTATCACCGGTACGTAGACCACACTTAAGAATACGAGTGTAACCACCAGGACGTTCCTGGAAGCGTGGACC
The DNA here is from genome assembly GCF_030548015.1 of Shewanella sp. 4_MG-2023. Classification (NCBI taxonomy): domain Bacteria; kingdom Pseudomonadati; phylum Pseudomonadota; class Gammaproteobacteria; order Alteromonadales; family Shewanellaceae; genus Shewanella; species Shewanella sp. 4_MG-2023. Next base: position 373 of record NZ_JAUORL010000051.1, read on the forward strand.
CAATTCAGTAAATAACTTACCTACAACTTCAGCGTCGCGGGTACGAGCAAAAGCTAAACGGCGATTTGCAACGCTGTCAACTTTAGCAAGTGTTATTAGAGGCTCAACTACGCGGCGCAGTTCTTTCGCTTTAGCTACTGTAGTCTTGATTAACTCATGACTAACTAGTGAGCATGCCATGTTACGGAACATAGCTTGACGATGACTGCTGTTGCGGTTTAGTTGACGACCACTCTTACGATGGCGCATGACCTAATCCTTATAATCTTTAATCTGTACTAACTAAACTGGGACTTATAGGTCGTCTGCTAAACTAGCTGGAGGCCAGTTTTCTAGACGCATACCTAAAGACAATCCGCGAGACGCTAATACATCCTTAATTTCAGTAAGAGACTTCTTACCTAAATTAGGAGTCTTGAGCAACTCAACTTCAGTGCGTTGTACTAGATCTCCGATGTAATGAATCGCTTCAGCCTTCAAACAGTTGGCTGAACGTACAGTTAGCTCTAAATCGTCGACAGGACGCAACAGAATCGGATCAAACTCCGGTTTCTCTTCTACAACAGTCTGTTCAGTCACATCACGAAGGTCTACGAACGCATCTAGCTGTTCAGCTAAAATTGTTGCAGAACGACGAATTGCTTCCTCAGGATCAATAGTACCATTAGTGGTCATATCGATAACGAGTTTATCTAAATCAGTACGTTGCTCTACACGTGCTGCTTCAACATTATATGCAATGCGAGCAACAGGTGAGAATGAAGCATCAACCAACAAGCGACCAATTGGGCGATCATCGTCTTCGGTTTGTGCACGAGCCGAAGCTGGAACATAACCACGACCACGCTCAACACGGATACGCATGCTGATATCATTGTTACCAGTCAAATGACAGATAACATGATCAGGATTCATAATGGTAACATCACCATCATGTGTGATATCTGCTGCTGTAACAGGGCCTGTGCCTGACTTACTTAAAGTAAGTAAAGCTTCATCCTTACCCTCAATGTTTACCGCTAAACCTTTAAGGTTAAGCAATATCTCAAGGATATCTTCTTGTACGCCTTCTTTGCTACTGTACTCATGTAACACGCCGTCGATTTCGACTTCAGTTACGGCACAGCCAGGCATAGACGACAATAAGATACGACGCAAAGCGTTGCCTAATGTGTGACCAAAACCACGTTCTAGTGGTTCTAGCGTAACCTTGGCACGAGTTGGGTTAACCTGCTCTATGTCAACGAGACGCGGTTTTAGAAATTCTGTAACAGAACCCTGCATTGTGTCCTCTCTTGTTTGTTAGCTTTACTTAGAGTAAAGCTCGACGATCAGCTGTTCGTTAATTTCCGCAGACAAATCGCTACGTTCTGGTAGACGCTTGAAAGCACCTTCCATTTTCGCGCTGTCGACTTCAACCCATGTAGGCTTCTCACGTTGACCAGCCACTTCTAAAGCCGCTTTAATACGAGCTTGAGTACGTGACTTTTCACGGATGCTTACAACATCATTCGCAGACACTTTGAATGACGGAATGTTAACAACACGACCGTTAACCACGATAGATTTGTGGCTTACTAATTGACGTGATTCAGCACGAGTCGCACCAAAACCCATACGATAAACAACGTTATCTAAACGGGTTTCTAAAAGAGCAAGTAGGTTTTCACCAGTGTTGCCTTTTAGACGTGCAGCTTCTTTGTAGTAGTTACGGAATTGCTTTTCTAGCACACCGTACATACGACGAACTTTTTGTTTCTCGCGTAGCTGTAAACCGTACTCTGATAAACGTGGCTTACGTGCGCCATGTTGACCAGGTGCAGCTTCAAGCTTACACTTCGAATCGATTGCTCTCACACCGCTTTTTAGGAAAAGGTCTGTACCTTCTCTGCGGCTGAGCTTGAGCTTAGGACCCAAGTATCTTGCCATGATCTTTCTCCAACTATCCTATATACGACGTGTTATACACGACGCTTTTTAGGTGGGCGACAGCCATTATGAGGGATAGGTGTCACATCGGTAATGTTGGTGATTTTATAACCAACAGCGTTCAGCGCACGAATGGCTGACTCACGACCTGGACCTGGACCCTTTACGAAAACTTCAAGGTTTTTAACACCGTAATCTTGTGCAGCAATACCTGCACGCTCAGCAGCAACCTGCGCAGCGAACGGTGTAGATTTACGTGAACCACGAAAACCTGAACCGCCAGAGGTAGCCCAAGACAACGCATTACCTTGACGATCTGTAATGGTGACAATTGTGTTGTTGAAAGATGCATGGATATGAGCCATACCATCTGCAACCTGTTTACGTACGCGCTTACGCGGAGAACGTGACGGAACTTTAGCCATTTTGGTTTACCTTCCCGTTACTTTCTAATTGGTTTACGTGGACCTTTACGCGTACGCGCATTGGTCTTAGTACGTTGCCCACGAAGAGGCAGGCTACGGCGATGGCGGAGACCACGATAACAACCAAGATCCATAAGACGCTTGATGTTCATTGAAATCTCACGACGTAAGTCACCCTCTACTGAGTATTTGGCAACTTCTTCGCGTAGAATATCTATTTGAGCTTCGCTCAATTCCTTGATCTTAGCATCTTCAGCAATTGAAGTAGCTGCGCAGATTTCTCTAGCGCGCGTACGTCCAATACCAAAAATTGCAGTCAATGCGATGACTGTGTGCTTTTGATCAGGAATGTTAATGCCAGCGATACGGGCCACTATGCACTCCTTAATATGTTAAAGGTCGACTGCGAAAAGCCCGAAAGGATACTCGACAGCCAACAAATTTGCAAACATTATTTGCTCAGTTCTATTTAGAACTGAGCAAATATCTTTTTTTAGCCTTGACGCTGTTTGTGTTTTGGTTCAACACAAATCACACGTACAACGCCACTACGCTTGACGATCTTGCAATTACGGCAGATCTTCTTCACGGAAGCTCGAACTTTCATTTCATCACTCCGTTAAAAGCTATTAGCGACCAAAGCGATCTAAATTCGCTTTGTTTACTAGGTTAGCTTTCTTCATCACAGACTCATACTGATGAGACATCATATGGGTCTGAACCTGAGCCATGAAGTCCATGATTACGACTACAATAATTAGTAGTGAAGTACCGCCAAAATAGAACTGTACTTTCCACGCAATTAACATGAACTCCGGAATTAAACAGATAAAGGTAATATAAATCGCACCCGCAAGGGTCAAACGAGTCATTACTTTATCAATGTAACGCGAAGTCTGTTCTCCAGGACGAATCCCAGGAATGAACGCACCACTTTTCTTCAAGTTATCAGCTGTCTCACGTGGGTTAAACACCAACGCAGTATAGAAGAAACAGAAGAAAACGATAGCTGTTGCATACAATAATGAATACAGCGGTTGTCCAGGTGACACAGCTAAAGCGAAATCGCTTAACCATGACATGGACTCATTTGCACCAAACCACTGAGCCAGTGTGCCTGGGAACAAAATAATGCTGGATGCAAAAATTGGCGGAATCACACCTGCCATGTTCACTTTAAGAGGTAAATGTGTGCTTTGCGCTGCGAAAACCTTACGGCCTTGTTGACGCTTAGCGTAGTTAACGACGATACGACGTTGACCACGTTCTACAAATACAACTAAATAAGTAACTGCAAATACGATTACTGCTAATAGCAACAGAACCAGTACATTCAAATCACCTTGACGAGCCTGTTCAGCCGTTTGGCCGATAGCAGACGGTAAACCAGCAACAATACCTGCGAAAATTAATATCGAGATACCATTACCAATACCACGTTCAGTAATTTGCTCACCTAGCCACATTAGGAACATTGTTCCTGTCACTAGACTCACAACTGCAACAAAGTAAAAACCAAAACCTACATTGACCACAAGGCCAGGTACTAGGCTTGGCAAACCTGTTGCAATACCAATCGATTGAAGCGTACCCAACACTAACGTTCCGTATCTAGTGTACTGACTGATTTTCTTTCTTCCTGACTCGCCTTCTTTTTTCAATTCAGCAAGAGCAGGATGAACAACAGTCAATAATTGCATGATAATCGATGCCGAAATATACGGCATGATACCTAATGCAAAGATAGAGGCACGCTCTAAAGCACCACCCGAGAACATGTTAAACATGCCAAGGATGGTATCTTTTTGTTGAGCAAACAGATCTGCTAACACAGCTGCGTCAATACCAGGAATTGGTACAAACGAACCGGCTCTAAAGACGATAATCGCACCAATCACGAACAGGAGACGGGTTTTCAATTCAGATAAACCGCCTTTCGCGCTTTTTAAATCAAGTCCTGGTTTTGCCATCGACGTATTATTCCTCGATCTTGCCGCCGGCAGCTTCAATAGCTGCACGTGCACCTTTGGTTACCTTCAGACCTTTAACGGTCACTGGGCGTTCAATGGTACCTGAAAGAACGATTTTCGCAAACTGTATGTTGCGAGTAATTACGTTCGCATCTTTCAGTGCGTTAAGGTCGATAACATCACCGTTAACTTTTGCTAGTTCGAGTAAACGAACTTCAGCTGAGACCAAAGCTTTGCGCGAGGTAAAACCGAATTTAGGTAAACGAATTTTAAGAGGCATTTGACCACCCTCAAAACCGATACGCACACCGCCGCCAGAACGAGACTTTTGTCCCTTATGACCACGACCTGCGGTTTTACCTAAACCAGAACCAATACCACGACCTACACGCTTAGGAGCAGACTTAGATCCTGCTGCTGGAGATAGAGTATTTAAACGCATTATTAATCCTCCACCTTAACCATGTAGTAAACTTTATTAACCATACCGCGAACTGAAGGAGTATCTTCAACTTCAACGGTGTGGCCAATACGTCTTAGGCCTAAACCTAATAAACAGGCACGGTGCTTTGGCAAACGACCAATCGCACTCTTTGTCTGTGTTACTTTAAACGTTTTAGTAGCCATGGTGCATTAACCTCGAATTTCATCAACATTCAAGCCGCGCTTAGCTGCAACTTGTGCTGGTGACTTCATGTGCACCAACGCATCGACAGTAGCTCGAACGATGTTGATCGGGTTAGTAGAACCGTATGCTTTTGACAGAACGTTATGAACGCCTGCTACTTCCAATACGGCACGCATTGCGCCACCGGCAATAATACCGGTACCTTCCGATGCTGGTTGCATGTAAACACGCGAACCAGTATGGCGACCTTTAACTGGGTGATGCAGTGTACCTGCGTTCAACTCCACGGTTACCATGTTACGACGGGCTTTTTCCATTGCTTTTTGAATAGCAGCTGGAACTTCGCGCGCTTTACCATAGCCATAGCCAATCTTACCGTTACCATCACCTACCACTGTTAGTGCGGTGAAGCTAAAGATACGACCACCTTTAACTACTTTAGAAACACGATTTACTGCAATCAATTTCTCTTGCAAATCGTCTTTCTGCTGAGCTTCTAATTTAGCCATTTTTATAACCCCTTAGAATTTCAGGCCAGCTTCACGAGCTGCGTCAGCTAATGCTGCTACGCGACCGTGATACTTGAAACCAGAACGGTCGAATGCAACCGAAGTTACACCTTTTTCGATCGCACGCTCTGCAACAGTTTTACCCACTGCTTTAGCTGCGTCTACGTTACCGGTACTCTTTAGTAGTTCTTTAACCGCTTTTTCAACGGTTGAAGCAACTGCCAACACCTGAGCTTCAGGATTAATCACCTGAGCATAAATGTGACGCGGTGTACGATGTACAACCAGACGGTTCACGCCCAGCTCTTGGATCTTCTTACGAGCACGCAGAGCGCGACGTAAGCGAGATGTTTTCTTATCCATATCGCGTTACCTACTTCTTCTTAGCCTCTTTACGGCGTACTTGCTCGTCTGCATAACGAACACCTTTGCCTTTATAAGGCTCTGGTGGACGATAGCCACGAATCTCAGCAGCAACCTGACCAACTAACTGTTTATCAACGCCCGAAAGGACGATGTCAGTTTGGCTAGGACACTCTGCAGTAACACCTGCGGGAAGTTTGTGAACCAATGGATGTGAGAAACCTAAAGTTAGATCTAGGTTTGAACCAGCTGCTTTCGCACGGTAACCAACACCAATTAACTTTAATTTTTTAACAAATCCTTCAGAAACACCAACAACCATGTTGTTTACTAGTGCACGAGCTGTACCAGCTTGAGCCCAAGCGTTAGCAACGCCTTCAACTGGACCAAAACTTAGTACGCCGTTGTCTAGAACAACACTTACCGCTTTGTTGATTTCTCGAGTCAAACTACCTTTAGTACCTTTTACGGTGATAGTTTGTTCGTTTAAGGTCACCTCTACGCCGGCAGGAATAGACACTGGTGCTTTTGCTACACGTGACATACCTAGCTCCTTACGCTACGTAGCAGATAACCTCGCCACCCATGCCTGTTAGGCGGGCAGCACGATCGGTCATCAAGCCTTTAGAAGTGGACACAATTGCGACACCCAGACCGCCCATCACCTTTGGAAGTTCGTTTTTACCTTTGTAAATACGAAGACCAGGACGACTTACGCGCTGGATAGTCTCAACGACTGGTTTGCCTTGGAAATACTTTAAAGTGATTTCTAATTCAGGCTTGGCTTCTTCTGCTACGGCGTAGTCAGTAATGTAACCTTCATCTTTAAGTAATTTCGCAATTGCTACTTTTAACTTAGCTGAAGGCATCTTTACTGATACTTTGTTAGCAGCTTGGCCGTTACGAATACGTGTTAACATATCCGCAATAGGATCTTGCATGCTCATATTAGCTTACTCCGTGACAAGTGCTTACCAGCTGGCCTTACGTAGACCAGGAACTTCACCACGCATAGTAGCTTCACGTAATTTAATACGGCTAAGGCCGAATTTACGTAAGAAACCATGTGGGCGACCAGTTTGATTACAACGGTTGCGTTGACGCGCAGCGCTAGAATCACGAGGTAGAGCTTGTAACTTAAGAACAGCTTCCCAACGGTCTTCGTCAGAAGTCGCAGGTGCGCTGATAATAGCCTTAAGTGCTAAACGCTTTTCAGCATATTTAGCTACGAGCTGTGCACGCTTTGCTTCACGTGCTTTCATAGATGATTTTGCCATTATGCTACCCTTATTTCTTGAATGGGAAGTTAAATGCGTCTAACAAAGCACGACCTTCTTCATCATTCTTCGCAGTAGTAGTGATAACAATATCCATACCACGAATCTTATCGATTTTATCGTAATCGATTTCTGGGAAGATGATTTGCTCACGCACACCCATTGCGTAGTTACCACGACCGTCAAACGCTTTTGCGCTTAGGCCACGGAAGTCACGAATACGTGGGATTGCAATGTCAACTAAACGCTCTAAAAATTCCCACATACGCTCACCGCGTAGGGTAACTTTACAGCCAATAGGGTAGCCTTCACGGATTTTAAAACCAGCAACTGATTTACGTGCAACAGTTACAACTGGTTTTTGGCCAGCGATTGCAGTCATATCACGGAGCGCATGCTCCATAACTTTTTTGTCTGCAACGGCTTCGCCTACACCCATGTTAAGGGTGATTTTTTCAATCCGAGGGACTTGCATGACACTGGTATATTCGAACTTTTTAGAAAGTTCTGCAATAACAGTCTCTTGATATTTATCATGCAGTTTCGCCATCGTTTACTCCGTTTACTTAATGAGTTCACTATTCGATTTAAAGAAACGGACTTTTTTGCCGTCTTCGAATCGGAAACCAACACGATCTGCCTTGCCTGTGGCTTGGTTAAAGATCGCTACGTTTGATGCTTGTATCGCTGCTTCTTTCTCGATTACACCACCAGTTACGCCCAATTGTGGGTTTGGCTTTTGGTGTTTTTTAACAAGATTGATGCCTTCAACAATCAACTTACCAGTAGGTAGGACTTGAGAAACTTTTGCTCGTTTACCCTTGTCTTTACCTGCTAATACAATTACTTCGTCTTCACGACGGATTTTAGCTGCCATTTTGAAGCTCCTTACAGTACTTCTGGTGCCAGAGAGACGATTTTCATAAACTGCTCGTTGCGCAATTCACGTGTCACTGGTCCAAAAATACGAGTACCAATCGGTGCAAGGTTTGCGTTAAGCAAAACTGCTGCATTCCGATCGAAGCGAATGACAGAACCATCTGGACGACGTACGCCTTTCTTAGTACGGACTACCACCGCGTTATATACATCACCTTTCTTCGCTTTAGCGCGAGGAATAGCTTCTTTAACAGAAACCTTGATGACGTCGCCGATACCGGCATAACGACGATGAGAGCCACCCAAGACCTTAATACACTGAACTCTACGAGCGCCACTGTTACACGCGACGTCTAGAGTCGATTGCATTTGGATCATTTTAAGTGCTCCGCTATCGTTACTACAAAACCCCGAAATTGGGATCATATTTGTCCACTTCTTGAACAATTCATACCTTGCTAATTACTCATTAGCATTGAATGCAATTTGTTCAAAAATGGGGCGCAAGTATAACACCAAAATATTGGGTTGCATAGTATAAAAAAACAAACGGCCCCAAGCATTGGAGCCGTTTACTATAACCTAATGATTACTAGGCTTTTGTTACTACTTCAACAAGTGTCCAAGACTTAGTCTTAGAAAGAGGACGACACTGACTAATAGTCACTACGTCACCTTCATTACACTGATTGGTTTCGTCATGTGCATGGATCTTAGTTGTACGCTTAATGTACTTCCCATAAATAGGATGTTTCACTTGGCGTGCAATAGCAACAGTAATAGACTTGTCCATTTTGTTGCTAAGAACTCGACCTTGCAAAGTACGGATTTTATCAGACATTACGCACCTGCCTTAGAAGTAATAATGGTCTTAACACGTGCAATGTTACGACGCACTAATTTCAATTGATTCGTTTGAGTCAACTGACCAGTAGCGTGTTGCATACGCAGGTTAAACTGCTCACGCAGCAGACCAAGTAATTCAGCGTTAAGTTCTTCAACGCTCTTTTCTCTTAGTTCGCTCGCTTTCATTACATCACCGTCTTAGTTACGAAGGTAGTCTTAATAGGAAGCTTGGCAGAAGCTAAAGCAAACGCTTCACGCGCTAACTCTTCAGATACACCATTCATCTCATAAAGAACCTTACCAGGTTGAATCTGACATACCCAGTATTCAACGTTACCCTTACCTTTACCCATACGCACTTCAAGAGGCTTAGAGGTAATTGGCTTGTCAGGGAAAACTCGAATCCAAATTTGTCCTTGACGTTTAATGTGACGTGTCATGGCACGACGTGCAGATTCGATTTGACGAGCTGTTAAACGACCACGGCCGACAGCTTTCAAACCGAAAGTACCAAAGCTAACTTCAGTACCGTTCGCTAGACCGCGGTTACGGCCTTTGAACATCTTGCGAAACTTCATACGTTTAGGTTGCAGCATTAAAGTTTCTCCTATTTAGCACGAGGCTTGCGCTTAGACTGCTGCTTCGGCTCTTCTAACGCGACAACGTTACCGTCTAGAACTTCGCCTTTGAAGATCCAAACTTTAACGCCAATCACACCGTATTGGGTGTGACTTTCAGCTGTAGAATAGTCGATATCAGCACGTAGAGTATGCAAAGGTACACGACCTTCACGATACCACTCAGAACGTGCGATTTCAGCTCCGCCTAGACGGCCGCTCACTTCAACTTTGATACCTTGAGCACCAATGCGCATTGCGTTTTGAACTGCACGCTTCATAGCGCGACGGAACATAACACGACGTTCTAGTTGCTGCGCAATACTGTCAGCAACTAACTTTGCGTCTAACTCAGGCTTACGGATCTCAGCGATGTTGATTTGAGCAGTAGTGCCTGTAATTTTAGATACATGTGCACGTAATACTTCAACGTCTTCACCTTTCTTACCAATCACAACGCCTGGACGGGCAGTGTGAATAGTAACGCGGATGCTCTTCGCAGGACGCTCGATAACGATTTTAGATACTGATGCAGCCTTCAATTTCTCTGTAAGATATTGACGAACTTCCCAGTCGCTGTTCAGATTATTCGCATAATCTGACTTATCGGCGTACCAAGTAGAGATCCAAGGCTTCGTGATACCCAGACGGATACCATTAGGATGTACTTTCTGTCCCATTGCTCTCTTCTCCTAGCGATCTGATACAACCACAGTAATGTGGCTGGTACGCTTCATGATACGATCAGCGCGGCCTTTGGCACGAGGCATGATGCGCTTCATAGTTGGTGCTTCGTCAACAAAGACTTGGCCAACTTTAAGCTCATCGATATCTGCACCTTCGTTGTGTTCGGCGTTTGCGATAGCTGAGTCTAGTACTTTCTTAACCAGTACGGCGGCTTTCTTAGGGCTGAAGGTCAAAATCTCAAGCGCCTTAGATACAGGCAACCCGCGAATTTGATCAGCAACTAGACGGGCCTTCTGCGCAGACGTACGGGCGTAACGATGTTTAGCTAAAACTTCCATCTTATGTCTCCCGTATTAACGCTTCTTCGCTTTCTTATCTGCAGCATGGCCGCGATAAGTGCGAGTTGGTGAAAATTCACCAAGCTTATGACCGATCATTTCGTCAGTTACGAACACAGGTACGTGCTGACGACCATTATGGACAGCGATGGTCAACCCAATCATATTTGGGATGATCATTGAGCGGCGAGACCAAGTCTTAATTGGTTTTTTATCTCCCGCTTCCATCGCTTTCTCTACCTTCTTCAGCAAGTGCAGGTCAATGAAAGGACCTTTCTTGAGAGAACGTGGCATGGGCGAATCCTCTTACTATTTGTTACGACGACGTACAATGTACTTGTCGGTGAGCTTATTACTACGAGTTTTATAACCCTTAGTTGGCACACCCCATGGACTTACTGGATGACGACCACCAGAAGTACGGCCTTCACCACCACCGTGTGGATGGTCTACCGGGTTCATTGCAACACCACGCACTGTAGGGCGTACGCCTCTCCAGCGTTTAGCACCTGCTTTACCTAACTGGCGTAGCATGTGCTCGGCATTTCCAACTTCACCGAATGTTGCACGACAATCAACAGGCACTTTGCGCATTTCGCCAGAGCGAAGACGTAAAGTTGCATATTGGTTATCACGAGCAACAACTTGAACATAAGCACCAGCTGAACGCGCGATTTGAGCACCTTTACCAGGTTTCATTTCTACTGCGTGCACAACACTACCCACTGGGATGTTGCGAAGCGGCATTGCGTTACCGGTTTTGATGTCTGCATCCACACCAGATTGGATTGCATCACCAGCTTTCATGCCTTTAGCGGCAAGAATGTAGCGACGCTCACCGTCTGCGTACAATACTAACGCAATGTTAGCTGTACGGTTTGGATCATATTCCAGACGTTCAATTTTCGCAGGGATACCGTCTTTATTGCGTTTGAAATCAATAATACGATAATGCTGCTTGTGTCCACCACCAACGTGACGAACAGTGATGCGACCCGTATTGTTACGGCCACCACTTTTAGATTTCTTAGCCAACAGGCCTGCAAAAGGTTTCCCTTTATGCAAGTCGCTGTTCACCACTTTAACAACGTGGCGACGACCTGGAGAGGTTGGCTTACACTTAATAACTGCCATGATAATTCTCCTTTGCTTACTCAGCGCCACCGACGAAATCGATGTCAGCACCAGCAGCTAAAGTTACATAGGCTTTTTTCCAATCGCTACGACGACCTACACGGCCACCGGTACGTTTAGTTTTGCCTTTGTTTACCAAAGTGCGAACACTATCAACTTCAACTTCGAAAAGTTTCGCTACAGCAGCTTTAATCTCTGCTTTAGTCGCATCGATTGCTACGCGGAAAACTACAGTGTTGTTTTTCTCAGCTAATACAGTGCTCTTTTCAGATACATGTGGCGCTAAGATAACTTTTAGCAAACGTTCTTCGGTGATCATGCTAGCATCTCCTCGATTTGCTTCACTGCATCAGCAGTAACAAGAACAGTGTTGAACGCGATTAGACTAACTGGGTCTAGACCCGCTACGTCACGTACGTCAACCTTGTATAAGTTGCGTGCTGCTAAGAATAAATTCTCATCAACATCTGCAGTAACAATTAGAACGTCTTCTAGTTGCATTTCTTTTAACTTAGCTTTCAGCTCTTTAGTTTTAGGAGCTTCAACACTAAAAGATTCAACAACGACTAAACGCTCTTGACGTACCAATTCAGAAAGAATGCTTTTTAGAGCACCACGGTACATCTTTTTGTTAACTTTTTGGCTGTGATCTTGTGTTTTAGCAGCGAATGTTACGCCACCGCCACGCCAGATCGGGCCTTTAACACTACCGGCACGAGCTCGGCCTGTGCCTTTCTGACGCCAAGGCTTTTTGCCTGAGCCAGTTACTTCCGCACGAGTCTGTTGAGCACGAGTGCCCTGACGCGCGTTTGCAGCGTAAGCTACAACTACCTGATGGACCAATGCCTCGTTAAAGTCACGGCCGAAGGTAGTTTCGGAAACTTCAAGAGCGCTTTGCGCGTCTTTCAATACCAATTCCATTACTATCTCCTCAGACCTATGCTTTAACGGCTGGCTTGATAATCAAGTCACCATTGGTAGCGCCAGGAACAGCACCTTTTACCAATAACAAGTTACGCTCTGCATCTACACGTACAACGTCTAGATTTTGAGTAGTTACTTGCTCGGCACCCATGTGGCCAGACATTTTCTTACCTTTGAAAACGCGACCAGGTGTCTGGTTTTGACCAATAGAACCATTAGATCTATGAGCCAAAGAGTTACCATGTGTCATATCTTGAGCGTGGAAGTTCCAGCGTTTAATACCGCCTTGGAAGCCCTTACCTTTAGATTGACCAGTAACATCAACTTTCGCTGTATCTGCAAAGATATCAACGTTAAGTTCAGCACCAACTTCAATGCCTTCACCTTCACCATCTGCCAAACGCAATTCCCATAAACCTCGACCGGCTTCTACGCCGCTCTTAGCAAAATGGCCTGCTTCTGGCTTAGTGATGCGGTTGGCTTTTTTGGTACCAGTAGTTACTTGAAGAGCACGGTATCCGTCGTTTTCTAAAGTTTTCACTTGAGTTACGCGGTTACCAGCAATTTCAATTACTGTTACAGGGATTGAAGCGCCATCTTCTGTGAAGATGCGAGTCATACCCACTTTACGACCAATAAGACCGATAGCCATCTTTCAAACCTCTTCTAAGGATCTCAATTAACCTAAGCTAATCTGAACGTCGACACCAGCGGCAAGATCTAAACGCATTAATGCGTCTACAGTCTTTTCAGTTGGCTCTACGATGTCAACTAAGCGCTTGTGAGTACGAATTTCGTACTGATCACGTGCGTCTTTGTTGACGTGCGGAGAAGTCAAAATGGTATAACGTTCTTTACGCGTAGGAAGTGGAATTGGACCACGAACCTGTGCGCCTGTACGCTTAGCAGTTTCAACGATTTCCGCTGTTGATTGATCGATCAAACGATGATCAAATCCTTTCAAGCGGATACGGATTCTTTGGTTCTGCATTGACCAGAGCTCCTAAAATGCACACATAAAAAATCACCCTCTAGCTTCTTCCCAATGGAAAAGCAGAGCGAGATGATTTAACCGTAGACTCCCAATCGGAGTCAATTATGAAAATGAATAATCCAAATGATTAAACATTATATTACGCTGTCTAGGACAGCGAAGGGCAATTATACAGATCTAATTTCATAGATCAACCCCTGCGAACAAAAACTCTTCAATTTAGTGGTTCTGTTCAAGGCGGTGGATTTTACATGGTTAGAATCAAAATGCAATAAAAACAAAAAAGGAAGCCGAAGCTTCCTTTTTTTATGTGTTAACTAAAGACGCTATTAAGCGATAACTTTAGCTACAACACCAGCACCAACAGTACGGCCACCTTCACGGATAGCGAAACGTAAACC
>NZ_JAUORL010000052.1:0-13498 GCF_030548015.1 Shewanella sp. 4_MG-2023
GAAACACTTACTCGTACGATTACTGTGACCTCTGCCGATGGCACTGCAAGTCATGATGTGACCATTACTATTGTGGGTGCCAATGACGGCCCTATCGCGGTCGATGATGAAATCAACGTCACAGAAGACACCGCCTTCACCTCAACAATAGAATTAGATGCCAATGATTTAGATGTCGATGGCGATGATCTGACCGTCACCGCGGGCACCTTTACCACGACCCAGGGCGGCACCATTGTTATCGCCGCCGATGGCAGTTACACCTATACACCGCCACTGAACTTTACTGGCGTCGATACCGTCGAATACACCGTCTCTGACGGCAGTCTCAGCGACATCGGCCTGCTCACCATCAATGTGGGCGAAGTGAACGATGCCCCTGTGATTAACAATTATCAAACTCAAATCAATGAATCTGTTGCAAATGGCACTGTGATTTATGATGTTGATGAAGCGACAACATCTAACGACACTGATATCGATGGTGATTCACTGACCTATACCTTTGTTTTATCTAATGGTTCAGAAAGCTTAACCAGTGAGAATAGTGCATTTATCATTGATCAAAATACTGGTGTAATCTCAGTAAATGACACTAACCAGATTAATTCTGAGCAGTCTTCTCAATTTAATTTAACAGTGAAAACCTCTGATGGTAGTTTAAGTGATACTGCAATTGTGACTATCGATTTAAACACTGTTGATGCTGTCGATGATGCTGTAGGGACCACTTTTTCAACCACTGCTGACTCAGCCAACGGTTGGGTTAGCCCTGTAAGCTCAGATGGCGAAGCAGATTTTGTGATTAGCGCCAGAAATGCTGACGGCAGCACCGGAACACTGACTTATAATGATGGCACTAATCAATTAGGTGTGGATGGGTCTCCAAGATCCACAGACCAAATTACAAGTCAGATTGAGTATGATTCTGCATCAGGAACATCAGAAGCGATTGTCATTGATTTCAATGGCCTAGTTAATGAAGCAACCTTTAGTGTTTCTAGAATGTTTGCTGATGAAAATAGTGGTGAGCAAGGTACTTGGTACGCTTATTACAATGGTCAATTGGTCGCAACCGAAACCTTTTCAACAACTAGTGGCACAACCGGCACATTTACAATTAATACTGGCAACCTTGTATTTGACCAGCTGGTATTTGAAGCTGCACCAACTATTAGTGAAGTAAATGGAGGGCCAGATCTCACTGACTCCTCAGACTACTACTTAGACTCTGTCACTGTCACAGGACCTGCACTGGTTGATGCTTATGTTGTTCAAGAGGATCAGATATTAACCATTAGTGATATCACAGAAGGTTTATTTGCTAATGATACTGATGCCCAAGGTCATAGCTTCAGTATTAGTCATGTCAATGGTTCGAGCTACACATATGGACAAGCAATCACGTTAACCAGTGGTGCTATCGTCACTATCAATGCTGATGGTACTTACAGCTATGATGTCAACGGTGCTTTTGATTCGTTAACTGCGGGAGAATTGGATACCGATACTTTCACATACACGATTACCGATCAATATGGTGCCGTAGATACTGCAACCGTTACCATTAATATCGTGGGGATTAATAATAACCCTGTATCAGGTAGCGATTCATTCTCAACGTCAGAAAGTGAGTTACTCACATTTACAACCAATGATTTAGTGAACAATGATACCGATGCTGAAAATGAGACTTTAACCATCAGTGGTTTTGCGCCTGATGCATCTGATACAAGTAAGATTGACGCTACCGAAGCGGGCGCCTCATTCACAACCACATTAGGTGGAACGATTACCATCAATGCTGATGGCACCTACAGCTACCAAGCGCCTAGCTTAGTACATAACTCTGGCGATGTTATTGTCGATACTTTCTATTATCAAGTCACTGATGGCACAGGCAATTCAAGCTGGACAGCGATAAATATTGATGTTGTTGATACAGCGCCAATTGCACTTGATGATGTTGATAGTATTGGTTTTGGTGGCACTGCCTATGGCAATGTCATCACAGGTGCTGGTACTGATGGCAGTGGAACAGATCAACTTGGTGCTGATGCCGGCTCAATTATAAGTTTCAATTTCCAAGGCACGACCTACTCCAATTTTGATGCTGATGGCAATATCACTATCTTAACCGACAAGGGTATTTTGATTGCCAATCAGGACGGAAGTTATACCTATGAATCGACTCAAACAGATACTATTGCAGAAAGTTTTGATTACAACGACCTACTCAATAGTAACGGTATTTCATTAAGTGGCATCAATAATGTTAACAATCTAGATTTAACCAATTTAGGCGCTCCTGGTAATAATATTGGAAACAATGGAAGTCGTGTGGGTGTTGGCCGTAGTGCAATCAATGGCAACGAAGCCATGATTATTGATTTAGGCACCAACGACAGCTTTACTCAGGCGACTATTGGATTAAATGGTAATACTTTCGAGGCCACTTGGACAGCCTACGCTGCGGATGGTACTACCGTCTTGGCGACAGGAAGTACGACCAATAATAGTATCAACATTATTAGCAATACCGCATTCCAATACATTGTCTTAACATCTGCGAGTGGCAACTATGGCTTAAACAGCTTAACTGCGACATCTGTCGGTGACGGCATCCTCGTCTCTGAAGAATTCAGTTACATTCTCGAAGATATTGACGGAGATACTTCTGAAGCGACATTAACGGTAAACCAAGACTCTACTCCAATTGCAACAGCTGACAGTCAAACCGTTTCAGAAGCAGGGCTGGTTCAAGGTACAGAGGAAGGCAGTAATTCTCATATTGCTACGGGTAATTTATTCGACAATGACTCTGGCGTTAGTGCTTCGACTATCATTGCCAGCATTGAAGGCCAGAGCCCATCCGATGGCATCATTACAATCAATACCACTAATGGCACATTAACTGTCTATACCGAAGATGCAGTGGGTATACGTGCAGGTGATTATCAATATGAACTTAATAATACCAACAACACAGGCACTGATTTACTCGAAAACTTTAATTATATTATCGAAAATAGCAGTGGTGTTACCAGTGACGCTAATCTTGAAATAACCATTGTTGATGATATTCCTATTGCTAATGATATAACCCAAAACCTTCAAACAGTTTCAGCACCTGTTACCACCAATTTAACCTTTGTGCTCGATGTTTCTGGCAGTATGGGCAATTCGGCGGGCAATGGTAAAAGCTATCTTGAAACTGCAGTTGAGTCACTCACCGCACTGATTAAAGAAGTTGATCAAACAGGTAATGTCAATTTACAAATCATTACTTATTCAAGCGGGACCTCAAACTCTGGTTGGTTACTGGATGATATTGATGGCGCGATTAATTACTTAAACAGCTTAGTCGCAGATGGCGGTACTAACTATGCAGCTGCAATTAATACTGTAATGAATAGCGGGGATATACCCACTGGCGCCGATCAAAACTTTGTTTACTTTATCTCTGACGGTGTACCATCATCTGGGCGAGAAGTAGATACGGACCAACAAACTGAATGGCAAACTTACGTTCAAGATAATTATGATATTTCTTTCGGAATCGGTATTGGCAATGCCAGTTTAGATGAGCTGTTGCCTATTGCTCACCCTGAAGTAAATGGTAATGAAGAATATGCCATTGTCGTAGACGATGCAGACGACCTTACCAGTACTATTTTAAATTATTTTGACAATAGCACGGTTGTTGGTGACCTAGGTATCATCACGGGAGATAGCACGACAGGCGTATTAATCGGCGCCGATGGCGGCCGCGTTGATAGCATCACCTTAGGGGGTGCCACCTACAATTATGACCCTGCTAATCCTGAGCAAATCATCACCACAAGTTTTGGCGGCACATTTACCATAGATTTTGAAACAGGCGTATATAACTACTTCATTGATGTTGATGAAAATATCCTCAATCAACAAGAGAATATAGACATTGAAGTCCTTGATAATGACGGTGATAGCAATTCACTCTCCTTGGTTATTGAACTTGATTACTATGCCGGACTTGATGCAAACGTAAATAATATCATTACTAATCAGGCTGATGGTTCAACACTCAGTATTGATACTGCCTATCTAACCCATGGAGACTCAACGCCAATTTCTGCGGCTATAACCTCCGTTGACGGTGGCGCGAGCTTATCCAATGGCGTCGTTACTTTAAATGCTGCCAATGATGGCGATAGCTTCAACTATACCCTCGAGGGTAATGGCGCTACTGACAGTGCACAAGTAACAGTTGATTATCAAAACTCAACCACTCTTACAGGCACCCATGAAAACGATATCATCATGGCAAATGCCTCTAATAGCAGCCTAGATGGCGGCGCTGGCGACGATGTACTAATCGGTGGCAGTGGTAACGACTTGCTCATTGGCGGTGAAGGCGATGACCTGTTAATCGGTGGTTTAGGTGATGATTTACTCATTGGCGGCGAAGGTGATGATACTTACACCTGGTCAGCTAATGATATTGGCACCGACACCATTAGTGGTTTTGACATCAACGCTGACAAATTAGATTTGAGTGACTTATTGCAAGGGGAAGATACTGACACCCTAACAGACTTCTTAAGCATCTCTTTTGCTGATGGTAATACCACGATCACCATAGATGCCGATGACAACAATAGTGTTGATCAAGTCATTGTACTCGATGGGGTAGATTTATCTGATAATAGCAATTATGGCACCACTGATGAGGGTGTTGTTATTAGTGGTCTGTTAGCAGATGGGGCGTTAATTATTGAATCTGCTGCAGATGAAAGTGCTGCCGTAGCTAGTAATCAAGCTACAGGCATATTCCAGATACAAAGTGATGAAAATATTATTCCATAAATACAACACTTTGTTGGCGTCACGTTGTATCATAACGGCGCTAACAAGGTAGTTACTTTTATAACAATAATTCTAAAGGATAAGCATTAGGTGCCAGCAACTGCATCAAACAATCAAGAACAGTGGACTATTTCAGCGTCCCAACGGACCACTGTTGATCCATTACTTGATTGCTTAGTCTTAATGACTGAACATTTTGGTTCGCCATGCTCAAGTGACTCACTTGCGGCAGGCTTACCATTAACTGGCGCTAACATCACTCCAGATTTACTACCGCAAGCTGCCTCGCGTGGTGGTTTGTCAGCTAAATTAACCCGTAAAGATCTTAATCAAATATCAGCTATTTTACTGCCTTGTATTTTACTGCTTAAAGATAAAAAAGCCTGCATATTACATAGCCTTGATATCGATGCTGACAAAGCAACCATTCAATTACCCGAAACCGGTGGAGAAGAAGTTCTCACCATTGAAGAACTAGAAACCCTTTATGTGGGTTATCTATTTTTAGTTAAACAAGAGTTTCGTGGCGATAACAGCTTTGATGTTCACATTCACGATAATAGTACTCACTGGTTACTACAAAGCATTAAAGACTCAGCACCCATCTATCGAGATGCCCTGATTGCATCTGTGCTAGTTAACTTATTCGCATTGGTATCACCATTATTCATCATGAATGTATACGATAAAGTGGTACCGAATTTAGCCTTTGAGTCATTATGGGTACTCGCCATTGGCGCAGGGATTGCCTATTTATTTGATCTTATTTTACGTCAGTTACGTAGCTACTTAATTGATGTTGCAGGTAAAAAAGTCGATATCATTGTTTCTTCAAAATTATTTGCCAAAGCAATTGGGATTCCACTATCAAAACGCTCCCCTAGCGTGGGCGGCATGGCAAGGCAATTAAGTGAATTTGACAGTATTCGAGAAATTTTAACCTCTGCAACCATCACCACCTTAGTGGACCTTCCGTTCGCCCTACTGTTTGTCACCATTATTTATATTGTTGCCGGCGACCTAGCGGTTATCCCAGTTCTTGGGGGGATTATCATTATCGGCTTTACGTTCTACATCCAACCAAAACTTAAGGCCGCAATTGAAGAAAGTAACCGCTTTTCAAGCCTCAAGCACGGCCATTTGATTGAAAGCTTAACGGCATTAGAGTCCATTAAAGCTAATGGCGCAGAAGGCCTAGTACAAAAAAGTTGGCAGCAGATGATAGGCCACACCGCTAACTGGCAGCTTAAATCTAAAAAACTCACTAATGCCGTCAGTAATGTGGCTAACTTTATTGTGCAGCTTACCGTCGTCTGCGTGGTGATCCTTGGGGTGTATCGGGTGGCTGATAATGCTATCTCAATGGGCGGCATTATCGCAGCGGTGATGCTTTCAAGCCGCGCAATCTCACCGATGGCGCAACTTGCAGGGCTAATTACTCGAGGCAACCAAACAGCAAGCTCGCTACGCCAACTTGACGAGGTAATGAACCAAGAAGAAGAGTTTGAAAACAAAGGCCATTTGGTTAGCAAACAGCGCTTACAAGGTAAAATTGATGCTGACAACATCGCTTTCAGCTTTCCTGAAGCCGAAAGACCTGTGCTACATCCGCTTTCCGTCCACATAAAACCCGGTGAGCGTATTGCTATTATCGGCCGTAATGGCTCAGGCAAAAGTACCTTAGCAAAACTGTTAGTTGGCTTGTATAAACCCACTCAAGGCAGCCTGCGTTACGATGGCTTAGATGCGGGTCAAATTCACCCCAGTGATTTACGTAAAAATTTCGGCTATTTGCCCCAAGATGTGACCCTTTTTCATGGTTCTATTAAAGATAATATTCTTTTTGGCACCCGTCAGGTGACAGAGCATCAACTTATTCGTGCAGTGCAGCTTTCTGGGGTCAGTATGTTTACTAACCTTGAGTCTGAAGGTTTAGATCAGCAAGTAGGTGAAGGCGGCTTGTCATTAAGCCGAGGGCAACGTCAAACCGTTGCATTAGCAAGAGCAACCTTAAATGACCCGCCCATCTTATTAATGGATGAACCAACAGCCAGTTTAGATGCTCGCGCTGAAAAACAGTTTATTCGCTCAATGGAGCATGTCAGTAAAGACCGCACTTTATTACTGATCACCCATAAGATGCACTTATTACGTTTAGTTGATCGCATTATCGTACTTGATAAGGGCCATATTATTGCCGATGGCCCCAAAGATCGCGTGCTTGAAAAACTCAATAATGGCTTACTTGCAGGAGGGCGCAGTTAATGACTAACAAGCTCTCTAACCATGATTTAGACATGGTCGATGATGTTTATGGTGCCATGATGACCGAGTCACCACGTGGTCATCACCTAATCATTTGGTCAATTGCGGCCATGT
Source organism: Shewanella sp. 4_MG-2023 (assembly GCF_030548015.1). Taxonomy (NCBI): domain Bacteria; kingdom Pseudomonadati; phylum Pseudomonadota; class Gammaproteobacteria; order Alteromonadales; family Shewanellaceae; genus Shewanella; species Shewanella sp. 4_MG-2023. Next base: position 7,228 of record NZ_JAUORL010000052.1, read on the forward strand.
TTATCTGCTTCTTTATTTGGGCCTATTTTTCTGAATTAGATCAGGTAACTTCAGGAATGGGCAAAGTTATCCCCTCTTCCCAAGTGCAACTCATTGATAGTTTGGATGGTGGCGTACTACAAGAAATCTATGTCCAAGAAGGCATGATAGTCACCAAAGGTCAGCCATTAGTCAAAATTGATGACATTCGCTTCCGCTCAGATTTCGCTCAACAAGAACAAGAGGTTTATAGCTTACAAACTAATGTGATCCGCCTGCGAACCGAGCTAGATAGTATTGTTATTTCTGACATGTCTTCAAACTGGCGCGAGCAAGTTAAAATCACGAAGCAGCCATTAGTTTTTCCTGATGAGATTATCAATGATGAGCCTAACTTAGTTAAAAACCAACAAGCTGAATACAGCGGCCGTTTAGATAATCTCAGCAATCAGTTAGAAATTTTGGTGCGCCAAATTCAGCAGCGCCAACAAGAAACTGAAGAGTTAAGCTCTAAAATTATCACCCTAACCAAAAGCTATCAGCTGATTTCACGGGAATTAGAACTCACTAAACCCCTAGCACAAAAAGGTATCGTTCCAGAAGTTGAGCTATTAAAACTTGAACGTACTGTTAATGACATTCAAGGCGAGCTTAAAACCTTACGTCTACTGCGGCCTAAATTAAAAGCCACTATGGATGAAGCTATCCTTAAACGCCGTGAGGCGGTATTTGTTTACGCTGCTGATTTACGCGCCCAATTAAATGAAATGCAAACTAAGCTATCTAGGATGAACCAAGCGCAAATAGGCGCGTTCGATAAGATCAGCAAAGCCATTATTACCTCACCCGTTAACGGCACCATTAAAACCCTACACATGAATACCTTAGGGGGTGTGGTACAACCAGGTGAAGAGATTATTGAAATTGTGCCATCAGAAGATCAGCTACTGATTGAGACTAAGATAACCCCACAAGATATTGCATTTTTACACCCAGGATTACCCGCAATCGTCAAAGTGACCGCTTATGACTTTACCCGCTACGGCGGCCTCAAAGGCACCGTAGAGCACATTAGTGCCGATACCAGTTTAGATGAAGAAGGCAACAGCTTTTATACCATCCGAGTACGAACCAAAGAATCAAATTTGATAAAAAAAGATGGCACACAGATGCCAATTATTCCGGGAATGCTTACCTCAGTAGACGTAATAACCGGACAAAGAACAATCCTTGAGTATATTTTAAACCCTATTTTAAGGGCTAAAGAAACTGCACTTCGAGAGAATTAAACAAAAAACCTGGAGGGTTTTTTACATGAAATTGAATATAACCCAGTGTCGTAAGTTAAGTATTTTGGCATTGGCAATGTCTGCATTTTTTGCAGTACCTACTCTAAACGCGCAATCGTTAGAACAAGCTGTCGCCCATACTTTGGATACTAATCCAGAGTTGCGTATTGCCTTTAATCGCTTTAAAGCCCGTGAGGAGCAAGTTAATCAAGCTGTGGCAGGTTATATGCCAACAGTTGATTTAACCGGCGCCTATGGTTGGGAGCAAACGGACAGCCCCTCAACCCGACGTAAAAGCCAGCCTGGTAACGATAATTTAGATGATGGCGTTATGGAGCTCGAACGTGGTGAAGCAGGTTTTAGCATCAAACAGATGTTATTTGACGGCTTCTATACCAGCAGTGAAGTTGATCGCTACTCATTTGAAGCCAGTGCTGAACAGTGGGCATTATTTGCCGCTGCTGAAGATATCGCTTTAGAAGTAAGTAAGGTTTACACCAATTACATTAAAGCTGAGCAGCTATTAGTGTTATCGGAAAAAAACCTCCGAAGTCATGAAGAAATATACGACCAAATTAAGCAGCGCACCGAATCAGGCTTAGGCTCCATTGCTGATTTATCGCAAATATCAGGTCGATTAGCTCGTGCTAACGCTAATGTTATGGCAGCTAAAAATAACCTATTAGATGCGAAAGCACAGTATATTCGTATTGTCGAAAAAGAACCTGATAACTTAGTTGCACCAGTGCCAGATATGGATTTGATGCCTGATAATATCGCTGAAAGCGTGCTGATGGCCCAAGAAAATCATCCGATCCTTAAATCTGCCAATAGCGATATTAACGCCGCAGATAAAGAACGAAAATCAGCGCAGTCAAATTACTATCCAAAGTTCTCATTAGAATTAAATGGTAATTGGAATAATGATGTAGATGGTGAAGATGGTTACGGCACTGGCAGTGCTCTCAACCCTAATGTCGGCGGCCATAATAACGATTTAGTCGGCATGGTACGAGTTAAATACAACCTTTTCTCAGGTGGTAAAGATCTCGCACGGGAAAAGGAAGCTGCTTACAAAATCAATGAGGCCAAAGAAATTCGTCAACGGGCACATCGCCAAGTTATTGAAGGGGTGCATTTATCTTGGAATGCTTATGAGATGCTAGCACCGCAAAAACGCTATATTCGCGACCATGTGATTGCCTCTAAAGATACCCAAGTAGCTTATTCTCAACAGTTTAATTTAGGCCAACGTAGCTTGCTGGATTTACTCGATACTGAAAATGAGCTGTTTCAAGCCCGTAAAGATTACCTGCAAACTGAGTTTGACGAAACGGCGGCAAAATATCGGCTGCTAAATGCAACGGGTAGATTGCTTGACTCGTTGCGGGTCACACGTCCAGATATTTGGCAAGGTGAACGTGATTATGAAGGTGGAGTAAGATGATGAAATATTTGTTTTTGCTACTTGTAATAAGCTTAGCGACTGGCTGTTCGATGCGAGACATTGTCACTATGGATACGGCCACGCAACAAGAGTTTGATCTTAATGATAATGATAATGACGGTGTGATTATGGCCCGTGAGCGCTGCTTAGAAACGATCATTGGTGCTGATATCGACAATTATGGCTGCGCCACCGTAAGCAAAATTAATGAGCGCCAGGAGTTACACATTCTGTTTGAAAATGACTCAGCAGACATTAACCCACGCTTTTATCAGCAAATTGAACAAATTGCGCAATTAATGAAGCTGTACCCTAGCACCAATGTCACCATTGAAGGCCATTGCAGTAAAACCGGTAGCTATGAGCATAATCTACACTTATCTCAAGCCAGAGCACAAAACGTTACCCAAATATTAGCTGACACTTTTGCTATTAATCCGTCAAGGCTCAATGCCATTGGCTATAGCTACGATAGACCTATTGATGAATCTGACTCAGCCGAGGCTAATGAGGCTAACCGCCGGGTTATTGCTGAAGTGACTGGCGATGATTCAAAAACAGATATGAAGTGGCACATTTATACTGTTGATCAGTAAAAATTGTCATTGAGGTGCTAACAGTTGCCTGATAATGGCCGTTCGAGGTTAGAACGTATAAAACAATGTTGTCATTATTCACTGCTAGCATCTGCTTTGATGGTATCGGGGCTTTTTGCCGCGCCACCAGCGCAAATTGATGCAAAAAAAACCATTAATGCTTTAACTGAGCATTACGGTGAAAGAGCTGGAAAACGCGCCACAGCTTGGTTCAAAATCATCAATGAAGCACCGCAACTTGATGAGCTTGCCAGGCTAGAAAAGGTTAACCGTTTCTTTAACTTATTTAAGTTTATTGACGATAAAGCCTTATGGGGCGAGTCTAATTATTGGGCTTCTCCGATGGAGTTTATTGGGGTCAATGCTGGTGATTGCGAAGATTTTTCTATCGCTAAATACTTTACCTTACTCCAAGTTGGTATACCTGAAGATAAACTCAGAATTACCATGGTAAAAGCCAAAACAGTAAACCAGTACCACATGGTGCTAGCTTACTATGAAACACCAGGCGCGGTACCACTGGTTTTAGACAATCTAGACCCGATAATAAAACCCGCGACAATGAGAAATGATTTAATACCTGTTTATAGTTTTAATGGTAAACAGTTATGGCTCAACAAAGAAAAAGGCCGAGGTGTGCTTGCTGGCTCCTCGTCACGTCTTGAAAAATGGAATGATTTAAAACTTAGATTGGGTATCGACCGCTTGCGTCAACCCAAACAAAAAATGGAGCAGTGACCAAGATGACCCTCTTTCGTCAAATCTATGCGTTACTTTTTGGTTTATTTTTACTGGTGGTGATCAGCTTAGGTTACGTGCAGTTTACTGAGACCCAAAGTTTCTTGAGTAAGCAGATGGAATCAGATTTAAATAATGCCAGTCATTCCCTTGGTATTATGCTCGTCCCTGCCCTTGAAAATGGTGATGATGTTGGCGCAGAAACCCTAGTCAATGTGATATTTGAAGGCGGTTATTACCAGCAAATTAAACTCACTTGGCTGGTTGATGGTAAGCAACAAGTGTGGAATAACGCCATCAGAATCGACGGTGTACCGCAGTGGTTTATTGACCTTGAGCTATTTAAAAGCATCACCAAAGAGACTGTCTTAACCTCAGGCTGGCTGCAATTAGCTAAAATAGAAATTACTGCTCACCCTGGGTTTGGCTACCATGAACTGTGGCGGATTATTTCTAATACCATTATCATTTTTTCCATTCTATTTTTATTGGCTATCGTCTGCGCTCGCTTTGGCTTAGGCTTTATTTTAAAACCGTTACACGACCTTTCAATTCATGCAAAAAAAGTGGCTAATCAGCAGTTTGGACCTGATATGCCAATGCCTAAAACTAAAGAGCTGCAAGAGTTAGTAAGTGCATTTAATAGCATGTCGGCACAACTTAAACAGGTATTTAACTCACTGGATGAAGAAGTCTCAGCCCTACGTAAGAAAAACCTCGTCGACCAGGTTTCAGGGCTGCCAAATCGACAATATATGGTCAGTCGAATTAATGGCTGGTTAGCAGAGCCTAGCAGTGGAGCAATATTCTTAGCCAAATTTGACTGGTTAGAAACAGTGCACAGTAAATATGGTTATCAAGTACGTGATGAAACCATTAAATTGCTGTCACAAAAGCTGCAGCACCATTTAGATGAGGTAGCACCTTCTGTTATTGGCCGTATTGCCGCCTATGAATTTGCTTTTTTGATCGCCGATGTTGAACATGAACAGCTAACTAAATACTTACAAACCTTACTCAGAACCCTTAATAAGGAAATATCAAAAGCAGGTTGTAAGCCCAACGAAGGCTTTGCGATTGGTGTTGCAGAGCGCATTGGTCAAATGACCGTCAGTGATATTTTAGCCCAAGCTGACAATGCACTGCAGCAGTCACTAAAAGACAATAAAGTGTTTCATTGGTTTGAAACCGACGAACAACAATTATTTAGCCGTGAGCAATGGCGCACTAATCTCACCGATGCGATTCGAAATAAAAAATTCCAGTTCAGATGGCAGCCTATTTTGCTCAATCGCAAAAAAGAGGTATGCCAGCGGGAAGTTTACTGCCAACTTACCGTCGACGACAAATTGCAACACGCAGGTCAATTTATGCCTTATGTTGAGTTATTGTCATTAGGCACCTTGCTGGATCAATGTTTAATTGAAACTGTGGTAGAAAACCGACTTTTAGAGCGAAATTATGAGCCACTCGCTATTAACCTCACCTTTCAAAGTATTAGTGATATTCATTTTCACACTTGGTTGCAGCAGTTTTTACGTCATTGCAATTTCCCTGAAAGGATCTGTTTTGATATACCTGAAGCCAGTGTTTATAGTGATTTAGAAAACTGTGAAAAGTTATGCCATATTATTCGTGATAACGGGGCAACATTTGGTATTGATCATTTCGGCCGTCAATTTGGTTCAATGGCCTATTTACAAAGCCTGCGCCCAAGTTATGTCAAACTGGATCAATCCTTTGCCTATATGGAAGATGACCAACACAATATTGAGCTATGTAGAGCCTTATCGAATGTGGCCAAAGGCTTAGATATTCAAGTCATAGTCACCGGAATACAGCAGCAAACACAGTTAGAACGTTTTGCCTCCATGCGACTTGATGCTTACCAAGGCTTTATTTCACCGCCGGTTTCCATCAACATTTAATTTATCAGCCAATAAGGTAATTCATACCCAAAAAACCACATGCAAATGTGGTTTTTTATTATCTGTAACCTGCATTAATGTATAACAAACCCAGCGATACTAACTAAACGTACCAACCATTGAGGTAACAAGGGAGTAGCTAAAAGGGATGATGCTGCACAAGGTGTTTATTTGAAATACAAAAAAGCCACTCATTGAGTGGCTTTTTTGTTAAATGTGGTCGGTGATAGAGGATTCGAACCTCTGACCCTCTCGTCCCAAACGAGATGCGCTACCGGGCTGCGCTAATCACCG
>NZ_JAUORL010000053.1:0-13134 GCF_030548015.1 Shewanella sp. 4_MG-2023
TAATACAAACGCTAATGCCAATAGTGATATAAACGCTAATGCCAATAGTGATATAAACGCTAATGCCAATAGTGATATAAACGCAAATGCTAGCGGCAATGCAACTAGCGATGAAGCGTCAGCTAATGAAACTTTGGCGTCAGATAATAGCACTTCAGCAACTAAGAAATAGTGCTTTTTAATCCCAATGCGCGCGAGTACAAATTTACCCCTCAATGATTACGTTAAACGCAATCCAATAGAACCAGCCTATACTTATGCAATTGTCAGCGCAATTGTTACCTATGTAGCTGTGTTCATTATCCTATTTACAGGTCTCAATCATGTTTAAGAAAGCGAGTGTTAACCCTCCGGTTTTCTTCCCTTCAGTATTGCTTATTTTTGTCATGGTATTTATTTGTGCCGTTTGGCCAAATGAAGCTAGCCAATTTTTTAAAGCCATTCAAAGTTGGTTAGAAGTTAAAGCGGGCTGGTTGTATATTGTTGGGGTGGCTATTTTTCTCATCTTTATTATTTTTGTCATGATGAGCCGTTTTGGTGACATCAAACTAGGCCCAGATCATTCCGTGCCTGACTACAGCTTTAAAAGCTGGGTATCTATGCTGTTTTCTGCAGGGATGGGTATTGGATTAATGTTCTTTGGCGTGGCAGAGCCAGTGATGCATTATTTAGCCCCACCTGATGCAACGCCTGAGTCACTGGAGGCTGCAAAAGATGCCATGAAGATTACTTTTTACCATTATGGCATCCATATTTGGTCAATCTATGCCGTAGTGGCTTTAAGCTTAGCGTATTTCTCATATCGTCATAAACTGCCTTTACTGCCACGTTCTGCCTTATATCCACTCATTGGCGAGCGTATCTATGGCCCTATAGGGCACGCGGTTGATACGTTTGCGGTGATCGGCACCATGTTTGGCGTAGCAACCTCATTGGGCTTTGGGGTGCTACAGGTCAATTCAGGCTTAAGTTATTTAATTGATGGTTTGCCAAATAACATCACTGTGCAAATTATTATCATTATGGCGATTACCGCGATAGCAACGGTTTCTGTTTTTGCAGGCTTAGATAGAGGCGTTAAACGTTTAAGTGAGCTTAACCTTGCGTTAGCACTGCTATTGCTTGTGGCAGTTTTAGTTCTTGGACCAACAGTGCTGTTACTGCAAGCATTTGTTCAAAATACCGGTGGTTATTTAAGTGATATTGTGGGTAAAACCTTTAACTTATACGCCTACGAGCAAAAAGATGATTGGCTTGGTGGCTGGACATTATTGTATTGGGGCTGGTGGATCTCATGGTCGCCATTTGTAGGTACTTTTATTGCTCGTGTCAGTCGTGGGCGCACTATTCGAGAATTCTTAGTCGGGGTGTTATTTTTCCCAACTGGCATCACTTTCCTATGGATGACAGTATTTGGTAATAGCGCCATTGATATGATTAGAAACCATGGGGCGAGTTATCTATCGGATGCGGTTTCTAATGATGTATCGGTGGCCTTGTTTCGATTTTTTGAGCATCTACCATTTTCATCAGTATTGTCCATCATTGCCATATTCTTAGTGGTAACATTTTTTGTTACTTCATCAGATTCCGGCTCGTTAGTGATTGATAACTTGACCTCAGGCGGTAATGAACAAGCGCCAGTAGGCCAGCGAGTTTTTTGGGCGATACTGCAAGGTGTTGTCGCGAGCGTATTATTACTCGCTGGTGGCTTACAAGCGTTACAAACAGCAGCGATTGCCAGTGCAATGCCAATCATGATTGTGATGCTATTGATGTGCCTTGGCTTGTATAAAGCCTTACAAGATGATCGCTTGAAATTAGAAAGTGTGCAGCAACACAATACCAGTGTGCAATTTGCTAAAGCCAACATGAGCTGGGAAGATCGTATTGATGTACTGGTCTCTCACCCCAGTCAAGAAGATGCGCAGCGATTTTTAGATAACATCGCCAAACCGGGACTTGAACAAGTCAGACAAATATTTTTAGCTAAAAATATGCCTGCTGTCATCACCCAAGATGATGAAAGGGTACGTTTATTGATCGGTAACAACGAAACCCTGCAGTTTGCTTATGGGCTGCGTATTCGAGCATTTACCATGAATGGTGCCGATGTCGAAGGCTTTGCTAGTGAGCAAGACTATTATCGGGTGGAAGTGTTCTTAGAGCACGGCGGTCAGCATTACGATGTGATGGGTTATACTCAAGAGCAAATTATTGCAGATATCGTTAATCAATATGAACGCTATTTACACTACCAGCATTTGTCTAATTCAGAGTTAGTGACTTACTAGCGGCTGCTTGTTTTAAGCGGTGCTTGTTTTAAGTGGTGCTTGTTTTAAGTGATGTTAGTATTACTCGAGCAGTGCAATTGTGATAGAAAACATTGCCCCAACCGATAACAGCGCTTATCCTTGGGGTAATTTTGTAATGAAAGTAAATTGGAAAGTCGATGTCAGCTACTCAAAGTAAATTAGATAAAGTATTAGCAGAAGCCAGAGATTACAAAGCCACTCGTGAAAAAGGCTACCGTGAACAAGCCTTAAAACTCTATCCTTGGATATGTGGCCGTTGTACACGTGAGTTTACTCATAAGAATTTATCTGAGCTGACGGTACACCATGTTGATCATAACCATGATAACAACCCGTCAGATGGCTCGAACTGGGAATTGTTATGCTTGTATTGCCACGATAATGAACATTCTCGATTTGAAGAGTTGATCCGTTATGGCAATACCACTGAAACCAAGCAAGAAGCCGCTACCTATAATCCATTTGCAGATTTAAAAGCAATGATGAAAAAGTAGCTTTGTTTACTGATACTCAGATGAAAAGCCCATATTTATGGGCTTTTTTGTGCTTGGCTGAAAGCTTTATTGCTCAGCTTTACAATTCAAGGCTGTTCAATTTCCGCTTGGGCTTTTAACCACTTCTCACGGCTGATGATCTGGCTATTATTACCGCCTTTCATTCGTTCTTTTCGTTGTGGCAGTTGTTGCCATACCGCTTGTTTTTTCTCTTCACTGGCTTGTCCCCAGCCAACAATTTCATTGATGTGGCGAAAACAGCCCATGCAGTAATCTGCTTCATTTAAGCCGCATTTGGCGACGCAAGGTGAGTGCATTGTTAATCCTTTACCGTTCTAAAGTCTTGGCATTTATTGATTAAACCATATAGACAAATTAAATAAATAAAACTAGGCTGCGACTAGCTATAGTTTATTGAATTAATTAAGTTATTTGCAAGTTTAATTGGTTGTAACTATGGCTTTGTTGTCAGTGTTTCGTTGGTTTTTTGCTATAATAAATAGCCAACTTGCTGCTTTATTGTGTCGCTATTGCGTGGAGAGTACCATGAAATCATGGTTTAATTTAGCTGTAAAAAATCTTGCTAGCCTGAGTAGTCGTTGCTGGTTTGCTCAGTTTCACCCCCTTATTATCACCTGTAAAAAACTGCTTAGCCTTATGAGTATCGGCTTGTTATCTTTAAGTTTAACGGCTTGTTCACTGCTAGAAGTTAAGCTTGAAAGTGGCGTTGAACCCTTACCTAAAGAGCAGATAAACATGCGTATGTTTAGCCGTGAATTTAGTTATAGCTTTTATGCTGAAATTGAAGCCACCGCAGACCGCATTGCAGCTAATAGCGATGATGACAACGTTAGAGCTAACACCTTAATGTGGAAAATTTACGCTGAGCAAAGCCTGCAGCGGGCTATATTCCAAGCCTCTCCAGTAGCGGCAATGCTCGATACTTGGGTGTTGACCGAGCAAATGAAGCAGTTTTATGAAACTGGTGCTGGCAGTGAGTTATTCGGTGAACAACAGCAGCTCGCGATAGATAGCAGTGAAAAATTAGCGGATCAATTCGTCTCGACAGTAAAAGGCTTTATTAGCAACCAAAAGTTCAAAAATAATCAAGCGTTTGTGAGCCAATATGTGGCTGAAAATCCGCTTGAGGATATTACCTTTACCCGCACTACTGCCTTTAATGCTTGGTTGGCTTTTAGCAATATTTCAGAGTTTGAAGCCATTACCACTTTTGGTTCAATGCCTGAGGTGATGAGTGATATGTCTGATCGTATGGCGATGACCACTGAGCAGATGCCAAAAATTCTTGGCTGGAAAGCCGAGTTATATGCACTTCATGCTGATGTTAGCGCCGCTGATATAGAATTAGCCCTTAAAAATATCAGTGAAACCACCAAAAAATTTCAGCAGTTAATGCAGCAAACCCCTGAAATGATGACCATGCTTGCCGGTGATATGCGAGTGGAGCTGGCGCCATTATTAGATCAACTGAGTGATGTCACAGATGATAAACTGCAGCAGTTATCAAAAGAGCGTGAATCACTAGCCTTAATTATTGTTCACGAGCGAGAAGCGTTAGCGCAAATGATTGCTGATGAACGCAGCGCTGCTATTCAAGATTTAGATGCACTAACCCAAAAAACCGTTGAATTAGTGTTTGCCCAAGTGATTGAGTTAATTAAAAGTGTGATTGTGTATTTCATTTTATTCTTAATTGCGATATTTTTTGCGCCTCTAGCTATGGGGGTTTGGTTAGGTAAACGCATGGCGGTTCGAAAGTCTGAACCCAAATCTAACCCTAAATCAGCTATCAAAGTCGCAGGTAGTGAGTAGTGAGAGTGCTTAATGATGGTGTAAACCATCAATCACACCAATAAACCATAGGATGCCAATGAGCACACAGATTGCCATGAACTGCGCGACAGACGCTAACAATTGTAGCGACAATAGCGCCAAGCTAGGCCAGCTTAGCGAGTGCTTACTAAAGCTAAATAGTTTGTGGCAAGTGAAAGCCTTTGATTGTCAGCAATTACCTTGGTCTGAGCAGTTTCCTTGCTTAGCCGCAAAGGTTTGGGCCATTGCTGATACTGACATAGAGGCACTAGATGTAGCTCAAGGGGCATTGGTATCGGCGTTACTGCCGTCATTGATGCAAGATATGCAGCAGTTGGGGATGAAAATTGATGGCTTAGCCGCGATGTTAAGCACATCGACAAATGGTGATGTATCGTTAACGAGACCAGAACCCAAATCGTTTGAAGCACACGCTGTAGAAATAGGCCTGTCTGACACTGAGCTTAGCCATTTCAGCGCCCATATCAAAGGCCGAAAGTGGCAGCAAATTACTGCTTTTTCAGCGCATATTCCTAAAGGAAACCTGATTGTTGAATGGTGTGCAGGTAAAGGCCATTTGGGACGTTATATTGCTAAAACCCATCAAGTTAAGGTTAGCAGTTTAGAGTGGCAACAAAGCTTGTGTGAGCAAGGCCAGCAGTTTGCAGACAAGTGGCAATTGTCGCAGCAGTTTCATTGTGTTGATGTGTTTAACTTAGCCAATAGTACATTAGGGGCCAACCCGCTAAGTTCAGAGCAACATGCCATTGCGTTACATGCCTGTGGTGATTTACATGTTAGGCTGCTGGAGTTAGCCGCTCAAGCAAACACCAAACAAATCTCGTTTTCACCTTGTTGTTATCATCTTATTCAAGCTAATTACTATCAGCCGCTATCCCATGCTGCAAAAAACAGTGGCCTTAAGCTATCGCGACATGATTTACAGTTGCCGCTGCAGCAAAGTGTGATTGCCAATGACAAGCAGCAAGCATTACGACATCAAGAAATTGCTTGGCGCTTAGGCTTTGATAGCTTGCAGCGAGATATTAGCGGTAATGATCGCTATCTGCCGATCCCCAGTGTTAAACGAAGCCAGTTATCGGCATCATTTAGTGATTTTTGTTATTGGGCTGGGGCGCAAAAACAAGTCAATATCGGCGCTGTAACCGACTTTGATGCCTATCTTGCTCAAGGGGTAGCTAGGCAAAGGCTAACTCAGCGTATCGATCTAGTCGCGCACCTGTTTAGGCACGCTTTAGAGCAGTGGTTATTACTGGATAGAATGTGCTTTTTACAACAGCAGGGTTATCAAGTTACCATGGTTGAATTTTGTGCAAACGAAATCACACCAAGGAATTGGTTAATTCAAGCTGAAAAATTAACCTAATTAAATAATTCTGTTCGAATAGTTTTCTAAGGTACTGTTTAATAGTTTTTATTTTAAATCCTCTTGATTAACCCCTTTAGTGATACAGTTAATACCCCAGCGATAAACTGCGGCTTTGGTAGATTTATATATTACTAATTGTGGTTTTGTATTGAATATTGAAGCTTTTCTTGTTCAAATGGCGGGTTAGTAGCAAATACCAATAAATTCGGTTGCCTAAGGCGGCCTTAAAGTGAGCGATTGATACGGTTTCATGAAATATTCCCGCGTTTTTATTAATAGTATGGCCTATGAGTTAGCACCCCAAGTGGTGTCTAGTCTAGACCTAGAATCTCGTCTTGCGCCGCTTTATCAAAAGTTTCGTATTCCAATGGGGCAATTAGCCGCTTTAACCGGTATTAAGGAACGTCGCTGGTGGCCAAAAGGTTATCGTTTATCTGACGGCGCTATCAGTGCTGCCCGTAAAGCGGTTGCTGAAACAGGTATCAATGTCAGTGATTTAGGGGCAGTTGTTTACACAGGCGTGTGCCGTGACCAACATGAGCCCGCAACCGCGTGCCGCGTGGCTGCAGAGCTTGGTGTGTCTAAAGATACCGCGATTTACGATATCAGTAACGCTTGTTTAGGTGTGCTTTCTGGCATTTTAGATATCGCTAACCGTATTGAGCTTGGACAAATTAAAGCCGGTATGGTGGTATCTTGTGAATCGGCGCGCGATATTGTTGAAGTCACTATCGACAATATGCTCAATGAGCCGACAATGCAGAATTTTGCCCAATCGCTAGCGACCTTAACCGGTGGCTCTGGTGCGATTGCGGTTATCTTAACTGACGGTAGCTTACCGCTTAAAAATACTCGTAATCATCAGCTATTAGGTGCCAGCCACTTATCGGCGCCTGAGCATCACGAGTTATGTCAGTGGGGCCTACAAGAAACCAGTCAAAAGTTATATCGTGAGTTTATGCGTACCGATGCCGTCACCTTACTTAAAGAAGGGGTTGATCTGGCTAAGCATACTTGGGAACACTTCTTAACTCAGCGTGAGTGGTTAGTGGATCAAGTTGATAAAGTGATTTGTCATCAAGTGGGCGCATCAAACCGCAAACAAGTGTTAAATGCTCTCAATATTCCTCATGAAAAAGAATTTCCAACTTATGAAACCTTGGGCAATATGGGCACGGTTTCGCTGCCAGTAACAGCGGCGATGGCCCACGACCAAGGCTTTTTAAAATTAGGCGATCAAGTGAGCTTTCTAGGCATAGGCAGCGGGTTGAACTGTATGATGCTAGGCATCAAGTGGTAATCATTTCGCTGGTTATAGAATAAGTATTATAAAATTGTAGGAAGCATCATGTTAGAAAATCTGTTGCCTTTTGATAGCCATTATTTAGACCGCAGTGGTAACAAACTGCATTATGTTAATGAAGGCCAGGGTGAGCCAGTGGTTATGGTTCATGGAAATCCAAGCTGGAGTTATTACTACCGTAACTTAGTCAGTGCATTAAGCACCAATTATCAGTGTATTGTGCCTGATCATATTGGTTGTGGTTTATCGGATAAACCTGATGACCCACAATACGATTACACATTAGAAAATCGTATTGATGATTTAGAAGCGCTGTTAGATCATTTAGATGTCAAAGAAAACATCACCTTAGTGGTTCATGACTGGGGCGGAATGATTGGTATGGGCTATGCTGCCCGTTATCCTGAGCGCATTAAGCGCTTAGTATTTTTAAACACAGCAGCATTTCACTTACCTGAATCTAAGCCTTTTCCTTGGGCATTATGGGTTTGCCGCGAAACTATTTTAGGGACGTTTTTGGTCAGAGGCTTTAATGCCTTTTCATCCATTGCATCCTATGTGGGTGTTAAACGTCAGCCAATGGCCAAAGCAGTGCGCGAAGCCTACGTTGCGCCATTTAATAGCTGGAAAAACCGTATTTCAACCTTACGTTTTGTGCAGGATATTCCGTTAAAGCCTGAAGATCGTAACTATGAGTTAGTTTCAAATATTGCTGATAGTTTATCTAAATTCTCTGAAGTGCCAACACTGATTTGTTGGGGACTACAGGATTTTGTATTTGATAAGCACTTTTTAGCAAAGTGGCGTCAATATATGCCCCATGCGCAAGTAAGAGAGTTTGATGACTGTGGTCATTATATTCTTGAAGATGCTAGCGAAGATGTCATCGGGCTTATTCAGAACTTTATGGCTAACAACCAGCAAAGCTAAACAGCGACCTTGGGCGTGATGAAATACTCATTATTCACGCCCAAGTTATAAACCAATGACATCAGGCTTATGACATTAAAAACGGCTAACATCTGTCGGCATTTACAAGATGCGGCAAATAACTTTCCTTCTCAATTAGCTGTCGCGGTGCAAACAGCGACATCTGCCAATCAAGCCTCTCACGCTTTAACTTATCAAGACGTCGATTTTGGCTCCCTAAACCAACAATCTGATGATATTGCCTATCGTTTAAATGCCTTTGGCCTTCAAGCTGGCATGAAAGCTGTGTTGATGGTGACCCCAAGCATTGATTTTTTCGTGCTAACGTTTGCGTTATTTAAAGCGGGCGTAATTCCTATTCTGGTCGATCCCGGTATGGGGGTTAAAAACTTAAAACAATGTTTTGAAGAGTCACAACCCGATGTGTTTATTGGTATCCCTAAAGCCCATATTGCCAGAAGAATATTAGGTTGGGGTAAACCTTCGGTTAAGCTTTGCTTAAATGTGGGCGGCAGTAGTATTCAGCGTTGGTTATCAGGCGCAGTGAGTATTGACGCCTTGCCACAGGTTAGTGGATCATTTGCCAAAGCTTACCCCATGGTCACACTGTGTGATGATCAAATGGCGGCAATTTTATTTACCAGTGGCAGTACAGGCACCCCAAAAGGTGTGGTGTATTCCCATGGCATGTTTGAAGCGCAAATTAGCGCCCTTAAACATGATTACGGCATTAAGCCCGGTGAGCGCGACTTAGCGACTTTTCCATTATTTTCATTATTTGGCCCTGCACTGGGTATGGCATCTATTGTGCCAGCGATGGACGCCAGTAAACCCATAACCGCTAATCCTGAGTATTTATTCGCAGCGATTGAGAAATATCAATGTACTAATATGTTTGTTAATCCGGCATTGCTGGAGCGCTTAGGCGCCGCTGCTGAAACTAAAACCGCAGCCCAAAACCAAGCATTTACATTACCAAGCGTGCAAAGAGTTATTTCAGCAGGGGCGCCAGCAACCATCTCATCAATAAAGCGTTTTAGCAAAATGTTAGCAACAGGAGTTGAGGTGCTCAACTCTTATGGGGCGACAGAGTCTTTGCCGATTAGCATGATGCCAAGCAGCGAGCTGTTTGATACCACCGCCGCAACTGATGCTGGTAAAGGTATTTGTGTGGGTAAAGCCATTGATGGTGTTGAGATTAGCATTATCGATATTACTGAGTCAGTTATCAGCCATTGGGATGAAGCCGATATTTTACCTGTAGGAAAGATTGGTGAAATCGTCGTAAAAGGGCCGATGGTAAGTCGTGAGTATTATCATCGCGATAGTGCAACTAAGCTGGCCAAAATTACTGATGCTGACGGTATTCGACACCGCATGGGTGATGTCGGTTACTTGGATGAATTAGGGCAATTATGGATGTGTGGCCGCAAGGCCCATCGAGTTGATCAAACTCTAAAAGGTAGCCTTAGTAAACGTTATTTTTCAATTCCCTGTGAGCGGGTATTTAACACCCATAAACAAGTAAAACGTTCAGCACTGGTGAATATTGTCATTAATGGCAATATTGAACCACTGTTATGTGTCGAACTTGATAAAGCCATGACTTGCTCAAACAGTAAAGCGCTATACCAAGAGTTAGTTGATATCGCTGAAAAACATACACATACAATGGGTATTTCACGTTTTTTAATTCATCCAGATTTTCCTGTGGATGTCAGACACAACGCGAAAATATTCAGAGAAAAATTAGCTGTTTGGGCTCAAAAACAGTGGAAAGAATAGTGCAAATCGTTGCTGAAATGTTTGCCAACAATCAATTTTTATTAGCGTTCTCAATTAGGTAAATACATGCTTGAACTCGAAATGTTATTAAAGCCAGAACAGGCAGCCTTAGCTGCGCTTAAAAGTCGGGTTAACAAAGTATTTGTCACCGGGGCAGGTGGTTTTTTAGGTAAAGCGATTTGTACTCGTCTGCGAGCAGCAGGCATTGAAGTTAATGGTTTTGCTCGTGGTGAATATCCTGCATTAACGGCGATGGGCGTTAACATGTATCAAGGTGATATTAGCGATTCAGATGCGCTAGCAGCGGCGATGCAAGATTGTGATTTAGTGTTTCATGTGGCGTCAAAAGCGGGTGTTTGGGGCGATAGAGATAGCTATTTTGCCCCTAACGTTAATGGAACCGCTAATATCCTGCGTGCGTGTAAAGCATTAAAGATCAATCATGTGGTTTACACCAGTACTCCAAGTGTCACCTTTGCGGGTGAAGATGAAGCCGGTATTGATGAATCTTCCCCTTATGCCGCTAGCTTTTTAAACTTTTATGGTCACTCTAAAGCCATTGCCGAAAAAATGGTGCTAGAAGCCAATGGGCCGCAGTTGAAAACCACCGCATTAAGACCGCATTTAATTTGGGGACCTGAAGATCCACACTTGGTGCCAAGAGTGATAGCGCGGGCGAAAATCGGCAAGCTAAAGTTGGTGGGTAAACAAGATAAACTGGTTGATACCATTTATGTTGATAATGCCGCTTATGCGCATATTCTTGCGGCAGTAGACTTAACGCAACAAGCTAAGAGTGCAGGTAAGGCATATTTTTTAAGTAACGATGAACCTATCACTATGGCGGCCATGCTCAATAACATTTTAGCCTGTGTTGATATTGCTCCAGTGACGAAACGAGTTCCTGCTGGTGTGGCGTATAGCGCGGGTGTGGTATTAGAAACCATCTATAAAATACTTGGTAAACAGCAAGAGCCGATTATGACAAGATTTGTCGCAAGACAATTATCCACCTGTCATTATTTTGATATTAGCGCCGCTAAAAACGATTTAGGTTATGAAGCGCTGATCAGTATTGACGAAGGTATGTTGCGCTTAAAAGCATCACTAAATTAAGCCGATAATTTAAATCGCTAATTTAAGTTGAAATTTAAATTATCAGCAAGGGATTACCAGTATACATGTTGTTGCTGGTGATCTTGTTTCATCACATCAGTTGTATGTTATCTGTCATTATTATTAAAGCGCTGTGCAAATCACTAATCACTATAACCACTAGAATCCTCGTTGACTCATTGTTTATAACCGCAGTCACAATCTAAAACTTTAAATATGTAAAAACAACATTTTGCGCGCCATTCTTGGTTGTGATG
Source organism: Shewanella sp. 4_MG-2023 (assembly GCF_030548015.1). Taxonomy (NCBI): domain Bacteria; kingdom Pseudomonadati; phylum Pseudomonadota; class Gammaproteobacteria; order Alteromonadales; family Shewanellaceae; genus Shewanella; species Shewanella sp. 4_MG-2023. The sequence continues at coordinate 11,424 of NZ_JAUORL010000053.1, forward strand.
TAACATTGTGTTTACAATGTGTTCAATATGAATAATCGCTAAACTATTGGTTAAAATTTTCAGCGCGCTATCTTAAATTCCTGTCCACACACATAGTAAAATAATTTAAATTCATGTGTGGGCCTGGGAGAGCGAGATGCCAGATCAATGGAAACCAGCCACAGTAGCGATTCATGGTGGTCATATAAAGGAAGCGTTTGGCGCATTAGTCACGCCACTTTATCAAAGTGCCACCTTCGTGTTTGACAATGCCCAGCAGGGCGGAGCCAGGTTTGCCGGTGACGAACAAGGCTACATTTATACGCGTCTTGGTAACCCTACTACCGCAGAGTTAGAACGTAAAATGGCCTTACTTGAAGGGGCAGAATCTGCCGCTGCATGTGCCTCAGGCATGGCTGCTGTTTCAGCGGCGTTAATGACTCATCTGGAGGCTGGCGATCATTTAATTTCATCAAATGCGGTGTATGGTTGCACTTTTGCTTTGTTGAGTAGCCAGCTAAAACGGTATGGCGTGGATACAACATTTGTAGACTTTTCTGATCCCTTAGCAATTGAAGCGGCAATTCAGCCTAATACTAAATTGGTATTTTGTGAGAGCCCTGTCAATCCGCATTTACAAGTATTTGATTTAACCGCAATAGCAGCTATTGCAAAGCGCAATAATTTGATAAGTATTGTTGATAACACCTTTATGACGCCTTTATTGCAACAGCCGCTGACTTTGGGTATTGATATGGTGATCCACAGTGCAACCAAATACTTAAATGGTCATGGGGATGTCATTGCAGGCATTGTTTGTGGAAGTGAAGCGCATATTCATCAATTAAAATACCAAATTCTTAAAGACTTTGGCGGTGTTATTTCGCCCCATGATGCATGGCTAATTTTAAGAGGATTAAAAACCTTAGATGTCAGGTTAAGCCGTCATTGTGACAATGCTGAAAAGTTGGCTGTTTACCTTAATCAACATACAAAAGTAAGCAGTGTTTTTTATCCCGGGCTTGAAAATCATCAAGGCTTTAAATATGTCGGCAAACAAATGCGTCGAGCGGGTGGGGTAATCGCCTTTGAATTAATAGGGTCCGAACAAGATGCGATTAACTTTGTAAATAAATTAAAACTGTTCACGATAGCCGTGAGTTTGGGCGATGCGGAGTCACTTATTCAGCATCCTGCATCAATGACTCATTCACCCTACACCCCCGAAGCGAGAGCAGAAGCGGGGATAACCGATAATTTATTACGGATTTCAGTTGGGTTAGAAAACGTAGAAGATTTGATTATCGATATTGAACAAGCACTTTAGGTAATAAAACTTTTGAAAGCGATTTAAATACGGCTTTAGCAAGTAAAATTATTAGAAGTTTTTTGAAATTTAATGAGGATATTTGGAAGTTTAAGAAGGATATTTTGAAATTGAAGAAGAGTATTACTATTTGAAAGTGATTTAAATTGGTTGCGGGAGCTGGATTTGAACCGACGACCTTTGCAGATTTATTAGGGTTGAGCCCGAACTGAGGATCTAAAAATCGGTGCAATACACTTGAGCTTGAAAAGTGATGAAGAATATTTTGAAATTAAGAAGGGTATTTTTAAATTTAAGAAGAGTATTACTATTTGAAAGTGATTTAAATTGGTTGCGGGAGCTGGATTTGAACCAACGACCTTCGGGTTATGAGCCCGACGAGCTACCAAACTGCTCCATCCCGCG
>NZ_JAUORL010000054.1:0-12975 GCF_030548015.1 Shewanella sp. 4_MG-2023
ACAAGAGTCTGTACTGGATTTTGAAGCCTTTTAAAGATCGGTCAACCGATCATATTGGCCTTAACTGATCGGCATTAGCCAATTGGCTCCCTTTTTATTGCTTATTTTATTAACTACAAAACCATCGCAGCAATCCAACCAAATGCGATTAACGGAATGTTGTAATGAATAAAGGTTGGGATAACACTGTCACGAATATGATCGTGCTGGCCATCAGCATTCAAGCCTGCTGTTGGGCCTAAGGTTGAGTCCGATGCAGGAGAGCCCGCATCACCTAATGCAGCGGCTGTGCCCACCAAGGCGATTGTAGCCGCCACTGAAAAGCCAAATGTCATTGCTAATGGAACATAAATCGTAGCAATAATTGGGATGGTAGAGAAAGAAGAGCCAATCCCCATGGTAATTAATAAGCCGACAACAAGCATCAATAGTGCGGCAAGCGCTTTATTATCGCCAATGATGTCGCCTAATGAAGTCACTAGGGTGCTGACTTCACCTGTTGATTTTACCACAGCAGCAAAACCTGCAGCTGCAATCATGATGAAGCCGATATTGGCCATCATTAGCACGCCTTGGTTAAACATATCTTGCCTCACATCCGCTTTGATAATGCCTGAGAAGCGGAAAATGAGAAAGCCCGTCAAGGCGCCAAAAATCATTGAATCAGTTTGTAGCTGCACCACTAAGGTTGCAAAAATGGCGAACAAAGAAATAACGATAGTTTTTTTGTTGATACTCACTGTTTTTTCAGTGGACTCGACATCTTTAATTTCATACTGACGTGGTTTACGGTAAGTGATAAATACCGCTATTAATAAGCCAGTGATCATTCCAAGAGCGGGTAGCATCATTGCCATTGGAATTTGCTCTTTAACAGCGCCAAGGCCGTTATTGTTTAAATTAGCTAACAAGATGTCATTTAAGAAAATACCACCAAAACCAATGGGTAAAATCATGTAGGTGGTTACTAAGCCAAAAGTGATGATACAAGCCACTAAGCGGCGATCAATGTTGAGCTTACTTAATACATGTAATAGTGGCGGAATTAAAATGGGAATAAAGGCGATATGAATAGGTAAAATATTTTGCGAGCTAATGGCCATGATTAATATTGACGCTAAGATCAACCAACGAACCACTAAGGTATTGGTGCTGTTTGGTTCTTTTCCCACTTTTTTAATGATGTTGTGGGAAATGAGCGTGGTTAAACCTGAGTGTGATAGCGCAGCAGCAAAGGCACCTAAAAGTGCATAACTTAACGCAATTTGCGCTCCGCCACCGAGACCATTATTAAAAGCTGTGATGGTTTGATGTATATCTAATCCACCAAATAGGCCAGCCGCGAGGGCACTAATGGTGAGCGCGATGACAACATTCACACGCATAAGACTTAATGCGAGCATTAAGGTGACAGCAATTACGACGGCATTCATATTAATTAATTCTTATTGAGTTGTGTTTTAGATAATTATTCTGAGCTTATTCTTATCTGTATAGGTATACATGTCCAGTTTATCTCTAACGAGTTTAAATGTTTTGCCTGCTTGTGATTGGGGTTTATGATTCTTGTAACAAGGCTTGTGAGGATGTTATTTTTATTCTTCATGTCACAGAATCTTTTTAATATGGAGCATTTATCAGCAGCTGAAATATTTTTCAGCATAAAGGGCTTATCTCTTTTATCAATAACGGGTAAGGTATAGCTCAAATATGAGAACAATATATCTATTTAGGTATGCATTAATGCGAGCTATCTCGCATATTGCTGCAGTTCGGGTATAATGCCATCCAGATTAACAGGCATTGTTTTAAATTTTTTCAATCCATAGATGGAGATATAAAATGAGCGTATTAGTAGGCCGTCCGGCCCCAGATTTTACTGCCGCTGCGGTTCTTGGTACTGGTGAAATCGTTGATAGCTTCAACCTAGCGACTGCTATTAAAGGTAAGCAAGCTGTTGTTTTCTTTTACCCACTTGATTTCACTTTCGTGTGTCCTTCTGAGTTGATCGCATTTGATCACCGTATTGAAGAATTCACTAAACGCGGTGTTGAAGTTATTGGTGTTTCAATTGACTCTCAGTTCTCACACAACGCTTGGAGAAATACTTCAGTAGATAAAGGCGGTATTGGTGAAGTTAACTACACGTTAGTTGCTGACGTTAAACACGAAATCTGTAAAGCTTACGATGTTGAGCATCCAGAAGCTGGTGTTGCTTTCCGTGCGTCTTTCTTAATCGACAAAGAAGGTCAAGTACGCCATCAAGTTGTTAACGATCTGCCACTAGGTCGTAACGTTGATGAAATGCTACGTATGATCGATGCATTACAATTCCACGAAGAGCACGGTGAAGTTTGTCCTGCTGGTTGGGAAAAAGGCGACAAGGGTATGACTGCAACCACTGAAGGTGTTGCTTCTTACTTAAAAGATAATTCTGACCAGCTTTAAGTTATTAGCTAGTTAGATCTAAAAAAGCTGCCAATGGCAGCTTTTTTGTTATTGGGACTTAATTAGTCCACAGTTTCTCTTTTTTAAAGCTGTTATATTTTTGCAAACAGCTAACATGCATGACTACTGAGCTGTAGGTGTTATCGCAGTCACAGCACTGGTATCAAGCTCTGCAGAAGAATCTTCAGTGTCTTCTGCAACTGGCATAGGCCAGCCACCTAACGCTTTCCATCGATTGACGATATAGCAAAAAAGTTCAGCAGTACGTTCAGTATCATATAAGGCGGAATGCGCTTCTTTATTATCAAAATCAATGCCGGCCATTTTACAGGCTTTGGCTAATACCGTATGACCAATAGCAAGACCTGCAAGAGTTGCGGTGTCAAAGGTCGCAAAAGGGTGGAATGGCGACCGTTTTAAATCATTTCGCTCAATGGCTTTATTTACAAAGCCAATATCAAATGCTGCATTATGGGCAACGATAATACAGCGATGACAGTCAGCAGCTTTTTGCGCTTTTTTAACCATCTTGAATATTTCTAGAAATGCTTGTTTTTCGTCAATAGCACCACGTAATGGATTGGTTGGATCAATCCCATTAAATGCTAAGGCTTCTGGTTCAAGATTGGCACCTTCAAAAGGCTCGATATGAAAGTGAATGGTTTTATCCAATTCGATTACGCCATCATCATTCATTTTAAGGGTGGTGACAGCTATTTCTAGCAACGCATCAGTTGCAGCATTAAATCCCGCAGTCTCGACATCGATAACTACAGGGAAGTAACCTCTAAAGCGGTGTTTGAATTTGTTTGCGTCGCAGATATCGCTCATTAAAAACCTCATTCTTCATTCTGGCGGCTATTATGCTAAAAGTGCGCCTCGGTGTCATGTTTGATCGGCGAATAATTCTGCTAAAGGAAAATTAAATACTGCCGATAAAAAATATGTGATCAGCAATCGGGATGTTTTTATGTGGCGTAAATTACTTTTAGTAAGCAGTTTTTGTTTTGTATCTTCAGCACAAGCTGATTTACAACAATATGTTGCGTCTCTTGATGACTCTATGTGGCGCCTAAGCGAAAATAGCCCGATAGAGTGTCGGCTTGAACATGACATCCCTGCATACGGCAAAGCTATTTTCACTAGTCGTGCTGGTAAAGACTTAAATTTGAACTTTAGTCTTGATATGTGGAATAAACCCGATCAAATCACCGAGGCGCAACTGATAAGTAAAGCGCCCCAATGGCGCCCAGGCGTTAATGCAAAAGAGATCACCACCTTAACTTACCATAAGCAGTTTAACGGTGAAGTGCCACGTAAAGCAGCTTGGTCGATGCTGACTGAATTAAGTAAAGGCATGCAGCCGACTTTTTATTATGCTGATTGGTATAACCGCACTGATAAAGTCGCGGTAGGGTTATCAGCAGCTAATTTTGGTGGTGAATATCGTCAATTCCGTTCTTGTTTGGCTACGCTATTACCTTATAGTTTTGACGATATCGCATTTACTGTACTTAACTATGAAGCAGGCGGCACCGCATTAACCCGTTTCTCTAAGCTTCAATTAAACCGAGTGCAGGAATACTTATCTTATGACTCTGATGTTGAGCTAGTGTTTGTTGACGCTTATACCGATAGTTATGGTGGGCGTTCGGTTAACCAAAGGGTATCGGATAGACGGGCCGATTCTGTGGCTGATTTATTAGTTGCCAGTGGCATTGAGCAAAGCAGAATCCATAAAACCGGTCACGGTGAAAGACGCCATGTTGCATCGAATCAACTCTCTGAAGAAAGAGATCGTAACCGTCGAGTAGTGATTAAAATTTCTAAAACGATTTAACCTACAGATGATAAATTTTCTAATTGGCTTAGTCGGGTGATTAGGCCTTTTTTGTCTCTACTATTTCTGTATTATTCTCGAAAAATAGGCAAAAAAATACCCGCTTAAAGTAAGCGGGCAAACAATTTGTATTCACAAATTCAAGGAAGGAAGTCAAGCATAAGAACCAGGGATAAGTTGAGGTATTGGGATACATCAACTAGAAGTTCTTGGTTTTCTATAACTCAGTAAGCTATGTCAACTTAATAAGCTATGTCCTGAAAACAAGGCGTATATTAGAGACTTTGCTCTAAGCTGACAAACTAGAAAAATTTCGACTTCGCATTAAAAAAACTAATGTGACTTTAGGTTGAGCTTTAGCGTTTAAGCACCCATTTATGAAGTAATAGCGCTATAAGTAAATGAATAATCATCTGGCGTGCATATTTAGTCGAAAGTGTGCGGTATTGGATGATAATCAATTGTTAAGTTATTCAATTAAAGTACCTGGCTAATTATTTTTATTCGAAATTATCTTGTGATAAGCCTATGAAATAGTCTTGTAATCCCTAAATAAATACAGATTTTCGCAATAATTATATTTTGAGGTATATTACTTTCAGGCATGAAGCCACAATGCAAAAGAAGGTTGCTTAAAATGATAATAAAAATGCCCTTATTACAGGGTTCACTACTCTCCATTGTCCTTGGAACTGCACTTACTGCTTGTCAACACGCACCAGACTCTACGGTAGAACAAGTCACAAGTACCACTAAATATTCTTATCCAAATACAGTCGAACAAGATTTGGTTGAAACACTACACGGTGTGAGTGTTGCCGATCCTTTCAGACATTTAGAGCAAAATACACCAGAAACTGAACAGTGGGTTAAACAACAACAAGATTTTGGTAGCCAGTATTTAAATAACATTAACAACAAGCAAGCTGTGGTTGATCGCATTACAGCATTATGGAATTTTGAGAAAGTGTCAGCGCCATTTGAAAATGGCTCAAATACTTTTTTCTATCAAAATGACGGGTTGCAGTCACAGTCTGTGTTGTATGTAACTGATAAAGCTGGCAATACCAAAGAATTACTTAACCCCAATACACTTTCTGAAAACGGTACCGTTGCGCTATCTGGTGTTTCGGTCAGTAATGACGGTAAAACACTGGCCTACGGCGTTTCAAAATCTGGATCTGACTGGCAGCAGTGGCAGTTCATTGATATTGCCTCAGGCGCAGCGCTGGCCGATAAACTGCAGTGGATTAAGTTTTCAACCGCCACGTGGGACGCCAATAACCAAGGTGTTTATTATTCTCGCTATGATGCACCAGCCGGTGGCGATGCACTTGCTGATGTCAATTTTAATCAAAAAGTGTATTACCACAAAATTGGTACCCAGCAAGCTGAAGATATACTTATTTATGAGCGCCCACAAAACAAAGATTGGGGCTTTGGGGCTGAAATAACCGAAAAGGGCGACTACTTATTAATAACTGTCTCTCAAGGCACTGATAGCCGCAATCGGTTCTTCTATAAGTCACTGCAATCTGCTGATGCTGAAGTGGTTGAGTTAATCACCGATTTAGAAGCTCAATATGTTTTCCTTGGTAATGATGAAGAGCATTTCTATTTTAAGACAGATTTAGATGCGCCAAATGGAAAAGTCATTGAGATAAATATTAATCGTCCAGAAAAAAAACATTGGCAAACAATTATCCCTGAGTCTAGCGATCCCATTAACGATATTGCGATTGTCCATGATCATTTTGTAGTGAGTTATCTACATGATGTATTAGGTAAAGTATCGATATACGGTTTAAATGGCACCAAAAGGCAAGATGTTGCGCTTCCAGGTAAAGGCCGTGTTTTAGGACCATACGGAAAACGCAGTAAAGATTATTTCTATTTTGCCTTCAATAGCTATGTGCAACCGCAAACGATTTATAAATTTGATTTTAGAAGCGGTGAAACCAGTTTATATAATCAGCCTAAAGTTTCGTTTAATCCCGATGACTACGTTTCTGAGCAAGTGTTTTATACCAGTAAAGATGGCACCCGTATTCCAATGATGGTGTCTTATAAAAAAGGGGTAACCCTTAATGGCGACAACCCTACACTGCTCTATGCCTATGGTGGCTTTTCGATTTCGATGACACCACGTTTTAGCCCTGCAAATATTGCTTGGCTTGATATGGGCGGAATATATGCCGTTCCTAATATCCGCGGCGGGGCAGAATATGGCGAAAGTTGGCATCAAGCAGGCATGTTCGATAAAAAGCAGAATGTGTTTGATGACTATTATGCTGCTGCGGAATACCTGATTGATAATGGTTACACCAACAAATCAAAGTTAGGCGCTTATGGTCGCAGTAATGGTGGTTTATTGATGGGCGCGGTATTAACACAGCGACCTGATTTATTTGCCGCAGTACTGCCAGCGGTCGGTGTGCTAGATATGCTACGTTTTCAGAAGTTCACCATAGGTTGGGCCTGGGTCAGTGAATATGGCAGCGCGGATGTGGCTGAGCAATTGCCTGCATTATTAGCTTACTCTCCGTATCATAATGTCAAACCTGGGGATTATCCTGCCACTATGGTGATGACAGCAGATCATGATGACCGCGTTGTGCCACTGCATAGCTTTAAATTTGCTGCTATGATGCAAAAACATCAACAAGCAGACAAGCCGGTGATTATGCGTATTGAGTCCAATGCTGGTCATGGCTCTGGTAAACCTACTGCCATGAAAATTGATGAAGCTGCGGATATATACAGTTTCTTGTGGCACAGTTTTGGTTTAGCCATTCCCGCTAAAATTCATTAGTGATAATTTATGTTGAGATTACTATCTTGAAAGGCCTAGATTTACAGCCTATTCGTGATGTTAATCTCAATTTTTATGTTACCTAAATGTAACTGCGAAAGGCGCTAACATTAAACTTTATTCATTTGCCGCTAATATCTCTGCAAAAGCCATATTTTAATGCCAAATTAAGTCTTAAACCCTAAAATAATCCCCGTTTTGCTAGGTCGCTTTGTTCACAAGCGTGGTGGTACTCGGTATAGTAAGCCATCTTTTATTACGCAAAATTCACAATCGCTAATTATGTTTACATGGCCTATTTCTATTTATTATGAAGACACCGATGCTGGTGGTGTTGTTTATCATTCGAATTATTTAAACTTTTTCGAACGTGCTCGCACAGAGTGGTTAAAAGCTATGGGAATAAAGCAAACTGAATTGTTAGCTAATGACATTGCTTTTGTGGTGAAACATGCTGAGCTAGACTTTAAAGTTGCAGCAAGATTCGAGCAGAACTTAATTGTTGAATCTGAGCTGACAGAATTAAAAAAAGCTTCGCTGATATTTAAACAGCGATTGCTAGATGATAATGGTGTTAGCTATTGTGAAGCCACTATTGTTGTCGCTTGTATTGCTTTATCTCGAATGAGACCTAGGGCTATTCCATCCAATATTGTGCAGGAGTTTAATCGTGCAAGCTGAAATTTCTTTTATCGGTCTTTTTTTAGAGGCAAGTCTTCTCGTTAAGTTAGTGATGCTAACCTTATTATGTTTATCTATTGCCTCGTGGGCGGTAATCATTCAGCGCCGTAAATTGCTCAATTCAGCCCGCGCTAAATCAATAAAATTTGAAGATACTTTTTGGTCTGGTGTGGATTTGAATAAACTTTACAAAGAGTTGTCAATTCGTGGTGAATCATTGACAGGCCTTGAAGCATTATTTGTCGCAGGCTTTAAAGAGTACTCTCGCTTGAGTTCAGCAAACAGTAAGTCTCCTGAAGCTGTTATGGACGGCACATCAAGGGCTATGCGAGTCAGTTTATCCCGTGAAGTTGAAAAACTTGATACTCATTTACCTTTATTAGCCACAATCGGTTCAACCAGCCCTTATATCGGCCTGTTCGGTACAGTATGGGGCATTATGAATTCATTTATTGCATTGGGCACAGTAGAAAATGCCACTTTAACTATGGTAGCGCCGGGTATTGCTGAAGCTTTGATCGCGACAGCTATGGGGTTATTTGCTGCTATTCCAGCTGTTATTGCCTATAACCGTTTCTCGACACAAGTAGAAAAACTTGAAATGGCCCACGTTAACTTTATGGAAGAATTTTCTAACATATTACAACGCCAAGCCTACAGCGAGAAGGAATCGGTGTAATGTATCAACGCAAGCGCCGCCGTCCAGTTGCCGAAATTAATGTTGTACCCTATATCGACGTAATGTTGGTGCTGCTTATTATTTTTATGGTGACAGCGCCAATTGTTTCACAAGGCATAAAGGTGGAACTACCTCAAGGTAAAGCTGAACCATTATCGGCAGAAAGCAAACCGCCTATCGTTGCCTCAATTGATGAGTTTGGTGAATACTTTCTGAATGTGGGCAGCGGATCAAATAACGATCCACTCTCATTAGATGAAATTTCAGTGCAAGTGGGTGCAATGATCCAGCTTGAGCCAGAAAGACCTGTAGTTGTAAAAGCCGATCGTCGCATAGCATATGAAAACGTGATTCAACTCATGGTCAGCTTACAAGGTGCGGGTGTGCCTGCGGTGGGCTTAATGACTGATTCGCCTGAGGAGTAGTTTGGTGGCTGTTAAATCTGAATTAACTTTACCCGTTGTTATTTCTGCCGGCATTCATATTGGGGTAATCGTGGTGCTTGCTTTAGGCATTAGTTTTGAAGATAAACCTAAACATTTACCACAAACTCAATCTGAACCCATCGTTCAGGCCGTTGTGGTTGATCAGCAGCGTATTAATGACCATGCTGAAAAACTTAAACAACAACGAAGCGATGCCGAGCGAAAAGAAAAACAACGTCAAGCTGAAATCGATAGGCAAGCGCGCAAAGCTAGAGAAGAAGTGCGAAAAGAACAAGAACGTATTAAGCAGCTTGAAATTCAACGTAAGCAAAAAGAGCAAGAAACCATAAAAGCCAATAATGCCGCTAAGGCTGCGCAGCAAAAAGAAGCTGCAGAAAAAGCCAAAGCAGAAAAGGCCGCTGAACTTCGTAAACAGCAAGAAGCGCAGCGTATAGCTGCAGAGAAAAAAGCTGAAGAAAAGCGCCAGCGTGAAGAAGCTGCAGCTGCTAAAAAGCGTGAAGAAGACAGAAAACGTAAAGAAGAAGCTGAACGTAAACGTAAAGCCGAAGAGGCTGAGCGTGCTCGCCAGGAAAAAGAAATGGCAGATGCAATGGCTGCTGAGCAAGTTGCCTTATCTGCAACCCGTAATAAACAGGTTGTATCTGAGGTAAACAAGTATACCGCGATGATTAAATCAACTATCCAACGTAATTTGGTTGTTGATGAGTCAATGCGTGGTAAAAGTTGCCGCGTGTTAATTCGATTAGCGCCAGATGGCTTTGTTACCGCGAGTCAAACATTAAGTGGCGATCAAGTTGTTTGTCGTGCAGCGAAAGCTGCGATAAATAAAGCAGGGCGGTTACCGGTTTCTTCTGAAGCTGATGTGTATAACAAAATGAAAGAAATTAATTTAACCGTATCACCGGAATTTAATTAAAGGGGTCACATGAAGATTTTGGCAAAATGGTTAACACTATTTGTAGTTCTTGTAAGTAGCAGTGCGAATGCCGCATTAGATATCGTTATTACTGAAGGTGTTGATGCTGCAAGACCTATCGCGGTTATGCCGTTTGTATGGCAAGGTACAGGGCCAGCACCTGAGCGTATCAGTGATGTGGTGACCAGTGACTTAGCTCGCAGTGGCACATTTAGTCCGCTTGATGCGCGCAGTTTACCGCAAGCAAATATCAGCACTGTGAAAGAATTTACCTCTCAAGTGTGGAATTCAACGGCATCTGAAGCGTTATTAGTGGGCTCAATTAAGCCTTATGGCAATAATCAATATTTGGTGAGTTTTGATCTGATTGATTTAGTCAAAGCCCAGCTACAAACTGATAAAGGCCCAATGAAAAACAGTGAACTACTGCTTGAGAGCCGTGAAACTGTTATCAGTGAAGCACAGTTTAGACAATATGGTCACCGCATTAGTGACATTGTTTATGAAAAACTAACCGGTATTCGTGGGGCGTTTTTAAGTCGAGTCGCTTATGTTGTCGTTAAACAAGGTGAAAAATCTCCTTACCATTTGATGATTGCCGACTATGATGGTTATAACGAGCAAATGTTACTTCGCTCGCCAGAGCCGTTAATGTCACCAAGTTGGTCACCAGATGGCAGACGTTTAGCTTATGTGAGCTTTGAAAACCGTAAAGCGGAAATCTTTGTGCAAGATATTTATACCCAAGAGCGTACTAAAGTCAGTTCTCATCAGGGTATTAATGGCGCACCGAGTTTCTCACCAGATGGTAAAAAGCTTGCTGTGACACTATCTAAGGATGGTCAGCCTGAAATTTACGTAATCGATATTGCCAGTAAAGCGATAAAGCGCATTACTAATCATTATGCTATCGATACTGAAGCATCGTGGATGCCAGATGGAGAGTCACTTATTTTTACCTCTGAGCGCGGCGGAAAACCGCAAATTTACCAAGTGAAACTCAGCACAGGTAAAATTTCACGTATGACCTTTGAAGGCGAGTGGAACTTAGGTGGCACGATCACTCCAGATGGTCGCAGTATGATTTTTGTAAACCGTACTAACGGAAAATACAATATTGCACGAATGGACTTGCAAACCCGTTTTATGCAAGTGCTGACATCAACGACCCTTGACGAGTCGCCAAGTATTGCACCAAATGGCACCATGGTTATTTATGGTACTACACACCAAGGCAAGCAAGTGCTCGCTGCGGTGTCTATGGATGGACGATTTAAAGCAAGATTACCCGCAGGTCAAGGTGAAGTTAAATCACCAGCCTGGTCACCATTTTTATAATATTAATAAGGATTTCCAATGAATCTGAATAAGTTGTTTAAAGCTATGTTAGTTGTTGTACCTGTTATGGCATTAGGTGCATGTAGCACAACTTCAGAATCTGAAACCGATGCAAGTGGTTCTACAAGTGGCTCAACCACAACTACTGGCGGTGAATACGGTTCTGGTGGTGTTGAAACAGGAGGCGTTGCACCAATCTTAACGCCTGAAGAGCAACAACGCGTAGAGCAAGAAGAATTACGCGCTCAAAATATCATTTATTTTGATTTTGACCGCAGTGAAGTACAAAGCGAAAACGCTGCCATTATTCAAGCTCATGGCAATTACTTAGTTGAGCATCCAAATGTTCGTGTATTAATTGAAGGTCATGCTGATGAGCGTGGTACACCTGAATACAATATTGCTTTAGGTGAAAGACGCGCTAAAGCTATTGCGAAATACCTTCAAAGTATGGGTGTACAACCAAGTCAAATGAGTGTTGTTAGTTATGGTGAAGAAAAGCCATTAGATTTCTCTCGAAGCGAGAGTGGTTTTGCTAAAAACCGTCGTGGTGTTTTAGTTTACTAATCATCGCGGTTGAACTGACGTAATAGGAAGGCCAGCACTTGTTGGCCAGTTTAGGAGTTTATTGATGAAACATGCTGTTTTATTTGCTGCAATGTTTTTTGCTGCTGGTGCCACTGCTGCGCCAGCGCCGGTGCAAGATCTTGCTGGTGGTTCAAATGACGATCGTATATCTCGTCTCGAGCGTATCATTAAAGCAAAACAACAAACGGAATTTGAAGCGCAGCAGCGTTTAGATACTTTGCAACGTGAAGTGTTAGATTTGCGAGGCATTACTGAGCAGCAAGACTATCAAATTAGTCAAATGTTACAGCGTCAACGTCAGTTGTATGAAGAAATTGCTAATTTATCAGCTAGTGCCGCGGCGACTACGGTTACCGTTGCTGAAAATAATGCCGCTTCAGCAGGCCCATCTAGCTTAGGTGAAACTGCAAGTTACGAGCAAGCGGTGAATTTAGTGCTTAAAGAGCGTAAGTACGATGAGGCTATTCCTGCTTTTAGTGATTTTATTAAGCAATACCCTGATTCCACTTATGCAGCAAATGCAAATTATTGGTTAGGGCAACTGTTGTTTAATAAAGGTACCTTTACTGAAGCGAAGCAAGCTTTTGATGCAGTGGTCACTAAATATCCTAATTCTAATAAGCGTGGTGATAGTTTAGTTAAGTTAGGCATGATTGCTGAAAAAGAAGGTGATAAAGCTACCGCAACTGCTTTTTACAATCGAGTGCTTAAAGAATACACAAATAGTGCATCGGCACGTTTAGCACAGCAACAATTGTCTGCGTTGTAACCCTAATTTAACCTAAAAACAGCCTCTTAGTTTGTTTTTAGTGCAAACGGCAAAAAAACGCTAAATTGCGCTTGCATGAGCAAATGAAAAAGGTATTATAGGCGCCCTCAGAACGGAGCGACGTTCTGGGGTCATTTGAATGAGTTAGATTAACTTATTTTGATGGCAGATTGATTGAATACTATTTATAGGCTTCAATTATTCTGAAAGCTTTAAGATGGGTCGTTAGCTCAGTTGCTTGTTCAAAACAGACAGTTGGCTTTTGTTCCAATCAAGACTTTAGTGTTGATAAAACCAAGATGGGTCGTTAGCTCAGTTGGTAGAGCAGTTGGCTTTTAACCAATTGGTCGAAGGTTCGAATCCTTCACGGCCCACCACTTTTCTGAAAGTGAGATTGCCTGTTAGGCTTTAATTCAGACGTAATGCCTCGTTACGTAAAACCCAGATGGGCCGTTAGC
>NZ_JAUORL010000055.1:0-11890 GCF_030548015.1 Shewanella sp. 4_MG-2023
TCATGAGTATCTGCCTATCCTTGACTCTCTATAGAGTACGTGTTAATAAGCAGTTACACAAAATTAGTTACAGTCTCCTGCCATTCGTTATTTTGATTTGAATCACAGTGGTTAGATATAGGGAGTCAGAATCAGCCGGGACCACTTGTTATTAACCCACTAAGCAGAATTTCGATATTTGTTATCGTTTTTTATCGATGTTTAGTAAAGTATGCGATATACCTGCTTCTATATCGTACTAGAGTCATTAGTTACCTGTTATCGAGGAAGATTTAAGCAACTTTCATTCTTACTAATCAATGATATGTTTAAAATTATTCGTGGTTACCTAGTAGCCATTTTTTTAAGCTAGATTTTAAATTTACAATTCTATTCACATTAAAAATATTAATATTTAATTCATAAGCTCTGGCTAATTCGCTATTATTTAAAGGGTAAAAAGTAACAAGAGCCGATTTACATTTTAGCCCTCCAAGTCGCTCTGCTAACGAATCAATTTTATAGAGCATGTCGGAGCCTCCGCCACTTTTAAACTTTTTAGTTTTACACTCAATAACGTGAAGTTTGTTATTAACTAGCGCAACAACATCTAGTTCATTTTTAATCGTTTTACCATTGACCGAACGCTCAATTTCAACACTGTGACCATCATCTTGCAGTTCTGGTATTTCAGCGCTTAAGTTACGAATGTAGCTAAAAGTGATTTCTTCAAGCCAACCTCCATTAGCAAAAAAACGCGTTTTTTCATTTTGAAAGTGTACTGATTTACCATCAACTTTAATTAGGGCTAAAGTTTCTAAATCACTTAGCAACCATTGTAATGATTCATCATTTAGCATGGCGTTATCTTGTTCCTTACTAATGAAAGTATCGCCATGGGTAAATTGGGCAAGATAGTTAAGTTTAGCCAAACCTGTTTGTAGTCTGTCAGCTTGCTTTAGCCAGTTTTCACCTATTACTCTTAAATCGGGCGCGATTCCATTTTTATTTTGCTGTGATTTTAATTTACAGCCATTAACGGAAAAGAATTCATGTAATTTAATTTTATCAGCAACCGGAGTTATTTCTTTATTTTCAGGGGATAGCCAACACAATGCATCGTATTTGGGTTCAACAATATAAATGTGGGCTCCATAAGCTCTTGCGACTTCAAAGGCGGCTAATATTTGATATCGTGTGCCGTTACTTGCATTTAGCCATGTATCACTAGGATGAGTTGCTTCTTGCTCAAATAGTTGCATAAAGTTAAATTTAATTTCTTCAGTATTAAATGTTGATGGTATTAGCCACTTTTCAACTTTATAACCTCTGATTTGAATAACTTTTTTAAGTTGTTCAACTTGCTCTTGCTGATGTTCTTCGTGAGCAATAATTACTCTGTCACTTGGGATATCCTTGTCAATAATAGGTGTAAGGTTAGCGGTAGGATCATCCCCAATTAAGCAAATATGTGATACTTTTTTATCGTTATTCTTCATTTTTATTATCACCATATTCTCGCCAAGAATTTAAAAATTTTTCTAACTCCTCATTTGTCTTTTTTGGCTTTCTAAGATGGATGTAGGGATTATTTTGACTGTCTTTCTGGCTAGGGATTATGGTCTTATTAATTTTAGGTCGAACATATATTCTCTGCGGATGAATAGGAACAAACCCTTTGGCGTCAATTGCGTTATGAAATGGGTTGTTATTAAACTTACCTGAAAACGTATCATCTTGGAGGTAGTTAGGCTTCTGTGCGATAACAGCTTCATCGCCAGCAAGTTGCAATAGCATCTCGTCTCTGTCCAAATCGAGTAGATCTGTTGCTTGGTTGTATCCGGTAATATTTGATATTTCGTCACAAGCTAGTTTGTTTGGGAAACCAAAAGCCTGAATCGCTTTGCAGTTGTTTAATAAGGTTTGCCAATTGTATGGGTAGAGCTGCTTTAGTTGATTGATGTCTTGCCAAAACGTCCATACTTGCATGCCATAGCCACGCAATAAGGTTACTGATTGCACTAACTCAGTAAGGTGTCCTAGTTGTGCTGCTTCATCTAGTATCATTAAAGTCGGTTTGGCAGGAGAACCGGGGCGTTTTAATATTAACCTAATTAATGTACCTATCCATAAGCGCAGTAATTTTCGGTGTGTGTACAGTTTGTCAGGGGGTAAAACTAAGTAAATAGTCATTGGTTTACCTGATATAAAATCAAGCAATGAAAAACTTGTGCTACCTATTGCTTCACCAACCGGCCCTTTTTGAATATGTTGCAAATGCTGCTTGGCTGTTGTTACTATTCCGCCAATTGTATTGTTTGCTACCGTATCCAGAATAGATGAATAGCCGTTAAATAAATTGTTAGTTTTTTTGTTTAAAACAGTAAACAATTCTCTTAATTTTTGCTCACTCTGATTGAGCAAGTCTGAAACTTTCTCTAAGTGTCTTTGTTCGTTACCATCAATTGCCACTACCCCAATTAAAGCGGCAATAACTCTATGTGCTGCGTGATCCCAAAAAGGATCTTTTGTATTGGTTTCTTCCACTAATAGAGCCGTTAATGCTGAACATTCGTCTAGCAATGCAGGCATGGCACCTTTATCAATAGCGATTAGATCTAAAGGGTTTAGGCAATCTCTCTTATCAGCATTAGTAACATTGAATGGATCTATAACTACAACCTTTTGTCCCATCTCTTTTCTATGTTCTGCTGTTACTGCATAATTTTCACCTTTGGGATCAATAACAACAGCTTGCCCTGTATAGTGCAGAAGATTTGGGATGACACAGCTAACCCCTTTGCCTGTGCCTGTTGCTGCAATGGTAGCAACATGTCCACCGGACTCTAAGATTACAGGGTCTAAAAAATCACTTGCTGGATGATTTGTTTGATTCGTTTGCACACCGTAATTAAAGCCAATAGGCTGTCGTTGATGTTCGTGCTCTAAAGACCAAGCTAACAAAAGTCCATCGTCGTTAAGCGTTTTTGGTGGTAATCGTGGGTTTGGCATTTTAGTCCTTCGCGCCATAAGTTATTAATATTAGGTAATTTAATTAATTCATTTCATACGCTCTTGAACTTTTATTACATATAAAACAAAAAAAACGGCAGTGAATATATACATAAAAAGAATGAATCCACTTTTCATATCATTATTTTGACCGAAGCTGTCTTCGTAGTGCAAAAAGTCAGGTATATCACTAGATGGTCTGAGTAATGTTAAACATCCAGGTACAACAAGAATTGTGGCTGTGAAAATTGCTGGCTTCACTGACTCGAAGGCTGCTTCAGCAGAATCACCGAAGCTTAATTTTTTAGTGGTAAAACCTAATAATCCCATTATTAAGCTTAATAGAACGCCAAAAATGGAGCATGCTAAACCAATAAGAGCGAGACCAAGGAATAAACTTAAAATCGAAATCACACTTGAATTCCTTTACTAACTGAAGCATTTTTTTGATAATTAATCTTAATATGTTTTAGCCAAAATTCAAGCTGACGGGCTGTTTATATTGTAATGTTTAAGATGAACTGTACTAACAATAATGATGATGTATTGCTTCTTTTTAGTCACAATTTTTATGGTGTTTTAATAAGGGGGCATTACTTGAAAATGGCTGCTAAGTTACAAATTCAATGAACGATATTGGCTGAAGTCGTCAGTGACAGTATCGTGAGTAAAGAGGTAAATATTGAGGAGAGTCAAAGATCAGTCGATCTACTGTTCCGGCTTTGTGTTCGTTGAAGAAACTCCAAGAATAAAAATCACTTATGCGAGTAAAGGTTCCGTTGGGGTAATAGAGCGTTATAGAACAGAGAGTTGAAATAAAAAAATAGTTTTTAGACTAAATTATTAATGATGAAACAGTAATTTAATTATAGGTATTAACAGGTGCTTTTACACTGTAATCAAAGTGTCTATACGTTTTGTATAAGTGAAAATAATTAAATATTCTAACTAGCTAAAATCAGAGTGATACTAGCTAACTTCGGAGGTACACTTACTTTTGAAGCCGTTTAATATCATCTCTCCAGTCAATAGTCAGCATTCTATGTTCAAATCTATTGGTGAAAATAAGCTAATGTCATAAAAATTAGAGGAATTCATCATGAGTTTGGGATTACTTTTCTGAACTTTACGATCGAAGTGAAGCGAAGAATAAGTTATTTAAATTGTAATTATAACAATTGATTAGCGATATCAAAAACAGTTGCGGCAAACCCTGAGTATAAAGCCCATATAAAAGGGTATATACCTATGATTGATATTAATTTGTCCTCTTTTTTACTATCCACAATACCATCAGCTACTTGAATAAATAGAATAAAAAAGATATCAAAAAGCAGAATATGCCATGATAAATGTCCATTTTCATCATTAGTAAAATAAAACAAACCGCCAATGCAAATGAAAATAGCAATAGATAATAATATGGCAGAAACGTAGTTCTTAAAAATTTGGAGGGTTAATTTTTCATCAGAAAGAAGAAATTTTAAAATAGAACTGAGTAGTTGAAATAAACTTTTTGCTATAAAAACAAATATCAGAAATAGAAAAAAACCAAAAATATAACCCATATCCCACCCGGAAATTGCTGTTATTTTGAACAGTATAGTAGACGAGAGTACCCTTTGTGAAATGTTACAGCATCGATAGGGTGGGCCATCTTATGTGAGTGGGTTGTCAGTTGTCAGGCTTTTCTCCCCCTTGCTCTCCTGTAGTAGCGCATTGCACCAAACCGTTCTTACTTAGATTAAAAAAGTATCTTGAAACCTTAAACGTTAGCTTACTCTGTCATAAA
The DNA here is from genome assembly GCF_030548015.1 of Shewanella sp. 4_MG-2023. Lineage (NCBI taxonomy): Bacteria > Pseudomonadati > Pseudomonadota > Gammaproteobacteria > Alteromonadales > Shewanellaceae > Shewanella > Shewanella sp. 4_MG-2023. Next base: position 4,784 of record NZ_JAUORL010000055.1, read on the forward strand.
CTTATCGTAACTATATTGGCACGAACCACATTTACTGTAATGGTATAGATAATTTGGCCATTCAACTGAAGGTTACATTGCGTTTTAGAGGGTAAATACAAACTGCTAAGCTTCGGGATATATCCATTTCAATTACGTTTTGGGGCAGAAATGAGCTTCACACGACCCTATCACTTTAGAACAAACACATCCGATCATCAAATATCATATTCAAGTCGCTCAATGTATTTGAGTAATCCCCTAGCCTGAATATCCTTGTCATAGCGGCCGTAGGTGATGTTTGGGTTTGCGTGGCCGACTAGTTCTTCACATGCTTTTGCTTGTGGCTATTGGGGTTAAGGGGTACTCCCCTTGCCCGAGTACCTATCCGACCTTTTTGGAACAAAAAGTGGGATAGGTACGTACCGGGTTACTATGTTGTCCCACTTTTTAAGTGGGCTAATCTTTTTCGCAGTCTAGACTGCGGTGACCAGCGTTTTTCGCACTCGCTGAGTGCTGTTTTACAAGCAATTGAGCCATGCCTCTAGCGCCTAGAGTTTCGAATTCTGCGCTATGGTATTAACAATCTCAAATACAGCCCTATAAACACGTCAAAACGACCACATACCGCTCTTGAGCTTATCTAGTTGCCAATAAATTAAAAATATTGCTCTCACTGAGAGCAAGAGCAAATGAATTTCGAAAACAGTTACTCTCACTGAGAGCGAGTGCAAATACATTTAAAAAACTTTTGCTCTCGCTGAGAGCAAGAGCAAACGAGTTTCAAAACGGGTTGCTCTCTGCTGTAGCGAAATTTTGACAGTTGTTCGTACCTCACTCGTTGTATTTAATGCTTTTTGTTGAAATGACATGTAGAAATAGTTTTTTAACCAAATCCAGCCTTACAGGTGAAATGCCCCAAGAAATCGGTCTTTTCTCATTGCGATATTTTTGTCTTTTTTGGCTCAAAGGGATCGATAAAAGGCTTGTGAGAAAGTCGAGATTTGACACTGCAGCGCCATCTCTCAGAGCGTTTTATAGGAATAATATCGCGTTAATACGACAGGAAATGAGTCCCAAATTCAGCGATATTTCTTCTTAACCTCATTGTCTGATATTGATTACCTATGTTTCGCGACCATTGCAGTCTTCATGGCATCCGTACTGCCACATTTGACACTATCACTGCCAGTTGTGACAGTAGCATTGCCATCACTGGCAGTAACACACCCTCACCTAACTATGGTGACACCATAGAATTCGAGAATTGATTGCTACAGGTTGTGACCGCTTGAAAGGTTTAATGAGCTGTGTATATGCCAAAAGTAGTCACAAGCACTTGAGGGCCCGTAATGCCGCCATTCATCAAAGGGAGGTAAATCTTCATGCTCGAGCGCGTCAAGCTATCAGCACCCTCGTAATGGCTGCAAGGTTAATGCTCAACATCGAGACATGTGGTTTTACCAAGTTTGGGGAAATAATGAGTGGGTTGAATGCAAAAGGCTTATAGGCACCCATGTGCGCTATAAGCCTCTTTTGAGAAATGGTTGATCTATTATGTTTTTACTTAAGCCTCCAGCCTGCCTTAAAGGCTGCTACAGGGTTGATTAAGGCCATATAGGTAATCATTAACGTCACATGCGTTTTAGTCGCATAGGTCCATTTAGCTTATGAGCTATGCTTTACCTACAAGCCGCTATCAGACTTGTTTTCAGCCAGTTTTTGGTTTTTTCGTTTTAATGCCGATTCGAGAGCGTTGTCTTGAGTCTGTTTGGCAATATCTATCGAGATGTCTCGAATTAAAGGTGAAAGCTTGTCGTTAAATGCTTCCAAAACCATGTTGAAATAATATTTACCTTTGCTGCTGTCCGCAGTCTGGAAGCGCATATAGATTTTCGATATCATTTGCTCTAACGGCTGAAGAGCCTGCGCGGTTATCTCTTTTAGACGCGCTAATAACGCCTGTTTTTTGCTAATATCATCATCGAGCTTAATGACCTGCTTATGCTTGGCTGTAGCCGCTTGATTTAGCTTATTCACTTCAGCATGTTTGTTTTCGACTTCAACACCTAATTGCTCACTTATAGACGCCTGCTCGTGAATAAACTCCTGCCCTTTCTCAATGTCAGTACAGATATCGTCGCGTTTAACGAGCAATTGTTTGTACTCCTTGTGTAATCCAGATGTTTTTTGTTGCCAATCAAGATTTTGTTTTTGTATCTCACTGTTTTCAGTCTGCAATTTCGCGAGGGTTTGCTCGCCATTTGAGATGTTATAAGTTATCGACTGGTACTGCTTATTCAGCACGCTTATCTGTTGCTGTAGCCATTCTATTTTGCGCGTGTAGAAATTAAATGGGCGCTGATGTTTTGGTAATTTAGCCTCTTTATTCATCGCTTTTCGCTTTGCAGACTGACGCTCAGATTCTGGTGAGAATTCAGCATTGAGGTCTTTTTCGTTAAACAGGTTTTCATTGATAAATTCATAAAACATCTGCTGCAGATAACTATAAACCTCACTGCTCTCGATATAATACAGTCGTCCAGACTCTGCGAGGCAATCTGCGCCATCACCGCGTTTTATCAAAAACTCATTGACACGTTTAATTTGAGACAGACGTAAATCATGCTCGCCTGTTAAACTGTTTTGACCAGAAATAAACACGTGAACATGACCGCCAGTGTTTTCCGTGGGTAGACGCTCATCATGGTGCAATGTCATGAGTTTAATGGGGTATTCAGGGAAGTATGTTTGCAGGTATAACTTCATCGATTCCATCATGCTTCTATGACTAATCACATCCGCGCCAACGCCATGTTTGATAGGAATTTTAAAGAGTATCTCTTGGAAATTAGTCGAGTTTAGGGTTTTGGGTTTATCAATGAGCGCATTATGTGAATTGATATATTTGATAAGTTGTTTGAGTTTTTGATTTTTTCTCGGCAGTTCAAACTGATTAAATTCAGCGCTAATCTCATTGACGTTGATAAAGACGGTGGACTCGATGCAGCTCGTCACTAATTTAGCAACGTGGTGAGGAAGTTTGTCATCTGCAATCCACGACTTCAATTTGGATTTTGCTTTCGATTTGGCTTTGCCTTTTTGCGCATAAGAAGCCGCACTCTGAGTGGTTTCACCCATGACATCAAATAAAATAGCTTCACGCTGTTCTGGCGAAATAGAATTAAGAGGAATAATACCATCTGGTGTATCTATCAGATTTGAATCCGATAGTGACTCATCCCATTCGACTTGAATTTCATCTTTCGTGCGCAGGTATTTTTGCATTTTTCCTAAATGGGTTAACCCGGCGACACTGGGGCAAGTAAGTCGCAGTGAATGTATCAGCGATGCCATTCCTGTGCGCCGACCTTTTTTGTTATAAGCAAAATTTATACATGAATAAAAGGCTCTAATAATACGCATTACGCCCCCTCCACATCAGTCTGTCCGAATAGCTGACCAATGCACTGCATTAGCAATTCAGGATGCTGGTGTAGCAGGCTTTTTAACTGCTCAGAAGTTAGCGAAATATCATTGTCTGGTGCGGAAGGTGGCGATTGAATCTGTTTGTTTTGAGGGTTAAACCGACCAAATACGCTAGAAAACTGCTTTGATACCTGAGCGACATTGTTCGGTGCATCTTGTGACATCCAGCGACCATAGTGAATATCTATCATCGCCGTCGAGGTATGCCCCATTTGCCTTGCAATCCACTCTTTTGATATGCCCGCGGTTAATGCTTGGCTCGCAAACGTGTGGCGTAACTGCCCCGCTCCACGATGGCTGATACCTGCAGCTTTCAGTAATGGTGCAAAATAGGTTTTGTTGAATTGTTTGGCGTGAATAAACGGCTTGTGGGTTTTGCTATTGTAAAAAACAGGTGAAAGCCGTTCAATTTTTTTGGTTTTATTATCTGCTTGCAAGACCGTTAAGTTAACGGTTTTTTTATGACCGGTTATCAAGTGTTGCTGTTGTAATATCCCAACCGCTGAATCGCATAATTCGACTATGCGAACTGAACCAGCGGTCTTTGGGGTCTTATAAATGTTATCAACCAGCGCGATTTTCACATGCAGCTGCGCTTTGTCTAAATTCACCGACTGCCATGTTAATGCGAGCAACTCACAAATACGCAGCCCAGTTAACACCCCAAGCTGAAACAGGTTTTTACCGCTTTCACACTCTACGGCCACCTGGTTCATCAAGCTTAACTCATTGAGCGTAAAAGGCTCAGGCTCACTGTGAATGACCTTGAGGTTACTAATACCCAACATAGGATTATGCGTAATCGCACCATCACGTTCTGCATAATTAAATACAGCACGCAAAATGATTAAGAACTCATTGATGGTTTTGTTCGCGTAATGTGTATCAAGCGTCTGGATGAGCTGCAGAACGTCACTGTGACTGACGGAGCAAATTGAACGATGACCAATCAACCTAGATAGTTTAGTGGCTTTACTGCGTTCAGAGCGCAATGTAGAAGGTGCTGCTTTGATTTTTCTAAATGCGAGGTATTTTTCTATAAATTGATTAACTGTTTGAGTCATTATCCCCAGGTCTGCAGCTTTGATTTAGCCTGCTTTATTCTTGGGAACAATAATACACTTCACAGTTATATAATCAACACCTATTTAATTGTAAGTTCATGATTTAAAATAAGTATATTGCCAAACTTTGATTTTGACAAGTTTATAGAAATCTTATCTGTGTCGTTAAAGTGAGTTAAGCCTAATGAAAAATATATCGCTACCTCATTAAGCCACCTTATGCTTTAAGTTTATTCAGTATCGATAGCTAATGCTTTCTCATCAGGCATTAAATCATGCACCGAGCACGATAAAACGCTGGCAATAATAAATACTTTTTCAAGGCTAATGCTCTTCTCTCCGCGCTCTACGATACCGATATAATTAAGGCTAAAGCCACACTGTTGAGACAGGTCTTTTTGAAGTAGTCCCTTTTCTTTTCTTTTTTCTGCTAGTTTTTTTCCAAACTCAGTCGCAATCTTTTTTTTCATTCTTATCTTGAAGACCAGAACAAAACACACTATAGTGTGTTTTGTGATAATTATTCACTTAGCTAATATCAGTTTGCCGCTGCCTTATTAGCTAAACTCCCGCCCACTGGTGCTTGCATCAGTGGGTTAACTTAATCACAACTCGAATCTATCACCGATGAAACAAGCTGAATTTATTAGAATACTTAACAGATATTGTTCCGATATCTTTCAAACAGAACAGTTATTAAAAGCACTTAAGTGGGACTCTAACTCATCTGAGAGTGTCGCCGTTCTGCGAAAATGCATGCATAACCACTTATACCGATTAGAACAAAAACAGCTTATAAAGCGGCTTTCTCCAAAAGGCAGCCCTAATGGCCAATTTGAAAAGCTTTTCAGTCAAGAAAGCACAACTAAAGTGCTCACCAAAAGACCTGAAGGTACTTCAAATAAGCACATAAACAACACGAGTACGCTCACAAGTCACTATAATGCACTACAGAAACATATCAAGCAGTTAAAGCATCAATTCGATGCATTTAAATCGCTTAGTGATAAGTTTGAGTCATGTCGCGCAATCATTAATCCCAAGCTCAAGAAGTTAGATGCCGAACTGTATAAAAAAAGCATTGAACTCAATGCGGTGAATGAGTTGATTAATGAAGTCAAAAAAAGGCAACTGATTTAGAAGTCATTATGTCGTTGAATTCTATTTTAGTGACCAATGAACACAGGCCACAGCATTGACTTGTCTAGCGACTTTTGGACAGAGAGTTCAAAAATAATTTTGTGAGAATTGTCATAAACATTAATCAGGCACTATAGTTTTAGAACAATTAACAAGGAGTGTTAAGAGGCAGCATGGAGCATATAGACTTGGGTTTGATTTTGGCAAGTATTGGATTATTGTGTGTTTTGTTTTCCATATTGTATTATTTATCATCAAACGATTAGCCTAACAAACTTGTCAGAACTGAGTATTTAATAGAAAACCTAACACTAGGGTGTCATCAAGCGAGCAACTTGTTCGCGTTTATGAGATTTTTTGAGTTAATAATATCAACAGTTAACACAAGCAAGGAAAAACGGCTTAACTGCCCTGGACAAAAACGTGTCAGTAGTCCCCCTCTGACACGTACCTGGACAAAAATGCGTTAGAGCTTAAGCTCTGAAAATGATTATTGGATTAGCGAAGTATGCAAATCTACGATGCGGTAACGCTTTGAATATGGGGCAAATACGAGCGTTTTGGCCGAAGGCCAGCGAGTATTTGTCCCAGTGAGTTTACGAACGACATAATTCATTTGTTAGCTTCAATGACTTTGAAGCTTGAATAAAGAGGGAATTCGTTATTACTTACTAAATCTCTAATCACTAATTCAACAGTGTATACCCCAACAGGATCTCCTAACTCAGCGATTAATCCGACCCTATCTACGGCTAATCCTAGCTGTCCTTCCGGCATCGCTGGTTTATTCTTCCATAGTTCTGTGTCTTTGATTTCTGTGTAAACAGAACCATCGGGTTTAACAATTCGATAATCTACTTCAGCTACGCAATTGCCTTTTTCATTGGCCTTACATCCATAAAATACTACCAATGCTTCAATAGGTTGCCCTTTTTCAACTTCCTCATCATTCGTTACGTAATAACCGTCAGTTGGTACTTCCCAGTTATCTAACATTTTTTGTGAGTTGGTGGTCATAAATACCATAGCCCCGAAATCACCAATGCCTCCTTGAAAGCTCCTTTCAGGGGCTATTTCGCCATTTTCGTACCACTGTTCAGATATAGCCGAAAAAGAAACAATAGAAATAAAGAAAATTAAAAATTTCAAGAAACCTCCATTTTGAAGCTAACAGCTTATTCAATAGCAGCACAATAATGTTCCAGGCTGCTCAATTCAAACTTCAAAGGTACCACCGCTAAGTCCTTGTTGTAAATTGAATATTTTCGAGAATATGTAAGTATTGCTCAAAATACTGCCGGAAAAAGAATGCGTCTTTGTTTACGAGGTCTATACAACACTTTAAAAAATTTCGCAGTAGATTGATATGTATGGGTTTTCTCGAATGTTACAAAATTATCGATGCGTAAAAAGCTCATTTTACGCATCCTTTGGC
>NZ_JAUORL010000056.1:0-10207 GCF_030548015.1 Shewanella sp. 4_MG-2023
GTCTTTCTTCGCATACCTCCCCGAGCTCCCAGAGCTTCATGTTCTGGATCTGCTGCATTTGCTGGCTTACCTGGCTTACCTGGCTTACCTGGCTTACCTGGCTAGCAGCATAGAGCTTCCATTAATTTAAAATAGTTCGCTGCTGACTGAAGACTCGTAAATCCACAACAAAATGAATAATTAGCTTCTCGTAATTAGCTTCTCGTAATTAGCTTCTCGTAATTAGCTTAGATTTACTCGCAAACTACCCAGTTGTAATTGTTAATCATCTGAACCTAAGTCAGTTAAACTGCTTTGAAAGTTGTTTACGAAGCTTTCTGTAATAGCTAAATTGTCATTTGCATTGCTGTAATCAGTTTTGACTGTAGCCATTTAGTTGTGTCATTTTTTGGTGACATAAGTTGGTTTACTAGCCATGAAAGGTTAACTGTTTAAGTTAGTTGGCAGCGTTAAAGGGTTCTGCGTCTTTGTTTATAAAGCCACTAAACGTGTGCTTAAAACCAGTTATCTTTTTCAAGTAGCACATGTTAAACGAGTCCACCTAAGTCTTTATCACCAAGTGTCCCGGCTTGTTAGGCTCAGAATCTAGTGGACAACGAAAGTGATTTACCTGTTATTTAAACCCTAGTTGCTAATTTTAAGATTTATTTTGATTCATTCTAGATTTTATTAAGCAGTGAAATAACACTTCTTTTTATTAGCTGCTAAAAAAGGTATTCAAGTCAACTATATCAATTGCAGCCTGGTTTGGCATTGGTGTTTGCTCCAATGCAGAATATAGTTTTGTTTAAGGGATTTTTTTAAAGAAGGGTTTTGTGCGGTGCTAATAGGTAAGTTAGCTATTCATGCGCTGTAGGTATTAGAAATATAATCGCTTGAGAGCTATTTAAAAGCTTCCAGTCAGCTTATTACGATTAATATAGGGTTTAGTGTACTTTGTTAATATAAGTCCGTTTAAATGTGCGCAGAGGCTAGGGTTATCATTTTCCGGGTAATTAGCACTTTATAGTTTTTTGGGGGGGAATTGCGGCTAATGCAGAGGGATTGATTATTACAACTTTTTGGTTAAACATTAACTCTTGGTTGTTTGAGGGCAACAGTAAACTTAAACTCATAGTTGACTTCCTATACTTTAATTACGCAAGCCAAATAAAAAAGCACCGACCAATTATGGTCAGTGCTTTACATGGTGATTAGCTTACGGATGAAGCTTAAATTTCGTATGGTCGCTACTTAATCTTGGATTAGTTGTATTTATAACCTTCGGATTGAGTTTGCTCAGAGTAATCTAATTTTTCATGGCTTTGGCCCATGGCTTCAGCAACTTCTGGAGGCATGTAATTTTCATCATGCTTTGCAAGTACTTCAGTTGCTTGTAATACGCCAGGCTCTGTTAATACACCTTGTGCAACAATACCTTGTCCTTCACGGAATAGATCAGGCAACAAGTCATCAAATGTTACGATGATTTCGCCACCAAGAATATCATGAATGGCAAATTCAACATGTAAACTATCAGGATCACGTACCATTGAGCCTAAGGTCACCATACCACCTACACGTATACGTTGACCAACTTCAGGCTTGTCACCTGTATCTGGTTTACCGTTTACAATTTCATACGGAGTATAGAATAAGTTTAAGTTTGAATTTAGCGCATATATTAGTAATGATGCGATACCGGCAACACCTGCAATTAATGCGACTGCCAGTGTTAATCTCTTTTTGCGTCTTGAATTCACTATCTGCTACTCCTAGTTTCTTTAAGGCGGTCTTCTCGTTCCATCTTTTTAGATATTTCGAGTAAGACGGATCTTTTTTGACGAAGGCTCAAGAATAGTAACGTCCCTAAGCTTCCGAAGGTAACACCGTATGACAACCATACATAGAATGCATAACCGCCCATATTTAAAAATTCAGAAAATGATTCGAACTGTATCATTTCGATGCCTCCGCTTTTGCTAATTCTCTAACCCAAGGACGCATTCCATTTCTAGCTAAAATCTCAGCTTTGTAGCGTAGCAAAGTGATTGCACCAATCATTAATCCAAAACCGACGATATTGATAAGTAACGGTGCTAACATTTCCATTGGCATTGATGACTTTTCAGTGATTTTAATTGTCGCAGGTTGATGTAAGCTGCTCCACCAATCAACTGAGTATTTAATAATTGGAATATTAATTACACCAACGATTGCTAAAATGCCTGCTGCACGAGCTGCAAGTACTTTATCTTCAAATGAAGCGTAAAGAGAGATTACACCTAGGTATAAGAATAATAGCACCAGTTCTGATGTTAAGCGTGCATCCCATACCCACCAAGTGCCCCACATAGGTTTGCCCCATGCAGCACCAGTTAACAAGGCGATAAAGGTGATTACAGCGCCTATTGGTGCAATTGAGGCTGCAACCCAATCGGCTGCTTTAATCTGCCATACAATCCCGACAAATGAAGCGGATGCCATAGCCATATACGCGGCCATAGACATTGAGGCAGCTGGTACATGGATATAAATAATTCTGAAACTTTCGCCTTGTTGGTAATCCATTGGGGCAAATAGCATTCCCCAGATGGTTCCGACACTTATAAATAAGATGGCAGAAAATGCAAACCAAGGTAAAAGGGTTGATGCTAGTTTGTATGCACGCTCTGGATCAGCGTATGAATGTAGCCATTTCCACATTTAGTTTGTACTCACTCTTAATGAAGCACCAATTGCAAATGGTGCCATAACTAATGAACCGACCAACATTGCACCAATAATAGCAAGTTGACCTGTGTAGGGTAAATTCATTCCAGCCGCATCAATCGCACTTGTAGCGAAGATGAGAACAGGTATATATAGCGGTAAAATTAGCAAGCTTAGTAGTACACCGCCTTTGCGTAATCCAACAGTTAATGCAACACCAATAGCCCCAAGAAGGGACAATACTGGTGTTCCGACTGCTAGTGTCGAGATTAGCGCGCCATAGCTATTGCTATCTAAATGCAGCAGTACTGCAAGTAAAGGTGCCACTAATATTAATGGTACACCGGTTAAAATCCAGTGTGCCAATACCTTTGACAATACCAATATTGATAATGGCTGTGGGCTGAGCAACATTTGCTCTAAGCTGCCATCACTAAAATCGGCTTTAAATAAACGCTCTAATGACAGCATCGATGCTAGTAGGGCTGCGACCCAAATAATGCCTGGTGCCACACGTGATAATACTTGTGGTTCAGGGCCAATGCCTAGCGGAAACAATGTCACTACCAGTACAAAGAATAATAACGGGTTAAAAATATCACCACGATGTCGAATGGCGATTTTTAGATCCCGATGCAACAATGTCATAAATGCTTGGGTGTAACTTATGCCTCTTTTCATTGTTGTACCTTATACGAAACGATAGTCTAGTTTTACCTTACGAAGCACATCATCAGTAATGATGCCCATATCTTGGTGAGTTGTCATAATCACGCAACCCCCATTTTTAGTGTGCTGAATAAATAATTGCTCTAGTTCTTCAACACCTTTTTTATCAATGGCGGTAAATGGCTCATCTAAAATCCAAATACGACTGTTGGTATGCCACAGTCTTGCTAATGCGGTGCGACGATGCTGACCTGCAGATAAATGTCCTGCTAGGGCTTCTTCAAAACCGCCTAAGTTAACTTTGGCTAATATATCGTAACTATCAAAGTCATCATAACCACTTAACCTTAAATTGAAGTTAAGATTTTCTTTTGCTGTTAACTCACTTTTAACACCTGCTAAGTGACCTAGGTAAAGTAAATCTTCATTAAATTCATCACGGCATTGTGTGATATCGGTATCGATATATTCGACTTCACCAGCGTATGGCCTTGAAAGTCCGGCTATTATGCGTAGTAAACTGGTTTTTCCGGCACCGTTTGGGCCTTCAATTTGGACAATATCACCAGCGTTAATTTCAAAACTCAATTCGTCAAACAGAATGCGATCTTCGCGAATGCAGGTTAACTCATTCGCTCTTATTAAGGTCGGCCGTTGAATGTTTTCTGTCACTTAGCCCTCATTATCACTGTTAAAGATGAATATAATTTTATATTAACATAAACACAATTAGCGGTTTAGCATTCAGCTCATCTATGTGCTAGGTATTTGAAGTGGTTCCAATAAAATACATCTTATGTGAACTTTTTCATGATTCTCTAATATATTACTTTATCTTAGCTTATTGTCTTCATTTGGACGCCAAGGTGAGATTCTTGTCACAAAAAGGTGAGTTTTATTGAAGTTTGTAGTAATCTGATGGCGATTTATAAGTCTGCCTTCATTAAAAGGTGGCGTTGAGCTGTTAATTTATTTGCATTTAGGAACGATGAACATGAAAAAATTATTAGCAATGACTGCAGTTGCCGCGTTGACTTTGTCTTCAAACGTTTTTGCCCAAGATGGCGAAGCGGTTTATAACAAAGCGTGTACAGTATGTCACAGCATGGGAGTTGCTGGTGCACCAAAGACTCACGACGCTGCAGCTTGGGAACCACGTTTAGCTAAAGGTCTTGATGCATTAGTTGCAACAGTCAAAACAGGTTTAAATGCAATGCCACCAGGTGGAATGTGTACTGATTGTACTGATGAAGATTACAAAAACGCTATTGAGTTTATGTCTAAGTAATTTTAGGTTGCTCAATAAAAAAAACCGGCTTAAGAGCCGGTTTTTTTATGTCTATTTATTGATAGTGGATTATTGAACCACTGTATCAAGTAATAGTTTAGCTTCTTTACCCACAGCAACAGATGCAACGATACCTTTTAAATCACCAGGTTGCGCCTTCACACTGCCATGTTTTGATAGCACTGCGATAATTTCTACATTTGCAGCACTGCTTAGTTTTACATCGCCACCCATTGAAGTAGTGTCATCAAGTGTCACCGTTACAGGTAAACTGTTGGCACTTATTTTGGTCGCAGCTAAAGGTACCTTAGGGCCTTGAGTTGAACGGGCGAAGATAAATACCATATCTGAAGAGCTAACTTGATCGGCTAACTCTGGAGCAATTGATATCGCGACATCTACAGTTTTAATACCTGCTTCGGCTGTAGCTGCTGCCATTGGGTTATGAGTACTATCGTTTGGCATCACTCCCGTTTCAGCTTGAATACGCATTTGGGCAGATTCAATAGCATTCATAAGTGCAGTGCGATCCACATCTTTACGATCGCTATCTAAAATAGATTGCCACGCTGTGATTGCGCTTTGATAGTCAGCAGTGAAAAACGCATCCATACCGACAAGCAACAATGTAGAAGGGTCGTTTGGATCTAAAGCTAAAGATTGATCAACAAGCGCTTGAATCTGAGGATTCATTTGCTGACCATTTTTGTAATACAGTGCCGTCGCTTTAGGGCCTAATAATTCAGAAGCTGTGCCAACTAATTCCATCACTTTATCAAAAGAGGCAACAGCATGATCAAACTGGTTTGCTGAAATATAAGCATGACCTAAGCTAAACCAAGCTTGGCTGTTTTCTGGCTCAGCTTGAACTTGCTGCTCCATCATTTGTACACGTTGAGCCATAATCTGCTCATTGCTCATACCTTGATGTGGCGAAGCTTCAGCTTGTGGCGGGGTAGCTAACTCCTGGTATGCACCAAGGGTTGAGTAAAAGTAACCTGAAACAGCCAAGACACCAACGGTCATAATTGATGGCCATAAGATCCCTTTTGCTTTTAATTTCGTATCTAAAGAATCGTCACCTGCAATCTTCATATCTTGCAGAAGGCCAATTTCTAGTTCTTTTTTAAGCGCGTCAAACTCTGTTTGATCAAGCAAGCCTTCTTCAAGTTCTTTAGCTAAAATGCCTGCGCGCTCGTTGAAGAGTTCAAGGTTAGTTTGCTTACGTACGCCTGATTCTTCAGCAGATAGCATTTTTTGCTGACGAAAATGAGGGATCCAAATCAGCATTAAGCTGATGAGTACGACAAGCGCAATAAATATCCAAAATGTGGTCATTGTTTCAATATTCACTTTTAGGTTGCTGAAAAAATAAAGCGGAACTGCCGCCTAACTTGAGTGCTAGATTATACGTAAAGATGATTCATTGAACAGTAATATACGATTTTACTTAGTCAGAATCCTTATAGTTGGGCACTGGTTCACAAATAAATAACCACCTTTGAAATCAAACGAAACTTAAATGAACTTTTTTAGTCATAGGCTTAGCTGTTATAACTGTGTGTTTTCAATCTCTATTTTTTTGAGAATGAGACTAGTGACCCAGTTTTGCATGAAATAGGCAGACATAAACAACAGCAAATACTAAAATATAACAAAATTCGTATTAGCTAATGTTAATGTAGCTGATATATAGCATTATGTTAGTTATGCGTTGGTTTGATTAGGTTCGGACCAACTTTTATCACACTGAGGAATACCCATGATCCCAGAACTTGGACACTTCTCGCTCATTATAGGTGTGGCATTTGCCATGCTATTAATGACCGTGCCGTTAATTGGTGCAGCCCGTAAGGACCAGTATCTCGTAAGATATGCTTGGCCGATTTGTTACGGTATGTTCTTTTTCATCGCTCTTTCAGTTATCAGCCTAGGCTATAGTTTTGCCGTTGATGACTTCTCTGTGGCTTATGTCGCACATCATTCAAACTCACAATTGCCAATCTTCTTTAAGATTGCAGCAGTGTGGGGTGGCCATGAAGGGTCACTTCTATTCTGGGTATTCTCTATATCTGTCTGGGCTGCATCAGTTGCATTGTTCAGTAAAGGTATGGAAGAAGTCTTTATCGCACGTGTTCTTGCGGTATTAGCAATGATCATTGTTGGCTTCTCTTTATTCATGCTAATCACTTCAAGCCCATTTGAGCGTATTTTCCCAATGCCGATGGAAGGTCGAGATTTAAACCCAATGTTGCAAGATGTGGGCTTAATCTTCCATCCACCAATGTTGTACTTGGGGTATGTTGGTTTCTCAGTTAGCTTTGCATTTGCTATTGCTGCGCTTATGAGTGGTCGTCTAGATTCTGCTTGGGCTCGTTGGTCACGTCCTTGGACACTAGCAGCTTGGGTATTCCTAACAGGCGGTATCTCGTTAGGCTCTTGGTGGGCATACTACGAACTTGGCTGGGGCGGCTGGTGGTTCTGGGATCCAGTTGAAAACGCATCGTTCATGCCTTGGTTAATCGGTACAGCGTTAGTGCATTCACTTATTGTGACTGAAAAACGTGGCGCATTCCGTAACTGGACCGTATTACTGTCAATATTCGCTTTCTCATTAAGCTTGCTAGGTACCTTTATTGTTCGTTCAGGTGTTTTAACATCAGTGCATTCATTTGCAGCCGATCCTAGCCGTGGTATGTTTATTCTGCTCTTGCTTGGCCTCGCAGTTGGTGGCTCCTTGACCTTGTTTGCGTTAAGAGCAAGTCAAATGAGCAGTCCTGCAAGGTTTGAACTCAAATCTAAAGAGACCTTCTTACTTGTATGTAATGTGTTATTAACTGTTGCAGCAGGTACTGTACTACTTGGTACGCTATATCCATTGCTAATTGATGCATTAGGTATGGGCAAAATCTCTGTAGGACCTCCATATTTCAACGCTGTATTTGTACCAATTGTACTTGTACTGTTTGGCTTCATGGGAATTGGCCCAATCATTCGCTGGAAAAAATCTAAAGCGGGTGAGATTAAACGCCAACTTATGATCCCTGCGATTGTGGCTGCAATTGTTGGTTTGGCAACACCATTTATCGCTGGTAACGAAATGAACCTTTGGGTTGCATTCGGTATTGCTGCTGCGACATGGGTAGCACTAGCAACCTTCAGAGCGGCATATAACCTAGTAACTGACAAAGAAGGTAAGTTCACCCTTAACAAGATAGGCCGTAGTGAAATGGGGATGATTATTGCCCATTTAGGTATTGCCGTATCAATTGTTGGTGCCACTATGGTGTCTAACTACTCGATTGAGAAAAGTGTTCGTATGGGCCCTGGTCTCAGTGAAGAGTTAGCGGGTTATACCTTCAACTATATTGAAACCAAAAACGTGGTTGGTCCTAACTACACCGCGCAACAAGGTCAGATTGAAGTTTATTACGATGACGAATTTGTTACATTGTTAAGACCTGATCGTCGTCAATACAATGTACGTACGATGGATATGACTGAAGCAGGTATTGATTGGGGCTTGTTCCGTGATCTATATGTGACTATGGGTGATCCATTGAGCATGACTCAATTTGCTGTACGTCTTAACTATAAACCGTTTGTTCGTTGGATTTGGTTTGGTTCAATCTTTATGATGGTCGGCGGTTTCTTAGCTGCATCAGACAAGCGTTACCGCGTTAAAGAAGCTAAAACTGCTAAAGAAGAAGCAGAACAAGCAAAATTAGCCACTGCTTAATATATCGGAGAAAGTATGAAAAAGTTGGTGCTGTTTATACCATTGGTATTGTTTTTGGGGATGGGAGTTTTTCTTTATCAGGGGTTATTCTTAAATCCACAAAAGCTGGATTCAGCACTAGAAGGAAAGCCGGTACCGGCTTTCCAACTTGAACGCCTTGAAACGCCGGGTGAAATGTTAACGCAAGCTGATTTAAAGGGTGAAGTGTCGATGATCAATGTTTGGGCTACATGGTGCCCGGCATGTAAATACGAACATCCTTTTTTAATGATGCTTGCGCGTAAAAATATTTTACCTATTTATGGTGTTAATTATCGAGATGAGCGTGCGCCAGCAATACGTGAGTTAAGTCGTGAAGGCGATCCCTACACGCTTAACATTTTTGATAAAGATGGACGTTTAGGTTTAGACCTTGGGGTATATGGAGCACCAGAAAGTTTCATTGTTGACCATAACGGTATAATCCGTTTCCGCTACGCGGGGCCAGTTGATAGTAATGTCTGGAGTGAAACACTCTACCCAATGATCCAACAGTTACAAGCTGAAGCTAAACAAGACGGAGTTTAATAATGAAAACATTGAAAATACTTGTTGGCTTGATGACAAGTTTAGTTTTAGCTTTTAATGTGATGGCAACGCCAGTAGATACTTATGAATTTAAATCTATCGATAACCAAAAGCGTGCGTTGAACTTAGCGCACTCTTTACGTTGCCCACAGTGTCAAAATCAGAACTTGATCGATTCTAATTCGCCAGTAGCCCAAGACCTCCGTCTTGAAGTCTACACCATGGTTGACGAAGGAAAGAGTGATGATCAAATAGTAGATTTTATGACAAGTCGTTACGGTGACTTTGTACTATATAAGCCAAGATTAGATCCTAAGACCTACATTCTATGGATTGGCCCATTTGTACTAATGCTTATTGCACTTTACATTGCATTGGTTGTTGTTCGTAAACAACGTGGTAAAGCAGCAAATGTGGAGCAAGAGTTAACTGACACAGATCGTGACGAGTTAGCCGCTTTATTAGCAAGCAAGCAACAGCGAGATGAAAAATGAACAAGATGATCAAATTGATCATGCTTGGTGCATTAGCGGTAAGTTTTACCGCTAATGCATATCCTGGAATGGAAAAACAGCAACAGCATGTTAGTCAATCAACACTTGATAAGATAAATGTATTAGCGCAGCCGTTTCCTATTGCACACATTGGTTTTAATGATGCCGAAGGCAATGAAGTTGATTTCGAAGCCCATAAAGGCAAAGTTGTTATCATTAATATGTGGGCGACCTGGTGTCCTCCGTGTGTAAGAGAGCTACCTGCATTAAATCGATTAGAGAAAACACTGAGTAAAGACGAATATGTGTTGATGCCAATCTCTATTGATGCAGAAGGCAAGAAGCAAGTTAGCCCTTTCCTTGATTCTATTGGTCTAGGTGCTTTTACTTCTTATTACGACCCAAGACAGAATTTACGAGAAGTATTTCCACTAGACACCATACCAGCGACCTTTATTCTAAATAAAGAAGGTGAATTGGTTGCTTATGTGCGTACTTATGTCGATTGGGATGATGAAAACGCTGTTGAGTTTTTACGACAGTTTCAATAAATTGCAATTAAAGTCTAACGATAGTGATATAAGGTTGCTTACTTAATAGACTAATCACACCTGGATTGATTAAAAAAGATCGTATTTGATGAAAAGATCATCATGCGATCTTTTTTTTGCTTTTTTATCACTAAAAGCCCTTGCGCTAAATCTTAACTTGCCTATAATGCGCATCCACTGACACGGCGACAGGCCAATAGCCTCAAGG
>NZ_JAUORL010000057.1:0-9517 GCF_030548015.1 Shewanella sp. 4_MG-2023
ACCCTAGAGTGCTGAAGTGTTCGAAGGACCGATACCCCATAAAAAAGAAAGCCGTTCACGTTAAGTGAACGGCATTAAGCCAATTGGCTCCCTTTTTATTGCTTAACAATGTTAGTAACAGAGGTTAGTTACTTAGTACCAAATATCTTATCACCAGCATCACCTAAACCAGGTAAAATATAACCTTGCTCATTTAGGCAGTCATCAATAGCGGCAGTGTATAATTCAATATCAGGATGGGCAGCTTCTAGTGCTTTAATACCTTCAGGGGCCGCCACAAGCACTAATGCTTTAATAGACACACAGCCACGGCTTTTTAGTAAATCGATAGTCGCAATCATTGAGCCACCAGTAGCAAGCATTGGGTCAACCACAATGGCAACACGCTCATCAACATTACTGACTAACTTGTCAAAATATGGCACTGGCTCAAGTGTTTCTTCATCACGGTAAATACCCACAACTGAAATTTTAGCGCTAGGCATATGCTCTAAGACACCATCCATCATGCCAAGACCAGCACGCAGAATAGGTACCACTGTCACCTTTTTACCTTTTATTTGCTCAATTTCAACAGGGCCGTTCCAGCCAGGGATGGTTACTTTTTCAGTTTCAAAATCAGAAGTGGCTTCATAAGTTAATAAACTACCGACTTCAGTAGCAAGCTCACGAAATCTTTTAGTACTAATATCAGCTTCACGCATTAAACCCACTTTATGGCGGATTAGCGGGTGTTTAACTTCAACGACTTTCATTTTTGCACTCCTATTGATGAGATATTTTTCGCAAATTCTTCAAATCTTAGTTTATTTATCCTCATTAGAAAACATAAAGTTTCATATTTGCAAACAATCTCACGCTAAAACAATAAAACTATTACAGAAAACTGTTTTCATGGGCGCATAAATCCAAATGATGGCTTTCGACGACGATCACAAGCTGTTAGAATATCGCCGCATAAAATCCCATAAAACGATGTACCCTAGAGGATCCTCCGTGACTACTCCTACACCACTTAGTTACAAAGACGCTGGCGTTGATATCGATGCTGGTAATGCATTAGTAGATAACATTAAAACTGCAGTAAAACGCACTCATCGTCCTGAAGTTATGGGCAATTTAGGTGGTTTTGGCGCGCTATGCGAGCTACCAACTAAATATAAACACCCTGTATTAGTTTCTGGTACTGACGGTGTTGGTACAAAACTGCGTTTAGCCATTGATTACAAAAAGCATGACACTGTCGGTGTTGATTTAGTTGCTATGTGTGTTAATGACCTAATCGTATCTGGTGCAGAGCCTTTATTCTTCCTTGATTACTACGCAACAGGCAAGCTTGATGTCGAAACCGCAACTTCAGTTGTTAATGGCATTGCAGAAGGCTGTTTTCAGTCTGGTTGTGCATTAATCGGTGGTGAAACCGCTGAAATGCCAGGTATGTACGAAGGTGAAGATTACGATTTAGCAGGCTTTTGTGTTGGCGTTGCTGAAAAAGAAAACCTCATCGATGGTACTAAAGTAAAATCAGGCGATGCGTTAATTGCTCTGGGTTCTACTGGTCCTCATTCAAATGGATATTCTTTAATTCGTAAAGTACTTGAAGTAAGCAAAGCGGATCCTAAGCAAGATTTAGCCGGTAAGCCGCTAATCGATCATCTGTTAGAACCAACAAGAATTTATGTTAAGCCGCTTTTAAAGCTGCTTGAACAAACAGAAGTGCATGCCATGGCTCATATCACTGGCGGTGGCTTCTGGGAAAATATTCCTCGTGTACTGCCAAACGATTGCAAAGCAGTTGTCAAAGGTGATTCTTGGCAGTGGCCTGTGGTTTTCGATTGGTTAATGGAAAACGGCAACATTGAACAATTTGAAATGTACCGCACCTTTAACTGCGGTGTAGGCATGATAATCGCCTTACCAGCAGAGCAAGTTGATGCCGCATTAACCTTGCTACAAGCTGAAGGTGAAAACGCTTGGTTAATCGGTGAAATTGCTACTCGCCAAGGTGACGAAGAGCAAGTGGAGATTAACTAGATGACTGATTGCTGTCGTGTTCTAGTACTCATCTCTGGTAATGGTAGTAATTTACAAGCCATTATTGATGGTTGCGATGACAATGTCAGTGCTGAGGTAGTCGGCGTAATTAGTAACAAGCCTGATGCCTATGGATTAATCCGTGCGCATCAGAGTGAAATTGATACTAGCTGCGTTATTGCACGCAAAGATGAAACTCGAGTCCATTATGATCAACGCCTGAAGCAAGCCATCGAGAAATATCAACCTGACTTAATTGTACTTGCTGGCTTTATGCGGATTTTATCTGATGAATTTGTTAGCCAATATCTGGGAAAGATAATCAACATCCATCCTTCTTTATTGCCTAAATACACTGGATTAAATACCCATCAAAGAGCCATAGATGCCAAAGATGCTGAACATGGCGCCAGTGTGCACTTTGTTATTCCGCAGCTTGACGCTGGGCCTGTGATTTTGCAGGCTAAAGTACCGGTTTATGAAGAAGAAGATGTTGATACGCTTGCAGCACGTGTACATGAACAAGAGCATGCTATTTACCCACTGGTCGTTAAGTGGTTCAGCTTACAGCGTTTAAAAATGGTGGATAACATCGCCTATTTAGATGATAAAGCGATTGGTGTGCATGGTTACGCACCAGACTAAATCACGTTAACTTGCTATCAGCTTCAAATAAAAAATCTCGCATTCGCGAGATTTTTTTGTTTGAACACAGCTTATGCCCCCTTCAAGTTCAAAACTAGCGAACAGGTAACGTCATGCCTGCAAACATTTCATCAATCAATTGCTGATCACGTAACGCAACCGCTTTTTCTACCACATCACGGGTGAGATGCGGGGCGAAGTTATACATAAAGTCATACATGTAACTTCTTAAAAAGCTGCCACGTCTAAAGCCTATTTTAGTGGTGCTGTGGGCAAATAAATGACTTGCGTCAATGGCAACCAAGTCTTTATCAATAATTGGGTCAATGGCCATAGAAGCAATAACACCCACACCTAGGCCTAATCTGACATAGGTTTTTAGCACGTCAGCGCTCGTAGCACTAAATACCACTCTGGGCTCAAGTTCGGCTTTATTAAATGATTTTTCTATTTCTGAGGCTTTATCAAAGCCAAACACATAAGTCACTAACGGAAATTCAGCTAAATCTTCAATGGTTAATGTTTTACGATTGGCCAACGGATGATCTTTGGTCACCACCACAGAACGGTTCCAATGGTAACAAGGCAACATAATTAAGTCTGAATACAGATGCATAGCTTCAGTTGCAATGGCAAAGTCGGCATCACCGCGAGCAGCTTGTTCACTAATTTGCGATGGCGTACCTTGGTGCATATGTAAGTTAACTTTCGGATAGCGCTTAATAAAAGGCTTAATCACTTGCGGTAAAGCGTAACGGGCCTGAGTATCTGTCGTTGCGATATTCAGCTCGCCTTGGTTAGGCTGGGTATATTCTTCTGATACTTTTTTAATGCTTTCAACTTTACCCAAAATGTCATTAGAAATATCAATGACCATTTGGCCTGCTGGGGTCACATGTGTAAGATGTTTACCACTGCGACCAAAGATTTGGATCCCTAACTCATCTTCTAGCATCCGTACTTGTTTGCTGATCCCCGGCTGAGAAGTATAAAGGTCTTCAGCGGTAGCCGAGACATTTAAATTATGTTTTACCACTTCGGCAATATATCTTAGTTGCTGTAATTTCATGTTACGACCTTCACCCTTGCCAATCACATATTATTTTAACCTTATAGCTAAATGTTATAGAACATCTAAAATATTAATGCAAACAGTAATAACAACATTGAGAGTTTTGCATGTTATTGCTCTGTAATGCTAATCTTGACCACTGTGTCACTATTTCCACAATTTTTCGTCACAATGTAAGACTTTTTTACGACACACACTTTTTCATAAGCTAGAATACCAGCTTAGATATTTATAAAAGTGGCAGTTAAGCCACTGTCCAATTTTATTATTGAATGGAAACCACATGACCTTTACTTTGGTACTGATCCTTATAGGTGCACTTTTTCTCCTCATCATTGGTATCAGTCTGATACAACAACAAAAAGAGCGTGCTGAAGCCGAACGCCGAATGGAATTAAAACGTCAGCGAGCCATCATAGATGAAACTGAGTCAGTACTTTCCAGCACCGGCTTAGCTTCTTTTCCTAGCAGTATTATTTTGGTGTTATATAAACGCATCAATGAAGCCCTACAGGTGTCGGTTTCCTATTTAGTAAATCAGCCTCAGCAGGCGGATTACCAACGCAGACAAATTGATATTCAAGCGCAAATAACCAATTTAAATAACAATGCAATGCAAGCCTTAGCCATAGAAAACTTTCGTTTACCTGACAATGACAAGCAAATTCTAGAATTAGTACAAATGCTTAAAAAATTAAAAGCCATTGTTCGGGCAGAAAATAATAAAGGTAAAATAGAGCCGCAGGTGTTTGCTGAAGCAGAAAGTCGTATCGACAGTTACCAGTTACGCATCAATGTTGAATCCATGCTTTCAAGAGCAAGAGCGTCTAATTCGCTAAAACAATTTGGCTCTTCTAAGCAAATGGTGTCGAAGGCGCTAGCCACACTGCAAGCGATTAAAGCGAAAACCCCGGATGACCCATTTATTTCCCGCAAAGTTGACGAAGCAAAGGAGTTACTCAGTGAGATTAACTCACAGCAAAAACAAGTGATCCCAGATGCAGTAAAACCGAATAAAAATGAAGGTGATGATATTGATATGTTGTTTCAACCTAAAAAGAAGTGGTAACGGGTTAACTTATTTAATTTACAGATTTTAAAGCCTCTTCGGAGGTTTTTTTATTGAGTGAAATATAATCGCCCCCTAATAATCAAAACAGCAATGCTAATTATCCTATAGCTGTTTATTTAGATGATTAAAAAACATGAAAATTGAGCAATAAAAATGGGACCCTATGGTCCCATTTTTTTCAATCGCTAATTTGTTAGAGAAAGAAGATTAATCTTCCTTTTTCTTTACTGTTTTTTTCGCTGCTGGCTTTTTGGCCGCCGCTTTCTTAGCTGGCTTTTTCTTAGTTGATTCGCTCACCCATTTGCCACCAATGAATTTTGATGACCAACCAGTGGCTTTTCCGTCAACTTCAGTAGCAACATATTGCTCTTTGGTTTTACGACTAAATTTAACTGCGGCTTTATTACCATCATCATCGGTAACTGGCGCATCGGCAAGGTACTGATATTTTGGCCAAAGTTGCTCACGATAATGAACCAGTTCTTCAACCAAAGGCGCTCGTGTTTCACGAGATTTAGGGAACGTACTTGCTGCAAGGAAAATACCTGCCGCGCCGTCACGCAATACAAAATGTGCATCAGACTTAGTACATTTCAAATCAGGTAAGAAGATAGGATCTTCTTTAGGTGGCGCCGCTTCGCCGCTTTTTAGTAACTTGCGGGTATTTTTACATTCGGTGTTGGTACAACCAAAGTATTTACCAAAGCGGCCATTTTTAAGTTCCATATCATTGCCGCACTTATCGCATTCAATGATTGGTCCTTCATAACCTTTAATCTTAAATTGACCAGCTTCGATTTCGTAACCTTCACAGGTTGGGTTATTACCACAAACATGTAATTTACGTTCTTCATCGATGAGATAACTGTCCATTGCGGTGCCACATTTAACACAACGATGTTTAGCACGCAGTGCATCAGTTTCAGCATCTTCATTGTCGCTGACAGCTTCTTCACCTGGTGTTAAGTTCATGGTGGTTTTACAGCGCTCTTTTGGCGGTAAAGCATAACCAGAACAGCCTAAGAACACACCGGTGGTGCCGGTACGAATACCCATTGGGCGACCACAGGTTGGACACTTAATGTCTTCAGCCAGCACCATCTCATTTAGACGCATGCCGCCTTCTTCCGGATCTAACTCTGCATGTTTAAGTTGCTTAGTTAAATCGCCATAGAAACCATCAAGGACTTTTTTCCACTCAAGTT
Organism: Shewanella sp. 4_MG-2023; assembly: GCF_030548015.1. Classification (NCBI taxonomy): domain Bacteria; kingdom Pseudomonadati; phylum Pseudomonadota; class Gammaproteobacteria; order Alteromonadales; family Shewanellaceae; genus Shewanella; species Shewanella sp. 4_MG-2023. The sequence goes on from NZ_JAUORL010000057.1 coordinate 6,029, forward strand.
TACCTTGAGCGACATCATCAAGGGTTTGCTCCATGCTAGCTGTAAAGTCAAAGTTCATAATGTCACTGAAGCTTTCAACTAAACGGTCACTAACAATTTCACCCATCTTTTCAGCGAAGAATCGACGGTTTTCTACTTTTACATAACCGCGGTCTTGAATAGTTGAAATAATCGTTGCATAGGTTGATGGACGACCGATACCGCGCTTTTCAAGCTCTTTAACTAATGACGCTTCACTAAAACGTGCAGGCGGCTTAGTAAAATGTTGTTTAGGTAACAATTCATTTAGATCTAACACATCGCCTTTATTAACCACTGGCAAAGTCTTGTCTTCTTCGTTCTTCTTACCCATTGGCGGTTGCACTTTAGTCCAACCGTCAAAGCGCAGTGTACGACCACTAGCTTTAAGTTCGTAATCACCTGCAGTCACAGTCAAACGAGTCGCATCATATTTAGCTGGATTCATTTGACATGCAACGAATTGGCGCCAAATAAGCTCATAAAGGCGCTGAGCGTCTCTTTCCATGTCAGTCATTGTAGCTGATAGGATTTTAACATTAGACGGTCTGATAGCCTCATGCGCCTCTTGAGCGCCCTCTTTACTACCATATCGAATTGGGTTTTCTGGTAAATAGTCGTTGCCGTACTCAGAAGCGATCATTTCCCGTACGCCATCTACCGCTTCTTGACTTAAATTAGTCGAGTCGGTACGCATATAGGTAATATGCCCTGCTTCATAAAGACGCTGCGCCATCATCATGGTCTTTTTAACACCAAAACCAAGACGAGTACTCGCTGCTTGTTGTAATGTTGAGGTGATATAAGGCGCTGATGGTTTACTTGATGTCGCTTTATCATCACGACCGGTAACCACAAACTTTGAATCTTTTAACGCATCTAACGCTACTTGAGCTTGAGCTTCATTAATTGGACTAAAGGCCGCCGACTGATATTTTGCCACTTGCATTTTTAGCTTTTGAGCTTGCGAAGTTGCTAAATCAGCATGCACATCCCAAAATTCTTCAGGGACAAATGCCTTAATCTCACCTTCACGCTCAACTACCAGTCTAACGGCTACCGATTGAACACGGCCTGCAGATAAACCGCGAGCTACTTTTTTCCAAAGTAATGGCGACACCATGAAACCCACAACTCGGTCTAAAAAGCGACGCGCTTGTTGTGCGTTAACCATGTTGGTATCAAGTACAGATGGTTTGCTAAATGCATCTTGAATGGCTGTTTTGGTAATTTCGTTGAACACAACGCGCTGATAACGAGATTCGTCACCACCAATAATTTCCTGCAAATGCCATGCAATTGCCTCACCCTCTCTATCCAAATCGGTTGCGAGATAGATGTGGTCAGCAGTTTCAGCTAATGCTTGCAGTTCTTTAACGACTTTTTCTTTACCTGGTAGGATTTGATACTTAGCCGCCCAGCCTTTTTCTGGGTTAATCCCCATACGGGCAACTAAAGCTCGTTTATCCCGCGCGAGTTTGTATTTAGCTTTTTCTTCAGGCGCCATTTTTCTAACTTCAGCCGGCGTTTTAGTCGCTACCGTGCTGTCTGGCGATGATGATGTAGGCAAATCACGGATGTGACCTACACTCGATTTAACGATGAATTCTTTACCAAGGTACTTATTAATAGTCTTGGCTTTGGCCGGCGATTCGACAATAACTAGTGATTTACCCATAGTTTAATTTGCGCCAAAAAGTCTCTAACAGATATAAATTGGTTCCATATATAGAGTGTTGAGACGAATGTTTCAAGTAAATACCTCTAATATGTGTCCAGCGAGCCATTTTTTAATCAATTATAAAAAAGGAGAAAAAATAATATTGCGTTAATAAAAAGTAATATTTCATTATTTAGGGTCTAGCAAGTAAAACTTGTGCATGTTTAGTCACTTTTTCAATATTTGCGACCCGAGTCACCGCTTGTTAACCCTTATATCATCAGTATACTGACGGTAATTTCACAAAATTAAATCGTAAAAAACCTATTTAAATAACAATAAGAATGACTATTAAGGAAAATAAATGAAGCACTTTGAAGCGAACTTCGATGGTCTAGTCGGGCCAACGCACAACTATGCAGGGCTATCTTTTGGTAACGTTGCTTCATACAGTAACGCTGCCCAAGCATCAAACCCTAAGGCTGCCGCTAAGCAAGGGCTTCAAAAAGCAAAGTCACTCGCAGATCTTGGCATGATTCAAGGTGTGTTAGCCCCTCAAGAGCGTCCAGACCTTTATTCGCTACGCCGTATGGGTTTTGCTGGCTCTGACGCTGAAGTGTTAACACAAGCCGCCAAGCAAGCTCCTGCATTACTCAATGCCTGCTGTAGTGCTTCATCTATGTGGACCGCAAATGCAGCGACAGTGTCTCCTAGTGCTGATACTCGTGATGGTAAAGTTCACTTCACGCCTGCAAACTTAGTCGACAAGTTACACCGCAGTATTGAACCTATCACTACTGGTAATATCCTCAAAGCGACTTTTAAAGACGAGCGTTTCTTCAAACATCATCAACATTTACCTGAACACGCAAGTTTTGGTGATGAAGGCGCGGCTAATCATACTCGCCTTTGTAATGATTACGGTCACTCAGGTGTTGAGTTATTTGTATACGGCCAAGAAGCCACAAATCCGAATGCGATAAAACCAACAAAGTTTCCAGCAAGACAAACATTAGAAGCATCGCAAGCTGTTGCACGTTTGCATCAATTAGATGACGAAAGCAGTGTTTTTATCCAACAAAACCCTCATGTAATCGATCAAGGTGTTTTCCATAACGATGTTATTTCAGTAGGCAACCAAAATGTGTTGTTCTATCACGAACAGGCTTTTTTAAATACTGACGCGAAATTTGAAGAAATTCGCCGCAAAATGAATGCTGATGTTCACTTTGTTAAAGTTTCTACTGAACAAGTCTCGATAAATGATGCCGTTAAGAGCTACTTATTTAATACCCAAATTATCACCCTACCCAATGGCGAAATGGCAATCATTGCCCCAACTAACTGCCAAGAAAATCCTGCAGTATTTGCCTATCTAAACGAATTAGTTACGTTAGGTACACCAATCAAGCAAGTTCAATATTATGATGTAAAGCAAAGCATGCAAAATGGTGGCGGCCCAGCATGTTTACGTCTACGTGTTGCTATGAGTGAGTTAGAAATCTCCGCAGTCAATCAAAACACCTTGATGAATGACGCTTTATTTAGCCGCTTAAATCTATGGGTAGACAAGCATTACCGTGACAGCTTAGTTGTGGCTGATTTAGCCGATCCGCAGTTAATTATAGAATCGCGCACTGCATTGGATGAGTTAACTCAGATATTAAAGCTTGGCAGTGTTTATCAATTTCAGAAGTAGCTTTGAAATAATATTAAAAACAAAAGGGCGCCTGAGCGTAATGCCGATCAGTTAAGGCCAATATGATCGGTTGACCGATCTTTAAAAGGCTTCAAAATCCAGTACAGACTCT
>NZ_JAUORL010000058.1:0-8307 GCF_030548015.1 Shewanella sp. 4_MG-2023
GCTGGATTAGCTGGATTAGCTGGATTAGCTGGATTAGCTGGATTAGCTGGATTAGCTGGATTAGCTGGATTAGCTGGTTCAATGGTGCCTACTGGTCACCATGAGCTTGCTGAGCTTAATATACGTGCCGTTATTGCTAGCTCGCTTGTCAACTTTTTGGGTGCAACATTTACGGGTCAATTTTTAGCGATGTTATCACTACCATGATTTAAACATTACCAATAAAAAGGTCGTTATCATTTAGTAATAACGGCTTTTTTTGTCTTTAAAAACAGCCATTCTCAGTGAATTTTACTTAATCAACTTTTGCTACAGCTGTTTATGGTATGTTACTTGCTAAGGTTTTATATAATGATATTGGGCATATAAATAGTTTTATAGATTATTTAATTATTGGTTGTTAGTTAAAAGTAGCGACATTGTTCACGTTTTGGGATTAAGTATTCGTATTTTGTCTTTTTTGTATTGAGCTTTTGGCCGAAATAGGTACAATGCGAACGTTTATAAAAAACGCCATCCATGTAGGTGGTTAAAAACAAATATCAATGGGGTTGATAATGAAAAACGTTAAAACTTTAGCTTTAGCTGCAACAACTGTTGCTGCAATGTCTGCACCAGCAATGGCTGCTGACCGTACCGATTTACGTTCTGGCGATTACAGCTGGATGCAGTTCAACGCAATGTACGCAGTAAATGAGCTTCCACGCGATGGTTCTACTGATAATGGCCATGACTACTTAGAAATGGAATTTGGTGGTCGCGCTGGTATTGTTGATCTGTATGGCTACGTGGATGTTTTTAACATCACTAACCAGAATTATGGCGACAAAGGCGCTGGTGCTAGCAAGATGTTCATGAAGTTTGCTCCACGTTTTTCTCTTGATGCAATCACTGGCAAAGACCTTTCTTTTGGCCCAGTTCAAGAAGTTTACATCTCAACTTTGTTCAACTTCGGTGGCGGCGCTATCTCAGGTACTGATAAAAATGGCAACGTTTACGACGGTGACGTAAACAACGCTTCAGTTGGTATCGGTGCTGACGTTATGGTTCCATGGTTAGGTAAAACTGGCATGAACTTATACGGTTTCTACGACCTAAATGCCAAAGAGTGGAACGGTTACCAGTTCTCAGCTAACTGGTTTAAGCCAGTGGTTAACTTTGATAACGGTACTTTTATTTCTTTCCAGGGCTATGTTGATTACCAGTTCGGTGCAGATGAAGTTAATGCGTATAATGACGATGGTTCATTCTACAACACTACTTTCACCTCTAACGGTGGCGCGGCATATTTCGGTTTACATTGGCATTCAGACAACTACGCACTAGGTTACGGCTTAAAAGCGTATAAAGACGTTTACCTTCTTAAAGATGAAGGTACATTCGGTCTAGAAACTACCGGTTTCGCACATTACTTCACAGCAACTTACAAGTTCTAAGATTGCTTGAAAGTATAGAGCCACACTTGTGTGGCTCTATTTTTTTATTAATTTATGTTAGTATTTACTTAAATATACCGTAGAATTTGCTAAAGTGTATTTAGATAAATATTAAGGTCCAAATAAGTGATATTAGCTTGTCATTAATTTGGATTGATTTGCGCGCTAAAACGGATTTTTCGCGGAATGGATGAAACAATAATCTTTGTTTCACCTCTTCCGGTCTTCAAGGATTCAAGTCGTGGTACTCGTTATCAGGTTGAATACTTAGTTCAGTAATTTATGAATTTATTTACTGGCAATGCTCGAAGGCCCGGCCCCATCAACACCCTAATGCCAGCTTAATTGCATTGCCATAACAAGATTAATTTATTTTTTGTTTTGGAGAGCACACATGAGTGATTTAAAAAAAGCAGCACAACTTGGCATTTCATTAATGGATTTAACCACATTAAATGATGATGATACTGACCAAAAGGTCATTGATTTATGTCATAAAGCGAATACTGCTGCTGGACATACCGCTGCAATTTGTATTTACCCTCGTTTTATCCCTATCGCTCGTAAAACCTTAAACGAACTTGATTGTGAAGACATCAAAATCGCCACAGTGACTAACTTCCCACACGGTAATGACGATATTGCTATCGCAGTATTAGAAACCCGTGCCGCAGTCGCTTACGGCGCAGACGAAGTTGATGTGGTATTTCCATACCGCTCATTAATGGCTGGCAACGAAAGCTTAGGTTTTGAGCTAGTCAAAGCGTGTAAAGAAGCCTGTGGCGATCAAGCTATCTTAAAAGTGATTATCGAATCAGGTGAGTTAAAAGATGCAGCGTTAATTCGTAAAGCATCTGAGCTTTCAATTGATGCAGGTGCTGACTTTATCAAAACATCAACCGGTAAAGTACCGGTTAATGCCACACTTGAAGCGGCTGAAATTATGTTAACCGTGATTAGCGAAAAGAACACCAATGTTGGTTTTAAACCAGCCGGTGGTGTACGTGACGCGGCTAAAACTGCCGAGTTTTTAGGTTTAGCTGAACGCATTCTAGGTGCTGACTGGGTTACTCCGGCACACTTTAGATTCGGCGCTTCAAGCTTATTAACTAGCTTACTTCATACTCTTGAGTTAGCCGATGCGCCTGCTGGTGCACAAGGTTACTAATCAAAGTTAGTATTGTACGGTTTTGACATAACGATTTAGCATGCACCGAATGGATCATTTTAGCCCATTCGGTGCCTTATTGTTGTAGCAAGATGGCTCAATAAATTCATCTTGCTGGAGGAAGTAGCATGTTTCTCGCTCAAGAAATTATTCGTAAAAAACGTAATGGTGATGCATTAAGCGCAGCTGAAATTCAATTTTTTGTTGATGGCATTACTCAAAATACCGTTTCAGAAGGCCAAATAGCCGCTTTTGGTATGGCTGTTTATTTTCAAGATATGAACATGGATGAACGTATTGCCTTAACCACAGGTATGCGTGACTCAGGTACTGTATTAAACTGGGATGCACTGTCACTTGACGGCCCCATTATTGATAAGCACAGCACCGGCGGTGTTGGTGATGTCATTAGCCTGATGCTTGGCCCAATGGCGGCGGCATGTGGTGGTTATGTACCGATGATTTCGGGTCGCGGCCTTGGTCATACTGGCGGCACCTTAGATAAATTTGATGCCATTCCTGGTTACCAAACCGAGCCATCAAGTGAGTTGTTTCGCAAAGTAGTTAAAGAAGCTGGCGTTGCCATTATTGGCCAAACCGGTGATTTAGTCCCTGCCGATAAGCGTTTCTATTCAATCCGTGATAATACCGCAACCGTTGAGTCTATCTCGTTAATTACTGCTTCAATTCTTTCTAAAAAGCTCGCAGCTGGGCTAGATGCTTTAGCAATGGACGTCAAAGTCGGTAGCGGCGCATTCATGCCTACTTATGAAGCCTCTGAAGAACTTGCTCGCAGTATTACAGCAGTGGCAAACGGTGCTGGCACTAAAACTACCGCTTTATTAACTGACATGAACCAAGTATTGGCATCATGTGCCGGTAACGCGGTTGAAGTGCGTGAAGCGATTAACTTTTTAACTGGCGCTTACCGTAACCCACGTCTTTACGAAGTCACTATGGGCCTATGTGCTGAAATGCTCGTACTTGGCGGCATTGCGCAAAATGATGCTGACGCACGTACAAAATTAAATACTGTTTTAAATAATGGTAAAGCGGCTGAAATTTTTGGCCGTATGGTATCAGGCCTTGGCGGGCCAGCAGATTTTGTTGAGTCTTATGACAAATATTTGCCACAGGCGAAAATTATTCGTCCTGTGTATGCCAACAAACAGGGTTTTGCTCATAGCATGGATACCCGAGAGTTAGGTTTAGCGGTAGTGACCTTAGGTGGTGGCCGCAGAAAGCCTGGCGACGCATTAGATTATAGCGTTGGATTAACAGAAGTATGTGCATTAGGTGATGAGATATCAGCTGATAAGCCTATCGCCATGGTACATGCTCAATCTGAAGCCGCTTTCGAAGAAGCCTCTGCTGCCGTTCAGCAGGCGATTAACATTGAAGATTCTGCGCCAGAAAAGACGCCTGAAATCTACCGTTATATCCGCGCTTCAGATTTATAATGGAGTAAAAATTATGAAACGTACATTTATTTTAATGTTGGATTCTTTTGGTGTTGGTGCTGCCACTGATGCTGAAAAATTCGGAGATACAGGTTCAGATACCTTTGGTCATATTGCTAAAGCCTGTGCTGAAGGCCGAGCCGATATTGGCCGAAAAGGACCATTAACACTGCCAAACCTGGCAAAGCTCGGTCTAGGCCATTTAGGTTTTGAAAGTACGGGTAAATTCGCCGATGGTTTCGCTGATAATATCGACGTGATTGGCGCTTATGGCCATGCGGATGAATTAAGCTCAGGTAAAGATACGCCTAGTGGACACTGGGAAATGGCTGGCGTGCCAGTATTGTATGAATGGGGTTACTTTTCTGATTTAACCAACTCTTTTCCAAAAGAGCTTACGGATAAAATCCTCAAACGTGCGGGCTTAACCGACTTTTTGGGTAATTGCCATGCTTCAGGTACAACAATTTTAGAAGAACTTGGCGAAGAACACATGCGCAGCGGTAAGCCAATTTTTTATACTTCAGCTGATTCAGTTTTTCAAATTGCCTGTCATGAAGAATCATTTGGTTTAGAAAACCTATACCGTTTGTGCGAAATTACCCGTGAAGAGCTAGAGCCTTACAATATTGGCCGCGTGATTGCGCGTCCATTTGTGGGCTCGGGTCCTGAAGATTTTGCCCGTACAGGTAATCGACATGATTATGCGGTATTACCGCCAGCGCCAACGGTATTAGATAAGCTTAAAGATGCCGGTGGTGAAGTGGTGAGTATTGGTAAAATTGCCGATATTTATGCTAACAGCGGTATTACCCAGAAATTTAAGGCAACAGGTCTTGAAGAGTTATTCGATGCAACCCTTGAGCAAATCAAGCGTGCTGAAGATAACACCATTGTATTTACTAACTTTGTTGACTTTGATTCCCACTACGGACACCGTCGTGATATTGCCGGTTACGCCAAAGCTTTAGAATACTTTGACCAACGTTTGCCAGAGTTATTAGCCTTACTTAACCCTGATGACTTGTTATTACTGACAGCCGATCATGGTTGCGATCCAAGCTGGGTTGGCACCGAGCATACCCGCGAACGTGTTCCTGTGATTGCTTTAGGCGCGGGGTTAGCTGCCGGTTCATTAGGCCGTAGAAACAGTTTTGCCGACATTGGGCAGTCTATTGCGACGTATTTTAAGCTTGAACCTATGGATTATGGCGAATCATTCATTAATTGATGATTCAAATGCTATCTACTAAGGTTAATCTGTTAATAAATATAGTAGAATCACGTCCGGCAGCGAAGGGGATGACTTTGCTGCCCACATATAAAGATATACGATAAAAATATAGGGGTTTTTCCATGGCTACACCACATATTAATGCTGTTGACGGTGCATTTGCTGAAACAGTTTTATTCCCAGGCGATCCATTACGTGCAAAATATATTGCTGAAACATTTTTAGAAAATGTAGAGCAAGTTACTGATGTACGTAACATGCTTGGTTTTACTGGAACATATAAAGGTACTCGTGTATCTGTAATGGGTTCTGGTATGGGTATTCCATCATGTTCTATTTATGCGCATGAGCTTATTTCTGATTACGGCGTTAAAAACCTAATCCGTGTGGGTTCTTGTGGCGCAATTAGCACTGACGTAAAAGTGCGTGATGTGATTATCGGAATGGGCGCTTGTACTGACTCGCAAGCAAACCGTTTACGCTTTAAAGGTCAAGATTTTGCTGCGATTGCAGATTATGGCTTAATGAACGCAGTGATCGAATCAGCTAAAACGCACGAAACTAAAGTGCGTGTAGGTAACGTTTTCTCTGCTGATTTATTCTACACTCCAGATCCTTCTATGTTCGATACCATGGAAAAAATGGGTGTACTTGGGGTCGAAATGGAAGCGGCAGGCCTTTACGGTGTTGCACACGAACTTGGCGCTAAAGCATTATGCGTAGTGACAGTTTCTGACCACATCAGAACCGGAGAAAAAACCACTTCTGATGAACGTCAAAATACTTTCAACGAAATGATTATCATGACATTAGATGCAGTAGTTACTCTGTAATTTAACGTTTATTATTTCGTAAAAAAGCGTAACTGATTTATCAGTTACGCTTTTTTTTTAATGGTTAATTGGCTTTACTTTTATCATCAAGTCTGAGGTTTTCGGCTTCTAGTATCTCTTGTTTAAAAGTCATATTTTCATCGCTATCAGACTCTGTTATCAGTGAGGATTTTGGGTTAGCGCTTTGGTCATCCATATCTGCCGGTTCAGTCCGGCTATCTTCAAGTTGATGCATTTCTTCAGACAAGCTTTTTTGCACTAATTGGCTATTTTTACGTCCTTGTTTGGCGCGAGTTTTACGTCGGTCGAAATCTGCGCGTTTAAACGAAAAGACCCGCGACAGCAGCAAACCAATAATACCTGCAATAATCAGCATAATTTGTTGTTGCTTCATATTTTCTTGATAGTGGCTTTTTAATTCATCAAAGAAAATATGTAAGTTTAACCTCACCTCGATATAGCCTAAGTTATTGTCACCTTGAAGCACGTTTTCAATTAAAGGTGGGTAGGGCGATAACATCTCAGTTAGTACTTTATCATCGGCGTCAAATTCGATGTCTGATACGCTTTGGGCAAACGCCAGCCTTACCCCTTGAGTACTGTACATGTTCACTGACATCACTTTCGGGTCGAGCACGAGCGCATTGGCTAGCCATTGTAGTTGCTCATCATTTTGTAGATGCATTGCTGGGGCTGCGCCATTGGCCACTTGTTGAGCTAATAAGCGCGCCATGATTTGGGTTTGCGAACTCAGCAGTTGCTGACCGTTATTAAGGCTCGACTTCCATAAATGCACTAAAGCAAATAATAAAATTACAGCAATGCTGATTTGAATTAATCTGCTGATTTTTTGGCTTTTTTTAAGACCTTTAACAAAAATCACTTTAATCCTTGGTCATTTTTCTATTTAATTAATACTAATCGAAATAATTCATTGTAGATAGTCGCAATCATTGGGGAAATGCAGTCCATGGAAACTCAGGTAAATATTCAGCCATTAACGTGGTTATTCTCAACATTTGATGCGACGTATAGCCATAATCATGTCACTTTAACTCGTTATTTTGAAGACGAGTATCTTAACAATGTTCAGGTTAAGTACCCTTATCGTTTTAGAGTGGTATTTGAAGCGCAATCTTTTGGGGCCATTAATGACTGGCTGGCAAAGTTAACCCAAGACTGCGCGATTACGCCTTTGATGAGACATAACGATTTACAAGGTTTTGAACTTGCCTCAACCTCAGCTTTAGGGACACTGATGAGTCAATTTCCGCAGCAGGTAAAAGCAGAACTTCTCAATATAACCGCGCCGCTAGCGAGCTTATTTAAACCGGGTCTATTAGTGATGGATATGGACTCCACCGCGATTCAAATAGAATGTATTGATGAATTAGCTGTGATGGCTGGCGTGGGTGAGGCGGTATCAGAAGTCACCGAAAGGGCCATGCAAGGGGAATTAGACTTTGAAGAGAGTTTACGCTTAAGGGTCAGTAAGCTTGCAGGCGCCAATGAGAGTATTATCAGCACTTTATGTGAGCAACTTCCTTTGATGCCAGGACTTAAAAGCCTAGTGGCAGAGCTAAAGTCTAACGAGTGGAAGTTAGTGTTAGCCTCGGGCGGATTCACCCCATTTGTGGGCTATTTAAAAGATTTACTGGATTTAGATGCCGCTTACGCCAATGAGCTGGTCATTGAAGCGGGTAAGTTAACCGGTGAAGTAACAGGTGATGTGGTTGATGCCCAATATAAAGCCAATGTGATTGATAAGTGCAGTGCCACTTGGCAAATTGCTGCAGGGCAACGGCTGGCCATTGGCGATGGCGCCAACGATATTCCTATGGTTAATGCTGCTGATTTTGGTATTGCCTTCCATGCTAAGCCGAAACTGCTTGCTGCAGCCGATGCGAGTATCAATAACTTGGATTTACGCTGCTTAGTGTATTACTTGCAAGCCTAAAAACACTGCAAGCATAATGTTAAATGACGGTTTAACCTAAGTGACTAAAAGCTGCCGATACCAGTATCAATAACTTGGATTTACGCTGCTTTGTTTATTACTTTGTGTATTACTTGCAAGCCTAAAAACACTGCAAGCATAATGTTAAATGACGGTTTAACCTAAGTGACTAAAAGCTGCCGATACCAGTATCAATAACTTGGATTTACGCTGCTTTGT
>NZ_JAUORL010000059.1:0-8049 GCF_030548015.1 Shewanella sp. 4_MG-2023
ACTGAGCACAATTGCGCTCATCACTTACAAGTTTGATAGCCTTTTTAGTTCATAAAGCATATCAAGTGCTTGTTTAGGGCTGTAATCATCAGGATTGATTTGACTGAGTTTTTCAGTCGCAGCATTCGCTTCAGCTTCAGGGATAGATAAATTTAATGCTTCTTGAATTGGCATTTGCTGGCTATTGGCCAAATCTCTACTTTCTAGCATATGCAGTTTTTGTTTAGCCGCTTTGATCACATGGGCTGGAACACCCGCTAAAGAGGCCACCTGTAAACCATAGCTCTTACTTGCCGCGCCATCTTGCACTGCATGCATAAAGGCAATAGTGTCACCATGTTCGATAGCATCTAAGTGCACATTCGCTGCTGATGGGATCTGTTCCGGCAATTGAGTCAGTTCAAAGTAATGGGTGGCAAATAGCGTTAATGCCGCCACTTTTTCGGCTAAGTATTCTGCCGCTGACCAGGCTAAAGATAAACCATCATAGGTTGAGGTGCCGCGGCCAATTTCATCCATTAACACTAAACTTTTGGCCGTTGCGTTATGTAAAATATTGGCGGTTTCAGTCATTTCTACCATGAAGGTTGAGCGCCCTGATGCTAAATCATCGGAAGCACCAATACGGGTAAATATTCTATCTATTGGACCTATCACTGCTTTTTGTGCCGGAACAAAGCTGCCGATATGTGCCATTAAGGTGATTAATGCCACTTGGCGCATGTAAGTCGATTTACCGCCCATATTAGGGCCAGTAACCACTAGCATTCTTCTTGAAGGTGCTAATTGCACCGGGTTGGCAATGAATGGACTTTGGCTGACTAGCTCTACTACCGGATGGCGACCAGCTTCAATATGAATACCAATCTCGTGAGTGATTTGCGGGCAATTATAGCCAAGGGTTTCAGCTCGTTCGGCGAAATTACTTAATACATCCAACTCTGCTGCGGACTGAGCAAATAGCTGAAACTCATGTAGTTTCGGTAGTAATAAATCAAACAGTTCTTCCCATAGTTTTTTCTCAATGGCCAACGCCTTGCCCTGACTTGAAAGTACTTTTTCTTCGTACTCTTTAAGTTCTGGGGTGATATAACGTTCAGTATTTTTTAAGGTTTGACGGCGTTGATAGCTTAACGGCACTTGATCAGATTGTAGGCGGCTGACTTCAATATAATAACCGTGCACACGGTTATAGCCGACTTTAAGGGAATTAATGCCTGTTTGCTCTTTTTCTCGCAGCTCCATTTGCACTAAATAGTCATTAGCGCCTTCACTTAAACCGCGCCACTCATCAAGCTCGGCGTTATAGCCAGTTTTAATGACTCCACCATCACGAATAAGCATGGGTGGATTATCAACAATCGCTGAGGCTAAAAGCTGTTGCTGCTCAGGGAATTCTCCCAGTTTTCGCGCCAGAGTCTTCAGTTCATCTTGCTGACAATGGCTTAAGGTTTGCTGGATTTCAGGCAGCAATTCTAATGCTTGGCGTAAACGGGCAAAATCACGTGGTCGTGCACTTCTTATGGCAAGCCTTGCCATAATGCGCTCGATATCACCTAAAGCTTTCAGTTGTTGGTGTAAGTCGGCATACAAACCGCTATCAATTAGCTCGGCAACCGCTTGTTGGCGCTGATGAATATGCTGCTGGTTTCTTAATGGTTGGTGGATCCAGCGTTGCAGCATTCGACTGCCCATAGGTGTTGCCGTCTTATCTAGCACCCAAGCAAGTGTATTGTCACGCTGGCCCGACAGGTTCAAAGTTAATTCAAGGTTGCGTCTGGTCGCAGCATCTAAAATGATAGTATCAGCTTGATTAAAAAGGGTAATGCTATTGATGTGCGGCAAAGCTGTCTTTTGGGTGTCTTTGACATATTGCATTAAGCAGCCAGCAGCTTGCAGTGATAAGCGAGCATCTGTAATGCCAAAGCCATGTAAATCTTTCGTGCCAAATTGCTCCAGCAATAGCTGTATGCTGGTATCGTAATCAAATTCCCATTCTGGGCGGCGACGAATACCTTTAATGTTTTCAATTAAATGCACATCGACTAAGTCTTCGCTGTAAAGTAGCTCTGCAGGGCTGGTGCGTTGTAATTCAGCTTCTAATGTCTCAGCGTTTTCTAATTCGACTACCACGAAACGCCCTGATGACACATCTAAAGTTGAGTAGCCGAAACCATTTTTACCTTGATAAACCGCAGCTAACAGATTGTCTTGACGCTCTTGCAGTAAGGCTTCATCAGTTAAGGTGCCAGGCGTTACTATACGGACAACTTTGCGCTCAACCGGACCTTTACTTGTAGCAGGATCGCCAATTTGTTCACAAATAGCTGCTGATTGACCAATTTGGACTAATTTAGCCAAATAGCCTTCAACAGAGTGGTAGGGAATACCTGCCATAGGGATGGCATTACCACCACTTTTGCCTCTAGCGGTCAACGAAATTCCTAAAAATTCAGAAGCAAGTTTGGCATCTTCATAAAATAATTCATAAAAATCTCCCATACGATAAAACAACAACATATCGGGATGCTGCGCTTTAAGCGTCAAATATTGGCGCATCATCGGAGTGTGCTTTTCTAAATTTGGATTTTCAATTGCTGTCATTAATTTGTTGCTCTAAATATGGCTTGGGGATCGGAAAAAAGACCAATACTAATCGGCGCTCATCTTAGCAATAATTGATTTGAATCCCAATAGAGTTACTCATTTAGCGCGGTTCTGAACTGCTATTATCGAGTTGAAAGAGTATAACTATTGGCTTATTTGTCAGATGGTTAACATATTGAAACCACTGTATACAGTAGTCTTTATATACAGTGGTGTAGAAGTTTTAATTATATTTTTACTTATAAGGTATTGATATTGATATTGAAAAACCTTGTTTATTAGTGGTTTTGCAATTTTTTTTTGAGTAACTATTGATACTGTATGATTATACAGTATACTGAGCTCATATTAAGAAACAGACAAATTTATTCGTTATCAATCTCGCCAATGAGATGAGTTCGCTTAGAGGGATAATCACAATGAAAGCAGATCCAAATAAAGAGAAAGCACTGAATGCCGTGTTAGGTCAAATTGAGAAGCAATTTGGTAAAGGTTCAATCATGAAGTTGGGCGCAGACCGCACAATGGATGTTGAAACCATTTCTACTGGCTCACTTTCATTGGATGTTGCCTTGGGTGCTGGTGGTTTACCTATGGGGCGAATCGTAGAAATCTACGGTCCTGAGTCATCAGGTAAAACAACCTTAACCTTAGAAGTGATTGCAGCAGCACAGCGTCAAGGTAAAACCTGTGCGTTTATCGATGCTGAGCATGCTCTTGATCCTATCTATGCTAAAAACCTTGGTGTTGATATTGATAACCTACTTTGTTCGCAACCAGATACGGGTGAACAAGCACTCGAGATTTGTGATGCCTTAACTCGCTCTGGCGCCGTTGATGTGATCATTGTCGATTCAGTGGCGGCATTAACACCAAAAGCTGAAATTGAAGGTGAAATTGGTGACTCACACATGGGCCTTGCTGCTCGTATGATGAGCCAAGCAATGCGTAAACTTGCTGGTAACCTTAAGCAATCAAACACGCTATTGATTTTCATTAACCAAATTCGTATGAAAATTGGTGTGATGTTCGGTAACCCAGAAACTACAACAGGTGGTAATGCACTTAAGTTTTACGCCTCAGTGCGTTTGGATATTCGCCGTACAGGTGCAATCAAAGATGGCGATCAGGTGGTTGGTAACGAAACCCGAGTTAAAGTGGTTAAAAACAAAATTGCAGCGCCATTTAGGCAAGCTGAATTCCAAATCTTGTACGGTAAGGGTATTAACCGTACTGGTGAGCTAGTTGATTTAGGTGTGGCGCATAAGCTTGTTGAAAAAGCTGGTGCTTGGTATAGCTACAAAGGCGGCAAGATTGGTCAAGGCCGTGCAAATGCCGGTAAGTACCTAATTGAAAACCCTGCTGCGGCTGAAGAGATCGAAACTGCATTACGTGAATTATTGCTTAGTAAAGATAAAGAAAAAGATGCCGCCCCTGCTAAACCCGATGAAAACATCGATTTAGAAACCGGTGAAGTGTTTTAAGCCTTTGCTAGGTATTAGTAGTTAGAATTATTAAATCGCGGTGAGCTATATGCTCGCCGCTTTTTTTTATCCAATTTTGCTCAGTATGTAACTCATATCTGTCAGAGGCTATATTTTGCTGTTACGCTAATGAAGCTTAACAGCGCCTATCAATTAGCTTTATAGCCACTCTTGTTAGCCGTTTTGTTAGCTGTTTTAGTTGCGGTAATTTTTTGATTACCCATAAATATGGCTATATTGCACAATCAATCAAATATTCGATGATCAAAATCGTTAAATTCCAGCCTAAAATAGCCAATCTATTGCCCTAGAATGTCGCACCTATAGTTTGTTTAAGTATATAATGTTGGCAATTTAGCGCTGACTAACAGCTTCCTGATAAATACGATTTATCCATTTTAGGGCGATTTCATGTTTCAAACTACCGCAGAACTAAGAAGTGCTTTCCTAGAGTTTTTTCGTCACAACGAACATCAAGTTGTCGATAGTAGCTCTTTAGTACCTCACAATGACCCAACTTTACTATTCACCAATGCCGGTATGAATCAGTTTAAAGACTGTTTTTTAGGTCAAGAAAAGCGTAGCTATACCCGAGCGACAACATCGCAACGCTGTGTACGTGCTGGTGGTAAACATAACGACCTTGATAATGTAGGTTACACCGCTCGTCACCATACCTTCTTTGAAATGTTAGGTAACTTCAGTTTTGGTGATTACTTCAAAGAAGAAGCCATTAGCTATGCA
Organism: Shewanella sp. 4_MG-2023; assembly: GCF_030548015.1. Classification (NCBI taxonomy): domain Bacteria; kingdom Pseudomonadati; phylum Pseudomonadota; class Gammaproteobacteria; order Alteromonadales; family Shewanellaceae; genus Shewanella; species Shewanella sp. 4_MG-2023. The sequence goes on from NZ_JAUORL010000059.1 coordinate 4,836, forward strand.
TGGCGCTTTTTAACTGAAACATTAAAGCTTCCAACCGAGCGTTTATGCGTCACCATCTATGAAACTGATGATGAAGCGTTTGATATCTGGACTAACAAAATTGGTGTCGCCCCTGAAAATATTATCCGCATTGGTGATAATAAAGGTGCACCTTATGCGTCTGATAACTTCTGGCAAATGGGTGACACAGGTCCTTGTGGCCCATGTTCTGAAATATTTTATGATCATGGCGAGCATATCTGGGGCGGTCGCCCTGGTACTCCAGAAGAAGATGGCGATCGTTTCATTGAAATCTGGAATATCGTATTCATGCAATACAACCGTCAAGCTGACGGCGAAATGAAGCCATTACCAAAACCTTCTGTTGATACTGGTATGGGTATTGAGCGTATTGCTGCGATTATGCAAGGCGTACATTCAAACTATGAAATCGATATTTTCAAACAGCTTATTGCTAAAACGGCTGAAATCATTGGTGTCCAAGATTTAGAAAATAAATCTTTACGGGTTATTGCCGATCATATTCGCTCTTGTGCATTTTTAATTGCTGACGGTGTAATGCCGTCAAATGAAGGCCGCGGCTATGTACTACGCCGTATTATTCGCCGCGCAGTGCGTCATGGTAACAAGCTTGGCGCGACAGATACCTTCTTCTACAAATTAGTGCCAACATTAATTGAAGTGATGGGCGATGCAGCTAAAGGCCTTGTTGATGCTAAAGCAATTGTTGAAAAGTCTTTAAAAGCCGAAGAAGAGCAGTTTGCTAGAACGCTAGAGCGTGGCCTAGGTATTTTAGATGCAGCCCTTAATGCACTTGAAGCTAATATTTTAGATGGTGAAACAGCATTTAAACTTTATGACACCTATGGCTTCCCTGTCGACTTAACCGCGGATGTATGTCGTGAGCGTGATATCACCGTTGATGAAGCAGGATTTGAAGCGGCAATGGCTGAGCAGCGCAGCCGAGCACAAGCGGCTGGCAATTTTGGCACTGATTACAATGCAGGCCTTAAAATTGAAGGTGAAACCGAGTTTTGCGGTTATAGCGAGCTAAATGGTCAAGGTAAAATTACAGCTATATATGTAGAAGGTAATGCAGTTGATTCATTAACGGCAGATCAAGAAGCGGTCATTGTATTAGATAATACGCCGTTTTACGCTGAGTCTGGCGGTCAAGTTGGCGACAAAGGCCATTTAACAGTTAATGATGCTAATTTTGCTGTGACCGATACTCAAATTTTTGGTCAAGCTTTCGGTCATCAAGGCAAGTTAGTTGCTGGTGTTTTAAATGTTGGTGATAGCGTTAGCGCTGAAGTCGATAAAAAACTTCGTCATCGTACTCAGCTTAACCATTCAGTGACCCATTTATTACATGCAGCACTACGTAATGTACTGGGTAGCCATGTAAATCAAAAAGGGTCATTAGTTAACCCTGAGCGTTTACGTTTTGACTTTGCTCACTTTGAAGCGGTCACCGCAGCAGAACTTAAGCAAGTTGAAGACATGGTTAATACTCAAATTCGTCGTAACCATGAATTAAAAACTGCGGTTATGGGGATTGATGAAGCCAAAGAGCAGGGCGCAATGGCGTTGTTTGGCGAAAAGTATGACAGCGAAGTGCGTGTGGTTACCATGGGTGACTTCTCTATCGAGCTTTGTGGTGGTACTCATGTTGGCCGTACTGGTGATATTGGTTTATTCAAAATCACTTCAGAAGGTGGTATTGCAGCAGGTATTCGCCGTATTGAAGCGGTAACGGGTGCCGCAGCAATGGCTTATGTTGCTGAGCAGCAATCTCAACTTGAACAAGCGGCAAGTTTGCTTAAGTCAGATTCAGCCTCTGTTGTAGCGAAATTAAAAGCACAGCTTGATAAAGTAAAATCCCTTGAGAAAGAAATGTCGCAGCTAAAAGATAAGTTAGCTGCAGCAGCCAGTGCCGATATTGCTGGTGAAGCTGTTGAGATGAACGGCATCAAGGTATTAGTTAAAAAGCTTGAAGGTGTGGACCCTAAATCTTTACGAGGCTTGCAAGATGAGCTGAAGCAAAAGTTACCGTCATCAATTATCGTGCTCGGTATTGCTGGCGATGCAAAGGTTAACTTGATTGCTGGTGTGAGCAAAGATCTTGTCGGTAAGGTTAAAGCTGGTGAACTTGTGGCTATGGTAGCACAGCAGGTTGGCGGTAAAGGTGGTGGGCGCCCTGATATGGCCCAAGCTGGCGGAACACAACCAGAGAACTTAGATGCAGCATTAGCCTTAGTTCAACCATGGCTCAGCGAACGTTTAGGCTAACTGACAACTTAAGCCATAAGGTGTTTACGGCATTTTATGGCTTGAGTATTAGGTTGAGCTTTGAGATAGTGGTTCGGCAAGCTTATAAAGCATTCTTAGGTATCATTTTTTACGCTTTTTTGACTCAAGCTACTATAATTCTAAATTGAAGCAACTTTTATGCTTTTTTTGTACGCATAAGCAGCAATTTATTAAATTACCTGTTTTGCTTTTGTTTAAAGAATAGCCTTTAAATGTTATCAACTTGAAATAATCAGGCCGCAGGAATACGTTTTTTCTTTTTTTTGGGGTAAAAAGCTTAAAAGTTTTATTGATTTAGTGTCGTCACTAATGATTTGTATTAAGCTAACATTATTAAACGCGCATATTACGGATAGAAGCTGGTGTATGCTGATTGGACTAAAGGAGCAATCGAATGCTGATTTTGACTCGCCGTGTTGGCGAAACATTAATGATAGGTGATGAAGTGACTGTTACTGTACTAGGTGTAAAAGGTAACCAAGTACGTATCGGTGTGAATGCACCTAAAGAAGTATCAGTTCATCGCGAAGAAATTTATCAACGTATCCAGTCTGAAAAATCTGGCAACGTTACACCTGAAGATGGTGGCAATTTCTGATATATCAGACATTGTTTGCGATTTACCAATAAAGCCAGCGAAAGCTGGCTTTATTGTTTTTAGACTATTTAAGATTGTTTGCTAAAAAAAATACAAATTTTTTTAAATGAATTGATGATAATTGTGGCTTAACTCATCAATGTGCTCAAAAACAGTTCAAATGAATATAAGATGCTGAAAAAGGTTTGACTTATTTTCGGCAAACAGTAATATGTGCGCCAAGAAACGGAGAGGTGGCCGAGTGGCCGAAGGCGCTCCCCTGCTAAGGGAGTATGGGCTTTAACTCCCATCGAGGGTTCGAAT
>NZ_JAUORL010000006.1:0-187312 GCF_030548015.1 Shewanella sp. 4_MG-2023
AGCATGTTAATAAACGGTGACCTTCCTACAGAGGACTTTCACCTCATTAGTTCATGCCCATGCTGGGCGTACACAAGGCGCTTAACTCGTTCCCTTCGGTCACTGGGACAATAACACTGCGGTGCTTCGCACTTTACCGCAGTGTTATTGCCCGTTAGCTTTGCGTTAAATTGCAAATCAGGAGTCAAAATGTTCTCTGACCTTATGAAAGATAAAGTTACGATTTTAAAACAAAATGGTGATAAACACGAAGGTATTCAAGCAAGTGTGCAAAGTAAAATGACCTTCATACAAAGAAGCGACATTCTTATTGAAACTGGTGATTTAATTCAACGGATTATGTCTAATGGTGGTGTTGAAACCTATAAAGTAATTGATCCTGGGTTTCATGAAGGCGGATCATTAATTCCAGCTGGATATCAAATCAAGCATAAAAATTTAGGATTGCCTGAAGCTGAAAAAGCTGTGCAGACAATTACATATAATTTGAATGGGCATAATTCTAGAGTCAATAACAACTCTGTAGACAACTCAACTAACACTGTAAATAATAGTGATGTTGCAGAGCATATCGCTTTGTTACGCGATGAAATTAATCGTATTATCGAATCTGAACAAGAAAAGCAAGATGCACTAGAAGTTGTGGATGCAATTGAAAGTCAATTTGAAAGCAATAAACCTAGTAGAGTTCTAGTTAATACTCTCATTTCTGGTTTGCCACATGCAGGTAGCATCGCTTCTATTGGTTCTTTTTTACTCGCCGCCGTTGGTGGTTAGCAATTTAACAGATAAGGATAGGCCGCGCGTAGCCGCGTCCTTATCCCAAGTGTTGAACAAGCCCGAGTGATACCTTTATAGTGTAAATATCGGCGTAAGATCTTACGCTTTTTCGATGTGTGCAGAGCAGTTACATTTTTTACTAGCCGCATCGTTCCCTTAGCATCGCCAGCTAATTTCGTAGTGGTTCAGTAAAACTGGCCACTACTTTGTAGTCAAAAGGTGTGTTTGGCATAGAATAAGTTATCAGAACGTTTAGTTTCATTTGTTCATCGTAACTCGGAATTGTCCAAAAGTGGGTTAGGGACGTAACACATTTCTGCCCCATTGTGTGTTTCGACCGATTGAACAAACTCTTCACTAAAGCATCATTTGACTTACTTTTTTTCATGCCTAGAACTCTAACTATCTAACCAAATTTGCTAATCCACTACAGTGGCCAAATTAACTATGCCACTACAAAAGGCTTCACATCTATTCCTTCCCGATGTTTTAGCCTTATAAAGGGAATTGTCAGCTTGTAAAAACAAGTTATCGGTATCAATCACTTTTCCTTTGATAGTAGAAATACCAATACTTACCGTGACAACACCTGCATCGGTAGAGTATTCATGAATCATTGCTTCAGCTTGTATATTTTTTCTTATTCTTTCTGCGACATCTTTTGCTTCACGGAGGTTAGTATTGGACAATACAATCACAAACTCTTCTCCACCATATCTTGCTAGTAGATCAGAATCTCTATACACACTTTTTCTTAATTGGCTAGAAATTATCTTTAGTATACTATCCCCCGCAGCATGACCATAATTATCATTGTAGTTTTTGAAATTATCAATATCTATAATCAGAAGTGACAAGGGCTCACCAGATCGCATTGCTAAGGCTGAAATTTTTTTTAAATATGCTGAATAAATACGACGATTATATAGCCCTGTCAAAGAATCAATCTCGCTAAGCTCCTTTAATTTTTTATTTACCTCAACTAATTCTTCTTTAAGCTTTTGGAGATTTACTTGCTCAGTAATATCACGACTAATACCGAACACTCCTATCAACTCACTTCCTCCATCTTTGTAAAGAGGCCATTTATAGGTAGATACCCAGCCCTCATTTCCATCTTTATCTGTATAAGGCTCGATTTTGTTTATTTTCTGTAATCCACCTTCGATTATTTTTTCATCTTCCTTACGATATGCGAATGCATCATCATGAGGAAACACATCAAAGTCATCTTTACCGCGAAGTTCCTTCCATGAGTTTTCCCCGACAAGATCTGCAAAGCTCTGACTGCACAATAAAAACTTATAATTCATATCCTTAAAGTAGATGTAATCGCTAGTAATAGATAATAAGGACATGAAGTGACTGAGGAAATTACTTTGCATACATCTGCTCTCTTATTTTTCGGGGGCTCACAAAATTTCAGCGTTAAATTATCCGTTAATATTAAAGATAGCTGACTTGGCCAACTAAACCAAGTCACAGCCTTCATTACCTATGCCAATCGAAGTTGGTATGTTGTGGCTAAGTGAATTTGGCCACTAATTTAGAGTGAACCAACAACATTTTCTATCTCGCAATGTGCCCCATTGCGACTTAGCGAGTAAATTATTACGGTCACATTCCACCAGTTGTTTGGAGTTCTCTGCCTTCAAAAGTAACCATAAATAGTTTTAGAGTGTAGCTTCCTAAAATAGTGGTATTTAATATGCTATTCCCCTGTATATTATGCATCTTAGTAATTACAGGGTATAAGGAAGGGTATCATTATGGAGTCTTGTTTGATTTTCTTTTTAAATCATCGTGTTACTTTCTTTTTGGCGGTGTGATGTAAATATCACAATAGTCTGTGACGTGGTGTAGTGAAATAGTTAATTTGGCCACAAATTAAAAGGTTAAACCACTGCGGGTAACACATGTGATGGTCAATGGAGTGAGGGCATTCGTTAGATTCCTTCACTACCCCTACAAAATCTAATGTGTATTACTATCGACTAGTACAATAACTCTAGCAAGCTTCTGTCCAGAAATAAGCTAGCTCGGTTCTAAATGAGTGACCATTCCCCCTTGGCCACTCAAACAAAATGATAAGTTAAATTGATAACAAATTTCTCGGAAACAACAGTTAAATTATTTTAAAATCATATACAAGAATACTAGTAATATTGAAGCCAATTATCTTTCATCGCTAATATGATTATCTGTTTTGAATTCGATTGTAATCAAGTATGCCTGCATCTATTGGATGATTTTTTTTGTATTGCGTCATCAAGGTGTCACTGAATGCCCAAAAAGCAGGGTCAGTTCTTCGAACGCCATAGTTATCTAACAATCTTTTGTAATCAGCATTGGTTTTAACCTTGAGAACTTGAGCGACTAATGCTGGCAGCTCAGCTTCTTTTACGCGCCAAAAAGCATTGGGGTAACTGCCAAGTAGGCCGTTAACCAGTGTCACATTATCGCGTTTATATAGCCGGTTGGATTCTTCATCAAATAAGCTAGAGATGTTTTTATGGGCACTGTTTCTTATTAGGGTGAAAAGCTGAGGTTCAACAGAGGTATCTGCAGCTTCAATCAAAATATAAGTAAGTTCAGGGAATATAGATGCATTTTCCCCTTGTAGATGATTAATCCTTTGAAGGTGCGCCTTACTCTCACCTGAAAGCTGGGTTGACTCAAGTGCATAACGAGTTGGCGTTACCTTTGCGACTCGCTGTTTGAGCATTTGCAATAATTCATGCTTAGGGTCGTTTGTCGTATAAATAACTTCTGTGGGTTTACTGAACTCATTGATATTGCCTTCAAGATGATCTGTTAAATACAGACTTGCATCTTGATACCAATCAGCAAGCTCTTGGTGACGGTTTTTCGTTGGTAACAAGGTTAAAAAGTTCGACTCACCTTCCATGCGAAGAAGATCCATGTACATGCGAGTAATTAATTGATGGCCAAAATTACCATAGACATCATAACCAGCCACAAGCAGGTAATGAATGCGCTCTAATAACGAATAACTGATAACCCAAGCGGTTTTAGGTTGCTCACCGATTAAGCCTTTCACGACTGATGCATTATCAAAATGGCGAAATACCGTTAGGCTAGCATTAGCATTCGTACCATTGCCGTCCCAAATAAGCTGAGTCGTTAAGTGTTCATTATTTTCGAATTCTTCTTCCAAGAATGCATTTTTAGCACGAAGAAAGCGGCCCTGTTGTCTAGCATATTTAATCCAATTACTAACCGGTCGCAAAGTATTGCTTTCCTGCTCAGCAGGAAGGGTCAGGTTGTCGGCCTGTGAGCGATAAAATTCATTTAATTGTGAGAGGTTAGACATATCAGGGTCGACAAAAAACACCCAAAATCGGTCATTAATAACATCAAGTGCAAGCTGTCCTCGACATACCGGGCCTTTTATATACGCCATAATGGTATTTTGCGCATTATCAAGCAAAAACTTATAGCGCGCCTCTACGGGTAATTCTGTGAAGGCGATAAGCGGATTTGCAGCAACTGATGGTTTATAGCTTGGTAAAGCGCTAACTTTATAATTGGGTTCAATAAACAATGACTTTATACGCTCAAGCTTTTCATCGCTGAGTGCATATGGCATATGTGTTTTATCGACAATGGTTTCGCGCACTTGTTCTAAGCGATAGTAAAACGAATCTGTCTTTGGATCATCGTAAGGTCGACGTGTTGCGATGACATCGATGACTTCCCCTGGGGCGCTTTTCGATCTAACCAATTTAAAAAAGGTCGGTACCCCTTGCGGGCCAATGTCCTCGTTCTCGAAATATAAATGTGAAACAAACAAATGTTCAAATATATAGCGACTTGTTAGTTGTTGTTTTAATGATTTTTTATTGAGGAATGTTTCCCATTTCTCCGCCGCTGTAAGTTCATTGCTTGAAGGAGGAGCTACGGCTGTCATTGGTGCGCCTGTAGAAAGCCACTGCAACAATATATTATTTTCATTGTTTGATATTTGCGGTAAGCCATAAGGCATCCCCCATTTAGGGAAATCCTCTTCATAGCTGTCCATTTCTTCAATCGATGGGCACTGTTGGTTATGATCAAGGGAGAAGTCCCACGAGTCATCAAGTATGTCTTCTGTTGGTAAAGGATGGCTTTGTTTTAACAGTAGCATTCGCGCAATAACACCGGCTTGTATATTGGCTGCTGGTGATTGTGAGCGTTCATTCAGTACTGGAGTAAAGCCTTTATCACGCCATTGCGCAGTTGTTTGGGCATCGAGAAACATGCGAGTAGTATTTGCAGAAAGTAACCGCGTACCTTGGTACACTTTATCTTTATTCGCACCACGGTCTATACCTTCAGCGGATGACATCTTAAGTTGACAAGGCGCATCGTAACAAGCGTGGCAGACAACACATCGGTTATCGATTATAGGTTTAACATCATTAATATAGCTTTGAGCTTGAACTGAGTTTGTTTCTACCATGCGCTGTTGGGGCTGCGCTTTACCGTATAACTTATCGTAATTAAAACCCACAAAAATCGCGCAACCTGACAAGATAACACAAAGAAAAATTACCATTGTGCGGCTGTAGTACTTCAAAAAAAAATTATACATAGTCAATTGGCAACCTCTTGGTTTGTTGCGTTTGCATCAAATGATTATTGATGGTTTTGTGGCAAAAAATTTGCTGTTGCTTCAGGAATAATCTTTCCCATCTCATTCAGCGATTCAATTAATCAATGATAAGGAATGAATTTGAATAGAAATATTTTGTTATTGAGTTTAACCTTTGCTGCTTGGGTTGGTATGGCTTGTCACCAATGAGTTATCTTTATCTCATTCTGTCATAGCGAGTAATTTGCCACTCCTTCAATCACTTGGCGTGGGTTTATTGAATATGCGCCTATATGGCCTAACAAGCTAGTTCAATATCAATTTATCTCGAACACATCGAGGTCCAGAACGACAAAACCTAGCCTAAAAGTAGTCTAGTTATACTGTGCTATCAATAAACACAGTAATAGCCTAGTAAAATTGAGCAGATCATCACAGAGCGAATCCAGGCATAAACGAGTGTTATATAAGTGATAGGGTTTTACGCATTCTAAAGCCAGCGTATTTTTAAGTGAAAAGACCACTGAGGGCAGATAAAAAGTCTAACTTTTTTATTGGTTAGTTGAATCATATCTTATGATTCAAGATGCTGCTGTAAAGACAAAAAGTCTGACCTTAATATCTGCCTACTTCAAGTTATTTTTGGCATAAAAAAAGGCTACCAGAAAGTAGCCTTAAATCCCCAGCTCTGAAGCAAGCTTCAGCGCAAATGGTGTAAAATTAGCAGACTCTAGCAACTAAGCCTTTTAAATAGAATCCTTCAGGGAAGCCGCTACCGATTGGGTGATCGCTGGCTTGGCTTAAGCGGTCAATAAACTGTACATCACGCTTGGCATCTAAGGCTGCATCTGCCACAACCTTTTGGAATAAGTCCGCAGGCATCAGCCCAGAACAAGAGAATGTCAGTAAAATGCCGCCTGGATTTAATAACTGCATCGCAATCATGTTGATATCTTTGTATCCGCGACAAGCACCGTTTAGTTGGGCTTTATTATCGGCAAATTTTGGTGGGTCTAATACAATAACATCAAAGGTTTTACCCTCGTCACGGTACTGGCGTAATAGCTTAAATACATCAGCTTCATGGTAATTAACATGGTCATCATTAAAGCCATTGATTTGCATATTTTTACGGGCGGTATCTAACGCTAACGCCGACACATCAACGTTTTCAATGCTCGATGCGCCGCCTTTAGCGGCGTATAAGCCAAAGGTGCCGGTGTAACAAAAACAGTTAAGTACTGACTTGTCTTTTACAAATCTGGCAGCAATATTGCGGTTATCACGTTGGTCTAAATAAAAGCCGGTCTTATGACCTTTAGTGACATCAACTGCGATTTTAATGCCGTTTTCTTCAATGAACACTGGCATTTCTGGCAGCTCACCATGAAGTAAACCCGTTACCGGCTTTAACCCCTCTTTTTTACGAGAGTCAACATCTGAGCGCTCATAGATAGCGCAATCAGGATAAAGCTCAGCGAGGACTGATACTAAGGTATCACGCCAGTAATCTGCGCCCGTGTTAAGTAACTGGCACACTAATACATTAGCGTATTTATCAATGGTTATGCCAGGCAGTCCATCTGACTCAGCAGCAACCAGTCTGTAACCGGTTAAACCCTGCTCAGCAATTAATGCTTCACGGCCTGCTTGGGCTCGTTGAATGCGGCGAACAAAAAAGTCTCTATCGATAGCTTCTTCTTTATCAAAGCTCCAAATACGCACTTGAATTTGCGACTCTGGTGACCAAGCACCACGACCTAACCAATGACCATCATGGGCTACAACATCAACAGTTTCACCAGCTTGTGGTTTTCCTTTAATATTGTGTATACCACTTGCAAAAACCCAAGGGTGTTTACGTTCAAGTGATTTCTCACGCTTTGGTCTAAGCTTGATTCTGATAGCCATGATGTTGCCTTTTTCAAATTGGGATACGGATGATAAGGATCCTCAGAAAGGAACGCAAGAAACAATAGTAAAATATAGCGTATAGCAGGCTTTAACGGATTAAAAAGCAAGATGATGTTGCTAAAATGATGTTACTAAGATGAGGTCTAGCATCGCTAAATTTATACACGGCTGATTATATTTTACCGAGTGTAAGCAGTCATTAGGTTATTTCTTGTTTATATTTACAGCTCAAATATGAGCTCTCTCATTTTTATATCATTATTCTCCTTTAAATTTACAACCCAAAAAACGCTAGTTAAAATAAATTCAATAGCGTTTTTAAATAATTTTAAAATTGAAACAGCAAATTGCAACGACAAAATATTAACCATTACTTTTGATGTAATAACAGGGTAAATAATTGAGATTGGCTTAATAAGGTAATATTTTTATAATTATTACCATCTGTGGTTAATGAAATAATCGGGTTTTGTAAAAAGTCTTTGGCATCATCTGCAGAATACAATTCTGGTATGTCTAAATGATATGTTTCACTGCCCTGTACATCGAGTCTTAAATATAGCGGCTCTGATTTTACCCAATAACCTGAGTCATCGGCATTATCTTGAAATAAATCACTATAGCTAATTTCTAACAAATGTAGCCCTTGGCCTAAGTCTACCTCACGCTGAAACTCTACAATAACACCATTAACGCTATCGACATCAAGATCGTCATGAAAGGTTATGCTGGCGGACTGGGCTGTAAAACTGCTGAGTAATAATCCCATAGCAATCGCTAATGTTAATTTAGTCTTCATGTTCAACTCCAATAAATTAATAGTTAATGTCACGTATATTCAAGCTAGCAACTGTGCTTTCACAACGGTCATTTAATTAGACCTAATGCCGTCATAAAAAATTTCACAAATACACTATTTAATTTATTTGAAGACGAACAATACAATCATTAAAAAATAAAACCTGTTGATAATCAACATCACAAACAATAATAAAATCTGATCAACACTTAAATGTTTATCAAAATTTTAATATCGTTAAACATCGCTGCAGATTTACCTAATAGGCTTCAACTCACAAAATCGATTGCTCAAGATTACGTATTTTTTTATCAAAGTACGCTTTTAAGAAATCTAGCAATAAGCGCACTTTTTTAGAGTCTGTCGCCCCGGGTGGAAATACCCCATAAATGGTAATGTCACTAAATTGATAATCATCCAATACGGTTTCTAAACTGCCCTGTTTCACTTTTGGCCAAGCATCATAGGTTGGCACTCGCCCTATCCCATGGCCGCCTTCAATGAATGCGGTACGCGCTGAGGCGTTATTGGTGGTAATTGAGCCTTTCATTTCAATACTAAATGAGCGTGAACCCTTATTAAGATGCAGCACTTTTTTTTGTGGTTTATACATCACCCAGTCATGGCTGGATAAATCAGCTGGGGTTTCTGGCCTGCCGTATTTATTAAAATACTCAACCGAGCCACATAGGCAAGTTTTGAGCACACATAATTTAGTTGCCTGTAAGCCTGAGTCAACCAAAGGCGCACCACGAATAGCTAGATCAATGCCTTGATTGATAATATTAACGATTTCATCAGTTAACATCACATCAAGTTCAATTTTTGGGTACAAACGTTTAAATTCATTAAGGGCTGGCACTATGGTTTCTAAGCCAGCGTTGACAGGACAGGTGATCCTAATCAAACCCATAGGCTCACTTTTCATATTCTCAATTTGCTTGTTGGCCGTGTTAGCTTGATCGGCTATCACTTTACAAGATTGATAATAGGCTTCACCTTCTTCGGTCAAACTAATACTTCGAGTAGATCGATTTAACAGTCTTACCTCTAAATGCGCTTCAAGCTTTTTTATGTGATAACTCACTACCGCCCTTGAAAGACCAATATGCTTTGCTGCGCCGCTTAAACTGCCCTGTTCAACAACTTGGGCAAACACCACCATGCTTTTCAACTGCTCAAATGACACATTCATATTTTAATATCCAAGAGTTTATTTACTGGAATATTGTATCAATTATTTAAACAATGAAGTCAATTATATCTGCATTGTCAGATGCTAATTGGCTTTCTATACTGTAGCCACTTTCAACAAAGAGATAATGACTTTCTCTTTTGAATCACTCTACATCAGAACTTATGCAAGCTTTGTACTTGCCGTAATAACTAAAATAAAAGGGTTTTAAAATGACACAGAAAAAAGTATTAATGGTGCTTACCTCTCATTCAGAACTAGGCAACACGGGTAACAAAACTGGTTTTTGGGTCGAAGAATTTGCAGCTCCATATTATGTGTTTTTAGATGCAGGTTTTGAAATCACCCTCGCATCGCCAGCAGGCGGACAACCACCGATTGATCCAAGCAGTGAACTAGAAGGCTTTCAAACCGCTGACACTCAGCGCTTTGATGACGATAGCCAAGCTAAAATGGCACTGGCTAACACCAACGTATTAGCTGATATTGATGCCAGTGATTACGACGCGGTATTTTATCCTGGCGGTCACGGTCCACTGTGGGACTTAACAGATAATGCAGACTCTATTAAATTAATCGCGCAATTTATTGCTCAAAACAAACCTGTTGCTGCGGTATGTCATGCAACGGCAGCGTTACTTAACGTAAAACAAGATGACCAGTACCTTGTAAAAGGTAAAGCGGTAACTGGTTTTACAAATAGTGAAGAAGATGCTGTGCAATTAACTGATGTAGTTCCTTTTTTATTAGAAGATGAATTACTAAAACGTGATGCAGATTACCAAAAAGCAGCTGACTGGCATGCGTTTTCAGTTCAAGATGGGCTAGTTATTACAGGCCAAAATCCTGCAAGCTCATCATTAACAGCACAAAAATTAGTTGCTCAGATCACTGAGTCATAAATTCGTTATTTAGGATATTCTCATGCTTAATTTTACATTCCAAAATACCACTAAAATTCATTTCGGTGAGGGCCAAATTAGCGCCATCTCAAAGGAAATTCCAACATCAGCTAAAATATTAGTTGTTTATGGCGGCGGCTCCATTAAATCAAATGGTGTTTATCAGCAAGTGTCTGATGCGCTCAAAGATCACACATGGTTTGAGTTTTCAGGTATTGAGCCTAATCCACAATACGATACGTTAATGAAGGCACAAACCATCATTGAAGCTGAAAACATCGATTACTTGCTAGCAGTCGGTGGCGGCTCAGTGGTCGATGGGGTTAAATTTATTGCTGCTGCTGCGAAATTTGAAGGTGATGACCCTTGGGATATCGTCGCAAAAGGCGCCAAAATTGAACAAGCATTACCTATTGGTGCCGTATTAACCTTACCTGCTACGGGTTCTGAATCAAATGGCGGCTCTGTTATTACTCGTAATGGTAATAAATTGCCTTTTGGTAGCCCATTAGTACGTCCGTTATTTGCAGTGCTTGATCCTTCAGTCACTTTATCTTTATCAGACCGTCAAATTGGTAATGGTGTTGTTGATGCTTATATCCACATCATGGAACAGTATTTGACCTTTGATGTAAACGCTAAAGTACAGGACCGTTTCAGTGAAGGTTTACTACAAACCTTAATTGAAGAAGGCCCTAAAGCCCTTGCTGCTGAAACAAAAGACGATTTAGAGATTAGGTCTAATATCATGTGGTCTGCCACTATGGCGCTTAACGGCTTGATTGGCGCCGGTGTACCACAAGATTGGTCTACACATATGATTGGCCATGAACTAACAGCAAGCCATGGTATTGATCATGCGCGCACCTTATCAATCGTGCTTCCTGCGGTAATGAAAGTGCGTCGTGAGCAAAAACATGCAAAATTAGTTCAGTATGCTGAACGTGTATTTGGCATCACAACAGGTAGCGATGAGCAAAAAATTGATCAAGCTATTGAGGCTACCGAAAACTTCTTTAAGTTAATGCAAGTCCCTACACGCCTAAGTGATATTGATCTTGGTGCAGAGCAAGTTGACGTATTAGTTGCTGCACTTGAAAGCCATGGCATGACTAAACTTGGCGAACATGGCGATATTGACTTAGCAGTAAGCCGCGAAATTCTCACCACTGCGATCTGATCTATAACTCAATTGACCATTTAGATGAAAGGCTAGCATTGCTAGCCTTTTTTAATGGCAGTTTTTATCTTTCCTCTTAATAGCTCACTGTTCTTTGCTTCTTTGCAAAATAACACCACTAAGTTTGCCAAGTGGTTTTATAGGTAAAATTATGCTTCGACTTGTAGCTTTAATCATTGACTTCATGGCAGTAAATAGCTATTCCGCTAATCCCAGCCTTCACTAGCGCTTGTATTTGTGATCTAGTTAAATAATTCATCAGATGATGAATATTGAAGAATTAATTCACTAAAACAATCCGCTGCATTGCTTTACCATATTCTACACTTAATGAATTAATGGATACGCTAAGTATCTTCAAAGCTGTGTTGAATTTATGCCTAAAAAAATAATGCCAGTTAAAAAGCCAGTCGGTAGGCCAGCTGTCAAAGCAGATAATCGCTGCGCACTTATCAATGCAGCAAAAACCTTATTTGTCGATAATGATTACGATAAAGTCTCTATTCGAGCCATTGCTGCTAAAGCAAAAGTGGATGCAAGTTTAATCCGCTATTATTTTCAATCTAAATTGGGGCTTTTTGCCGAAATGCTCAAGGAAACCATTGAGCCAGTTCATGCCCAATTAAATAATTCCAAGGAAAAATCGACTCAAGATTCACCAGAAAAAATATTACTGGCCTTTTATAAAATTATGAGTCAAAACCCAGATTTTCCGAAACTCATATTTCGCACCGCCAGCCTTAAAACCACCAAGAAAAACCAAGAGCTGCAAGCCAATTTATTGAGTTTATTCCCGAAAAATAGGTTAACCATTTTTGAAAAGATGCATCAGCAAAACCGTCTACAGCAAGGTATTGATCCAATGTGCGCCAAAATGAGTTTTATTAGTTTAATGGTATTTCCATTCTTAATGCCTGACATATTTAAACAAGCATTGAATATTAAAACCTCAGCAGAATTTTTACAGCATTTAGCTAAGCAAAATGCACAAATATTACGTCATGGGCTTATTGCCAATGAATCTCAACTCAGTCAGGACGCTTAACATGACCCCGTTAAAAAGACACTATGTTTTTCCAGGCATCATCGCCGGTATTATCATCTTTATCGCTGCGATATCATTACGCTCGTCACCAGAGTTGCAACCCAACCATGATAAATCACGCCTGGTCGATGTTATTAGCCTGACAAAACAGCCCGTACAACCTGTGATCAAAGCCTATGGTCGTGTGGCTCCAAAGCATATCTGGCAAGGCATTGCCGAAGTGGGCGGCAAAATTACTTATCGCCACCCTGAGCTTGAAACGGGCAGATTGATCAAGGCTGGCACCTTAGTGTTAACCATTGACCCTCTTGAATACCAACTAAAACTTGCTCAAGCTGAAGCTAACTATAATTCAGCTCAAGCGCAGTTAGTACAGCTAAATCAGCAAGAAATAAACTTACAATCAAGCATAGAAATTGAGCGCCAACGACTGACCTTAGTTGATCAAGAATATAAACGTAAACAATCGTTAAATAAGAAAAACTTGATCTCAAAATCAGAACTTGAAACCCAAAAACAAGCTTTACTGGCCCAGCGTAACTTAGTGCAAGACTTAACCAGCAGCTTAAGCTTGTTGCCTGATGATAAAAAAGTCACTGCGGCGCAAGTTAAGGTTAATCAAGCTTTACTGGAAGATGCCCAACGTCAACTCAATAATACTCGCTTTACTTTGCCTTTTGATGCACGCATTGCCGAGGTCAACATTGAGCAAGCTCAAGCCGTCACCAATGGCGCTGTGTTGTTCGAGGCCCATCAATTAGGCGCAGTTGAAATAAAGGCTGAATTGTCATTATTTGATGCCGAAACCTTAATTCATTCAATTAATGAACTGCCAAGAGATACCTCTGCATTACCTTCAATTGAAAAAGTTAATTTTGACACTCATATCACGGTCAATATGGGTAAAACCTTACACCAATGGCAAGCTAAATTGACTCGCGTTGCCGATACCATAAACCCAGATCAAGCGACGATAGGTTTTTATCTTGAAGTTGATCAAGATTTCAACCAAATGAATTTGTTAGCTAAACCGCCATTAACCAAGGGCATGTTTGTCACCTCCTATATTAAAGGTTATCCCTCAGAGCATTACGTTATCCCAGAAAAAGCCTTACATGGTGAGCAAGTTTATTTAATGGATCAAGACAACAAGCTGGTTATTAAACAGGTTGAAGTGCTATTTAGAACCGACAATGGCGTCGCCATTAAAGGCGATATTCACCAAAATGACCGTGTGGTTACCAATGACTTAATTCCTGCCATTAATGGCATGGGGCTTAAATTATCAACAGCGAACGAAACCACTACCCCAGTAACAAGTGATCTAGCGAATGACGAGGAGCAGGCACTGTGATTAATTTTTTCACTCGTCACCCCACCATTGCTAACTTAATGATGTTGGCATTTTTTGTCATGGGCTTAAGCAGTATTGGTAACATTAAACGTGAAACCTTTCCTGAATTTAGTCCGCCTTACATTATCGCCAGTGTGGTTTACCCCGGCGCATCTCCAGCAGAAGTGGAAGAAAGCCTGTGCCTGCGTATGGAAGACGCCATTGATGGCTTAAGTAATATCGAAGAAGTGAAATGTGACGCCCAAGAAGGGATTGCATCATTGACGGTAAAACTTAATGGCGAAGCCGACATTGGCCGCAGTTT
This sequence comes from Shewanella sp. 4_MG-2023, assembly GCF_030548015.1. NCBI lineage: Bacteria > Pseudomonadati > Pseudomonadota > Gammaproteobacteria > Alteromonadales > Shewanellaceae > Shewanella > Shewanella sp. 4_MG-2023. The sequence continues at coordinate 14,068 of NZ_JAUORL010000006.1, forward strand.
GGTTGATATTCAAACCGAAATTAACGCCATTAAAGACTTTCCGGCGCAAATTGACCCACCAACGGTCAAAGAGCTTGATTGGGCTGAACCGGTTGTAGATATTGCCATCGCTGCAGATGCCAGCTTGCCACACCTTAAATCCTATGCTGAGGATTTAAAGCGACGGTTAAAAATCGAGGCGGGCGTGAGCTTAGTGAGCGTGTCTGGCTTTTCAGATCATCAAATACGAGTCGAGTTAAACGAAGCGGATATTCGTCGCTTAGGGCTAACAGTAGCCGAAATAGCTGATAAAGTGGGCAGGCAAAATGTCCAAATGCCCGCTGGCAGTATCGAGCTTTCTGATAAAAACCTGTTGATCCGTTTTGATGAACGACAAATCACCCCTGATAACCTCAGTAAAATCATCGTTTCCTCTAATACTGAAGGCGGCGTGGTTACCTTAGGCGACATTGCTACCATCACCGACTTATTTGAGCTTGAGGAAGAACATACCATCTTTAATGGCCAACCTGCGGCCATGCTTAAAGTGCAAAAAAACAAAGCCGATGATGCCTTAAGAATTAAGTCCAGAGTCACTGAGTTTATCGAACAAGAACGGCTTATAGCCCCCGATGGCGTGACCCTAACCTTAACCAACGATTTATCTTCACTACTGCAAGACCGATTATCAATGCTGCTTCGAAATGGTTGGCAAGGGATCATCTTAGTGTTCTTTTCGATGTGGTTATTTTTCTCGTTACGCTATTCGTTTTGGGTTTCAGCGGGCTTACCTGTAGCCTTTATGGGCGGCTTGTTCTTAATGAGCATGTTTGGCGTATCAATCAACATTATGAGCCTAGTCGGCTTACTAATGGCCATTGGTATTATGATGGATGATGCCATTGTTATTGCCGAATCCGTTGCTGCCCATGTTGAAAAAGGCTTGCCCACCAATGAGGCGGTGATCCAAGGGGTAAATAAAGTCGCCCCAGGCGTATTCTCATCATTTTTAACCACAGTGTTTATTTTTGGCAGTTTATTGTGGTTAGACGGGCAAATGGGCGCGGTATTGTCGGTGGTGCCACTGGTATTAATCATGGTCTTAAGTGTGAGCTTAATTGAAGCATTCTTGATTTTACCGAATCACTTAAGTCACTCGCTAAAATCTAATAAACAGCAGAAACCACCGTTAAAGTTTAAACGGGTCTTTTTAGAAAAGTTTGAACACTTCAAAAACAACACCTTAGTTAATGCCGTTACCTTTGTGGTGAAATGGCGCTATGCCAGCCTTGGGCTTACACTTGGCGGTTTAATGCTGTCTTTTGCCTTAGTGGCAGGTGGCGCGGTAAAATTTGTCGGCTTTCCTGAACTCGATGGCGATATTGCTGAAGCAAGAATCATTTTGCCACCAGGTTCCACTTTAGAGCAAACCAAAACTGTCGTTAGTCACTTGGTTGCCGCAGCCAATACCGTTGGCGATAAATTAACGCAACTAAATGGCGAACAGTCGAATCTCATCCGCTACGTTACCGAGCAATATAATGTCAATGCGGATGCGGGCGAACAAGGCCCACATGTGGCAACGGTAAGATTAGATTTGTTATCAGCTGAAACCCGCGAAACCCTGATTGATAACTTCATTTCAGCATGGCGCAGCGCCAGTGGTGATATTGCAGAGCCCATCTCCTTGGTATTTAAACAACCGAGTATGGGCCCTGCTGGCCGTGATGTTGAAGTCAGACTGCAGCATGATAATTTAGCCACGTTAAAACTGGCCTCCGTTGATTTGCAATCTTACTTAAGTCAGTTTTCTGGGGTTAATGGCATTTTAGATGACATGCGCCCAGGCAAAGAAGAAGTACTGGTAAAATTAAAAGATGGCGCTGAAAATTATGGTGTTGATGGTGAGATGGTAGCATCGCAACTGCGTGCGGCATACTTTGGCCAAACCGCAGATGATGTGCAATCAGGCCCTGAAAACATCGAAATACAAGTCAGGTTGAATAAACAGCAAGCAGGTAATTTGCAAGCGTTAGCTAACTTCCCAATCATGTTAAGTAACGGTAATCAGATACCATTAAGCGCAGTAGCAACATTAGACTTTGAACGATCTTATGTACGTATTCAGCGCATTGAAAGTCAGCGCACTGTAACCATTATGGCTGACATAGATAATGCCAAAGCCAATGGCAGCGAAATTGTCGCCAAAGTGCAAAATGAATACGCTAATGAATTACGCCAAAAGTATCCGGGACTAAAAGTTGATTATGAAGGCGCAGCCAAAGAAACCGCTAAGACTGGCGCTTCTTTCTTACAGGGTTTTATTATCGGTTTATTTGGATTATTTGCGATTTTAAGTTTTCAATTTAGAAGCTATTTAGAACCTTTTGTGGTGATGTTAGCCATTCCTTTAGCACTCATAGGTGTGTTTTGGGGCCATTTACTCACAGGCCATAATCTATCAATGCCATCAATTCTTGGCTTTGTATCTTTAGCGGGTATTGTGGTTAACGACTCCATCTTGTTGGTGCAATATATCCGCCATCACGTAGATATTGGCGATGATATTCAGCAAGCGGTAATTAAAGCGTCTCGAGACAGGTTCAGAGCAGTATTTCTCACCTCACTGACCACGGCTGCTGGACTATTGCCATTACTGTTAGAAACCTCGCTACAAGCGCAGGTTGTAAAACCCATTGTAATATCAATTGTGTTTGGAATATTTACCTCAACCTTGTTGGTACTGTTTATTATTCCCTGTGCGTATGCGGTGTTAGCAGATTTTAATTTAGTCCATAAACACGAGGATTTAGAGGCCTAGTGCTTACTAGGCTATAGCTCTCAGACAAAGTTACAAGCTAAAAATAATGGCTAATAAATAACCCGCAAGCTGTATTAATGGCTAGCGGGTTATTTTTACATGTGTAGATATATGAAAGAGCTAGAAGCTTTAGCTATAGGTTGGCGCTTTAACCTAACGATCAATAAGCCCCAAACAATGATGTTAATCTGGCTTATTGATTTTATTTAATAATCTCATGAAAGTTTGTTGCTCTTCATAGGATAAGCCACTTAGGCATTTTTGATTAACCCACTCAGCTTCACCAATAAGATCTTGCTCTAAGGCCTTACCGGCATCAGTTAAAAAAATCTGAAAGGCGCGGCGGTTATCAGACTCTTGATGGCGAGTGATATAACCCTGTACTTGCAGTTGATCTAATAGCCTAGTCATAGTGTAATTAGCCACATCACACACTTTAGACAGTTCAGTTTGGCTAATGCCCTCTTCTTGCCACAGTGAAAACAGCACAGGCCAAAGCTTAACGTCAAGTTGGTAACGTTTTAAGCGTTCATCTAGCTCGTTTTGCAGCGTAAGATTAAGATGCGAGATTTGATAATATAGGCTTTCGTATCGTTTCATATAACCACTCCTACAGGCTCATCAATCCTTAGTTAAGCGCAAAAGTTAATCATCAACATAAAATACTTGGTGGCTGGTGCGTAAAAGAACTAACCAAGTTAATCAATGTTGCCCTAAAAATGTAATTGCAACTAATCATTGGTGCTATCACTAACGGATGTGACTAACATAAACAGGCTTAAGTACTGATATTATTTATCTTTATACTTATTAAGCTTGTTAACGTGTAAGTCAGTAAACCCTTGCGGAGCTGCTTTGTTATACCACAGCTTGCTACACAGGCCAATTAGCACCTCACCCTCTTTGTACGTATAAGACCGCTTTTTTAGTCAATCTATTACAAACTGATTTATATAACGGTAATAGCAAGCCCGCCCCAAACAAGCGATGATGCCTCGCTCAATGGGCACTTCAATGGTGTTTTCTAATAGTTTCACAGCCTTAATATCAACAATCTGATGCTCAGTGCCAATGCTACTTATTAAGGTTAGTCCATTATTTGCTAGCGGCTCATAGTCAACGATAAAAATTGCATGGTTATCTACGCTGACTTTAACCTTTTCAACCGGGGTGATAAGAAAATATTCATTATCAATACAATGAAGCACACTGGCAAAAAGCTTAGCAAATTTTGTCGGTAAAGGACTGGCTAAATAGAACCAATCCCCATGATGGTCAATATAAAACAATGGCTCAGTGCTACATAAATCAACTTCTGCACCTAATTGACTGGCAATACTCAATGGTTTTTCATTTTTATGTTTAGTCATTAGCAACGTGCTCATCGGCAGCAATCAGTAACTGAAGTAAGGCTTCTACTGGGTGTTTTGGCTTAAAGCCCGCAAAACGTTTCACTTGGCTACGGCAAGAATAGCCTGATACCAATATTTGGCTTTTCTCAGCGATGCTGTCTAAGGTTGGCTGCCAAGACATAGCAAACAGCTTAGATGAGCGGCCCATATTATCCAGTTCATGGCCATAGGTGCCCGCCATACCGCAGCAACCCACGTTGATCATTTCAAACTCAGCGCCAAAATGATTAAATACCGCTTTCCATTCGTTGGCCGTAGCCGGTTTTGCGGTGGATTCAGTACAATGACTAAACCAACTAAATGACGCGCTGGTTTTGTCTAACGCTGGCATGAGTTGAATCGCATCGGTTAACCACTCATTAGCTAACAGTACTTCAAAATTGCCTCGCTGCGCCCCTAGCACCTCTTGATATTCATCTCGATAACAAAGCACTAATGCAGGGTCTAAGCCAACCATCGGCATATCAAGTTGATAAACTTGATTTAAAAAGTCTGCACTTGATTTGGCAGTCGCGGCAAATTTATCTAAAAAGCCTTTAATGTGTGATGGTTTACCATTGGGTTTAAACGGCAATAACACCGGCTTTAAACCTATTTTTTCTATTAATTGTATAAAACGATAAACCAGCTCAGCATCATAAAAACTGTTAAATGGATCTTGCACCACCAGTACATAATTGCCACGCTCTGATGTTGGAATACTTTGCAGCGCCTCTAAATCATAACCACGGCTTGGATGGCCATCCAGACGCTGTTTTAATGTGGGAACTGATAATGCAGGTGAATCTATATAACCAATAGATTTTTTGATAACCCACTGACTTAATTTATTTTGCGAGGCAAAATTGGTTACTTTTGGCATAGCAGCCATAAGCGGCAGCATGTCTTCAATACCTGCAACTAAATAGTCTTTTGCTGGGCGCATATATCGTTTGTAATAGATATTGAAAAATTGCGCGCGAAATTTAGGCACATCCACTTTAACAGGGCACTGCCCTGAACAGGCTTTACAGGCTAAACAGCCTTTTAACGAGTCCATGACTTCATGTGAATAATCATAATCTCGGCCAATGTGAAAGCTGTTTTGCGCTCGCTGCATAAAGCTTAAAGGTTTAGATTGAGCCAGTGCCTCTACATCAACGCCCTCTGCCTCCAGCAGCCTTAACCATTCCCGCATCAAGCCACTTCGGCCTTTAGGTGAATGGATCCGATCGCCGGTAACTTTAAATGACGGACACATGAACGAATAGCTACTGTAGTTAAAACATAAGCCATTACCATTACAATTCATTACATCAGGAAATGCATCACGGACTTGAATCGGAATTTGTCTATCAAAGGTGCCGCGCTTAACGCTATCAACATTAAACATCATTGGGCCACTGCCTTTAGGCGCGACTAGTTTGCCCGGATTTAATCGATTGTCAGGGTCAAATAAGCCTTTAACCTCTTCAAGTTCGCCATATAGTTCATCACCAAATACGGCTGGTCCATATTCACCACGCACCCCTTTACCATGTTCGCCCCACATCAAACCGCCATATTTAAGCGTGAGTTCAGCAACTTGATCGGATAACACTTTTAGCAGCTTTTCATCCGCTTCATCGCACATATCAAGCGCGGGACGCACATGCAGCACTCCTGCATCAACGTGACCAAACATGCCATATTGCAATTTATGGCCATCTAATAAGTCCCTAAACTCCATGATAAAGTCAGCTAAATTTTCTGGCGGTACGGCAGTATCTTCGGCAAATGGCAGTGGTTTTCTGCGGCCTTTAGTTGCGCCTAGCAAGCCTACGGCTTTTTTACGCATGGCGTAAATTTTATTAATACTGGGCTTATCTTCAGTAATTTGATAACCCACAACCCCAGCTTGTTCGCTAGCCAATTGTGCCGCCAGTGTTTTTTCAAGGGCAGCAATGCCTTGCCTAATATCAGCCTCATCCCCAGCGAATTCAACCATATTGAGGCCTTCAATGGTTTTATTGGGTACTGATTCAATGAGGTGAGACACTGAGTGCCAAATAATATCTTCACGGGCCAAATTCAGCACTTTTGAGTCTATAGTTTCGACCACGGTAGCATTGGCTTCAACCAATGATGGTGCATGACGCAATGCTGATTCAAACGAGTCATATTTAATATTTACCATCATCCGCGTATGTGGCAATGGGGTGATATTTAATTTGGCCTCTGTTAATACCGCCAGTGTACCTTCAGAGCCTGCAAGTATGCGTGATAAATCAAATTGGCTTAAATCATCATTCCATACATGTTTTAGATCGTATCCGGTTAAAAAACGATTTAATGGCGGAAACTGTTTTAGAATAAGCTCACGCTTGTCGCGGCAACGCTTGGCAATCGTGCTAATAATATTGGCAGCAAAGCTATTGGTGTTTACGGATTGGGACTCTGACTGATTTAACGCCTCATCTGCCGCTATTGGTGTGCTTGAAAGCACACTACCATCAACCAATACGCTGGTAAGGCCAAGGACATGATCAGATGTTTTACCGTAAACCAGTGAACCCGCACCCGATGCATCAGTGCTGACCATGCCGCCAACCGTTGCACGATTAGAGGTTGATAAATCTGGACTGAAAAAGAACCCATGTGGCCTAAGGGCATCATTAAGTGCATCTTTTACCACACCAGCTTGTACTCTTACCCAGCCTTCTTCTGCATTGACTTCCAGTACTTGATTCATGTGCCTTGAGACATCAAGTATTAAGCCGTGGGTCAGTGATTGTCCGTTAGTGCCAGTACCGCCACCACGGGCACTAAAAGTCACTTGTTTATATTGAGGGTCTGCAGCTAATGTCATCACCAGCTCAACATCCGCCTGAGTGAGAGGATAAATAACCGCTTGGGGTAAAAACTGGTAAACAGAATTGTCGGTCGCTTGAATTAAACGCGCACTATAACGTTTATCAATTTCGCCAGAAAACGAAGATGCTTCGAGCGCATCAAGAAAGCTTAAGTAAATTGGTTCTAACGTCTGTTGATGTGATAGCAGCGGTAACATAGTCAATTTCTGTTTATAGTAATTTAAAGTCATTATAAACAAAAAAAAAGCCGCTAAAAGCGGCTTTTGTTCATGTTGATAAATTAGTTAACTAAAAACTAACTTTTCAAGCATATTAAGCATGTTCTTCTGCTAAATATAACCAAGTGTCGATGACTGTATCAGGGTTAAGTGACACAGTATCAATACCTTGCTCTACTAGCCATTGTGCAAAATCTGCATGATCAGATGGGCCTTGGCCACAAATACCAACATAAGCACCTTTGGCTTTAGCCGCTTTAATCGCTAATGAAAGCAATGCTTTAACAGCATCATTTCGTTCATCGAATAAGTGACTGATAATGCCAGAATCGCGATCTAGACCCAAAGTTAATTGAGTTAAATCGTTAGAACCGATAGAGAAACCATCGAAATGCTCAAGGAATTGGTCAGCTAATAATGCATTAGACGGTAACTCACACATCATGATGACGCGTAAACCATCTTTACCACGCTCTAAACCTTGCTCTTTTAATAATTCGATAACTTGCGCGGCTTCATCAACGGTACGAACGAATGGGATCATAATCTCAACGTTCTTAAGGCCCATATCATTACGCACACGTTTAATTGCTTCACATTCTAGAGCAAAACAGTCACGGAACGATTCAGAGATATAACGACTAGCACCACGGAAGCCCAACATTGGGTTTTCTTCTTCAGGCTCGTAACGGTCACCACCAACAAGGTTAGCGTATTCGTTAGACTTAAAGTCTGACATACGTACGATAACTTTCTTAGGATAGAACGCACTACCGATGGTTGCGATACCTTCAACGAGACGAGCAATATAGTACTCAACTGGTGATTCGTAACCTGCAATCATTTCATTGATTTCTTGCTGCAGCTCAGCAGGTTGTGAATTAAATTCAAGCAGCGCTTTAGGGTGAATACCAATCATGCGATTGATAATAAACTCAAGACGCGCAAGTCCCACACCTTCGTTAGGTAAACGGGCGAAATCAAATGCACGATCAGGGTTACCGACGTTCATCATGATTTTCATTGGTAGTTCAGGCAAGGTATCAACACGGTTAGTGATAACTTCAAACTCTTGCTTACCATCGTAGATGAAACCGGTATCGCCTTCAGAACAAGATACAGTCACTACTTGGCCATTTTTGATACTGTCAGTAACATCACCACAACCAACAACTGCAGGAACACCAAGCTCACGCGCAATAATTGCTGCGTGACAAGTTCGGCCACCACGGTTAGTGACAATTGCGCTAGCGCGCTTCATGATAGGTTCCCAATCTGGATCAGTCATGTCAGTAACGAGTACATCACCTGGCTCGATTTGATCCATGTCTTCGATAGAGGCTAGCACTTTAGCTACACCAGTACCGATTTTATGACCAATCGCGCGTCCTTCTGAAACAACAGCACCTTTGGATTTTAAGTGGTAGCGTTCAATTAATTGCACGTCTTCACGGCTACGAACAGTTTCAGGACGAGCTTGAACGATATATAACTTACCGTCGTTGCCATCTTTTGCCCATTCGATATCCATTGCACGGCCATAATGTTGTTCAATGATCACCGCTTGCTTTGCAAGCTCCATCACTTCTTCATCATTAATAGAGAAAGTGCCGCGCTCAGCTGCTGCAACATCTTCGATTTTAACTTGCTTGCCGTGAGAAGCATCATCAGAGTAAACCATCTGAATCATCTTGCTACCGATATTACGGCGCACAACGGCTTTATGCCCTTGCGCTAAAATTGGTTTGTGAACATAGAATTCATCAGGGTTAACAGCGCCTTGTACTACCATTTCACCTAAACCAAATGATGAAGTGATAAAGACAACGTCGTTGTTACCTGATTCAGTGTCCATGGTAAACATCACACCAGAAGACGCTTTATCTGAACGTACCATGCGTTGTACGCCAGCAGATAATGCCACACCTTGATGCTCGTAACCTTGGTGAACACGATAGGAAATTGCGCGGTCGTTAAATAGCGATGCGTAAACATGCTTAATCGCAAGCAGTACAGCTTCAAAGCCTTTAACGTTTAGGAAAGTTTCTTGTTGACCCGCAAACGAAGCATCTGGCATATCTTCAGCTGTTGCTGATGAACGCACTGCAAATGAAGCTTCTTGAGTCTCGCTAGAAAGTTGCTCGTAAGCTTCACGAATCGCATCTTCTAGTTCTGGTTGAAATGGGGTGTCGATAACCCATTGTCTGATCTGCGCACCAACTTTTGCAAGTTCGTTTACATCATCAACATCAAGGGTTGCCAAGATGTCGAAAATTTTCTGGTTAACACCACTTTGCTCTAGAAACTCATTAAATGCATGAGATGTAGTCGCAAATCCGCCAGGTACTTGAACACCGGCATTAGCCAGGTTACTGATCATTTCACCAAGTGACGCGTTCTTGCCGCCAACCTTGTTTACATCACCCATGCCTAATTCTTGATACCAGAGTATGTATTGCTGCACAGTTATCTCTCCACAAGTTTATTTCAATGGCCCCTTCACACGAGGGCAGAGGCATTCTACACTCCCCCTCAACAACCGTAAATGTATAATTTTATTTGTAATTTTATTACTACAAGAGGCTGAAATGACACCAAAAGTATTCTATATCTCAGATGGGACCGCGATCACAGCAGAAGTATTTGGCCATGCTGTCCTATCCCAATTTCCAGTTGATTTTGAAGCACTTACAATTCCATTTGTTGACAGCATTGCTAAAGCTGAAAAGGTAAAACAACAAATCAATGATAGTTTTATTACAACAAGCTTAAGACCCGTTGTGTTCCATTCCATCGTAAATTCCGACATTCGCGATATTATTTTCTCCAGTGAAGGTTTAGATTATGATTTTTTGAACACCTTTGTTTCGCCATTAGAACAACAACTGGGTATAAAAGCTGCGCCGGTGATCAACCGAACTCACGGTAAAAGCACGACTAACGAATCTTATGATAATCGTATTGATGCGATTAATTTCACTTTAGATAATGATGACGGTCAAACCATGAAACATATGGATAAAGCTGACATTATTTTGCTAGGTGTTTCTCGTTGCGGTAAAACGCCATCGAGTTTGTATCTTTCTATGCAATTTGGCATTAAAGCAGCAAACTACCCTTTTGTTGAAGATGACATGGATAATCTCAAGTTACCTGAAGCGTTAAAACGTAATAAGTCCAAATTATTTGGCTTAACCATTGATCCCCAACGTTTACATGAAATTCGCCAAGGCCGCATGGAAAACAGCCGCTATTCATCACTAAGACAATGCCGGATTGAAGTGAAAGAAGTAGAAATGATGTATAAAAAAGAACGGATCCCGTTTGTTAATACCACATCTCATTCTGTAGAAGAGATTTCAGCTAAAATCCTCGATATTACCGGGCTGAAGCGTCACATGTTTTAATTTTAATGTCGCTGTGGTTATTTAACTGTTAAGCCGAAAATGTGAAATTCATAACATTTTCGGCTAACTTATGTGAATAAAATGATATCAGTTCAAAAACCTGCATGATTTGTCCGTGTCTAACGCCTGCTAATTAGTTATAATCCCGAGCAATATGATGTTAATTCATCGCAAACATGCTCGGTAAAGTGAATGACTATTAAAACAGACGAACTACGTACATCCCTTTTATGTAAGGTTATTTCTCCTGCGCAACTCGCATCTGAATATCCACTTACGCAAGATGCTGCCGATTATTTAGTTGAGCAACGTCATGAAGTTGAAGCCATTATTGCTGGCGAAGATCAACGTTTATTGGTCATCATCGGGCCTTGTTCAATCCATGATACTGAAGCGGCATTAGATTACGCCCAGCGTTTAGCAAAACTTCACCATGAGTTAAAAGACGACTTATGTATCGTAATGCGGGTTTATTTTGAAAAGCCACGTACGATTGTTGGCTGGAAAGGATTAATCTCAGACCCTGATCTTGATGGTAGTTTTAGCCCAAACAAAGGCTTACGTATGGCGCGTCATTTACTTCAGCAAATCACTGAATTAAAACTGCCTATTGCCACTGAGTTTTTAGATATGGTCAATGGTCAATATATTGCCGATTTAATTACCTGGGGCGCTATTGGTGCCCGCACCACTGAAAGCCAAATTCACCGTGAGATGGCGTCGGCTTTATCTTGCCCTGTTGGCTTTAAAAACGGTACTGACGGCAACATTAATATTGCAGTCGATGCTGTTCGCGCCGCCCAAGTACCACATATATTCTATTCACCAGATAAAGATGGTGCTATGGCAGTTTATCGTACACACGGTAACCCGTATGGCCATATCATTTTACGTGGTGGTAAAACCCCGAACTATTCAGCCGAAGATGTTGAAATCGTCCGCGCCCAGCTCGAAACCGTTGGCGTAACCCAACGTATGGTGGTTGATTTTAGCCATGGTAATAGTGAGAAAAAACATAAAAACCAGCTAAAAGTTGCTGATAGCATCATGGCGCAAATGCGCGCTGGCAGCACTGCGGTTGCAGGGATTATGGCAGAAAGCTTTATGATTGAAGGCAACCAGAAAGTCGTTGAAGGCCAGCCATTAACATACGGTCAAAGTATCACTGATGCTTGCCTGCATTGGGAAGACTCAGAAAAATTATTACGTGATTTAGCCCAAGCCTCTAAAGAACGTAAAGCACTTTTAGCCAAATAACGGCTCAAGTATTAACTTATAAAAAAGCCAGTTAGGGTAACCTAACTGGTTTTTTTATCGCTTTAACTTGTACTGACGTTAACTCACTTTTTGTGCCGACGGCTCCACTGCTTGTAAACAAGGAACATTGGTATAAGCGGGATCGTCATCTAATGAGCTTAATGATAATTGCTGAAATTGTTCATGTACGCTCATAAAGCTCTCAACCAACCTTGGATCAAAATGTTTGCCCTTTCCTGCAACTATCACTCTTACCGCTTCATAATGACTAAAGGGCTTTTTGTAACACCGTGGTGAAGTCAGCGCATCGTACACATCCACTAGCGCGACTATTCTTGCAGACAATGGGATCTCGAGACCTTTTAGCCCTTTAGGGTAACCACTGCCATCCCACTTTTCATGATGCCCACCAGCAATATCACGGCCCATTTTTATAAAACTGCATTGAGGCGCAAATTCAATTAGAGAATCTAACACTTCTGCGCCAATCACTGGGTGAGCTTTAATATTTTCAAACTCTTCAGGGGTTAGTCGACCCGGTTTTAATAAAATAGCATCGGAAATCCCCACTTTACCAATATCATGTAATACAGCTGACAGAGTTATTTCTTCTACAAATGAGCCAGTTAACTCATTAGGCGCATCTTTGTCTAACCCTCTTTGGCTTGCCAATAACGCGGCATAGTGCTGCATACGTAATAAATGAGCGCCTGTTTCATTGTCGCGATATTCTGCCAATTTAGCTAAACCAATCACAGTTGCTCTTCTTGAAGTTAATGTTGTCTGTAACGAACTGAATAATTTTTCTAATAAATAACTGACAGAAAGCGTAAGAATGGCATTAGCTGCCACAAAATTCATGCATACAACCGCCCAAATAATACTGTTGTAGCCTTCAATACTCGGCCAAGGCAACCAATTATAATGACCGCAAATACCGACAATAACTAACGACATGGCATTGAGTATTTGCGCCCAATAACTGGCATTACGACCTAATAACACCCCTGTTAATGGAGGAAAAAGAAATAACCAGAAAAAACCGGCACCACTTGGGCCTATCGCCAGTAAGAAGCCTGTTCCAATCATATAGGCAAGTAAGCAACCAATGATGAATCGCAGTCTATTTGCTAAGTTGTTTTTATAAATAATCAGCAATAAGGTGGCATAAACCACAGTATTAAAGATCGCCATCGGCCATAAGCCTTGAACAATACACAAATAAACACTAGTAAAGTAAACGGGAATACAAAGGAAGGCTAACGTGGTAAATATCCGGTCAAATACCTCTTTACGCCAAATGCATAATGATTCATTTGATGCGGTGAGCTCTCTTAACAAGCCTGCAAATGGTGACATACTTCATCCTTGAATCGTTCATTGGAACAACCAACCTTGCCTTTTTAAAACAAAAATATGATGCTTTAAGCTTTAAGTATTGTAGAGATAGCGGGAATAGCAACATAAATTGCCGATAAAAACCTGTTACCTATAAATAGATTTGCCGCCACAGCCTTAAACAATTATTGCCCCATGAGCTCAATGTTTTTGCCGCTAGCAGCTTGCAAGTTTGACTCAGGTAAAAAAAACTGCCAGCTTAAAGGAAAATATCAAGCACAAAATATTGATTATTTAAAAGGATTTACATGAAATCATCATCATCTCTTAAAACCATAGCTGTACTTGTTAGTAGCTTACTTTTGCCTGTGACATCTTTGGCTGCTAACAGCGATTTTAATACTGCATTTAAAGATTATAATTTAGCATTAGAAAATAGTGATGCGGTGTTAGAGCTACAATATGCCCGGTTAGCGTTTGATTTAGGTAAGCTCAAATTTGGCGAGGATAATATTAATAGCGCTAATTTAGCCTTAAATTTAGCTACTGCGTTAACTAAAAACGCGCAAAAATCACAAGCAATGACTTTTTACCAATTAGCCTTAGATATTTATCGTACCAATGGTGACGCCATTGACGATATAGAATTAATTGATCCACTCACCTTATTGGCCGATGCCACTACAAATAACAAACAAGCAAGATCTTTACTCAATGAAGCAATAAATATTAGTGAAGACTCTGGCAATCCACTATTACATGCTAAAACCTTGATGCTGGCATTTAAACGCTTGGTGAATACTGAGTTTTATACTTCTAGAGTTAAGCAATTTCTAATTGATGCTGAAACGATATACGTGCAGCATTTACCGGCTAATTCTGCAGATAGAGTCGATGCTACCTATCTGCTCGGCTCAGTATTACTTTGGGAAAAACAATACTCTGAAGCTGAAACTAAACTTTTACAAGCCATTAAAGAGTACAGCGTGCTCGATTATGACCATCCCTTCGAGTTAAGTGCTCACGCTAAATTAGTTGAAATTTACAGCTTGCAAGATGAGCCAACCAAGGCTACCGAGCATTGCGTAGCCATTGGAAATATGACGCCATGGGAAGCTAATCAAGAGCAAACACCACTATTTAGATCTAACCCTAATTATCCCAGATCAAAGCTGATTCAACGAAAAGAAGGCTTAGTTCAATTGTCATTAACGATTGATAAAAATGGCTTTGTCACCAATCCTAAAGTGATAAAATCCAAGGGTGGGAAATCCTTTGAAATAGAAGCATTAAAAGCACTTGAGAAATGGCGTTATGCGCCAAAATTTGTTGATGGCAAACCCGTTGAAGCAGAAACCACCCTGCAACTAGATTTTTCCATCGGATAAATTATTGGACATTCTACTGTTCTTTAAAGTCAGCCATCGCTAGCCACTTGAGTTATTTATCTAGGCTAAGACAGTAATAATAGTCTCGTTAATTGCTGTCCTAGTCTAATGTTAAGTGACTAAAGTTAAGTGACTCATGTTACTTTACTAAAGTTAAGTGACTCATGTTACTTTACTAAGGTTAAGTGCCTCATGTTACTTTACTAAAGTTAAGTGACTCATGTTACTTTACTAAAGTTAAGTGACTCATGTTACTTTACTAAGGTAAAGTGACTCATGTTATTTGACTAATGTAAGGTGACTCATGTTACTTGACTAAGGTTAAGTGACTAATATTAAGCGACTCTCGTTAATTACTTAATCAACAACTCCCCCCGAAAAGCGATAATAAAATGATGAGCTACCCTTCAGTAAAAATTATATTTCAGTTAAGCATCATATCGATAATTTTCATTGGATTAAGTTCGCCAATTCTCGCCACAGCCAATGAAAAAAACGCCGCGGTAAATAGCCATAATACTCCTGCTATGTCTAACGCTAGCGCATCAACGTCCCATAAAACCAGCACCATTTTTTTGGTTCGCCATGGTGAAAAACAAACTGGTGAAGATCCACAATTAACAGAACAAGGTAAAAATCGCGCCCTTGCTTTAGCGAATACCTTATCAGCAATTAAGCTTGATGCCGTTTATAGCACTCAATACCAGCGCACAGAGCAAACAGCGCTGCCAACAGCTAACTCACAATACCTCAAAATCAGTTACTATAATCCCAGAGAGTTAGCTGAATTTGCCAGCCAATTACAGCTTAATAGTGGCGCTAAGGTATTAGTGGTTGGACACAGCAATACCACCCCTAAACTGGTGAATTTACTGGGCGGCGAACCCGGCACTGAGATTAATGAAAAATCTGAATTTGACCGTTTATATATAGTAACGATATTTGCCCCAAGCAGTTCAGAAAAACCAGCAGCGCAGGTTAGTACCACATTGCTAAAGTATTAGCCTACTAAAGACCTGTGTTATTGGCCTTGTTGATTTAACCTAAAACAAGTTAGAGGCTCATGAAACTTGTGCATATTATTAATTAAACTTTGCTAATCTAAGGCTACTACTCCCTCGCACAGCTACCCTTTATTCCCGCTTAAACGTATAATCGCGCCACCTTGGCGAAGCCGCCACATAAAAGCATAATATTAGGTCGTTATATGCCCTCCACTAGTCAAACAGAAATCACATCACAGCTTAGTTTTCATGAAGATGTCGCTAAGCGAATCGAACAATCAGAGTCGCGAGTGATTAAAGCAATTTTCCCTTCCAATACCAACCATCACAACACCCTTTTTGGTGGCGATGCATTGGCGTGGATGGATGAAACCGCCTTTATTGCGGCCACCCGTTTTTGCCGTAAGTCTTTAGTTACTGTTAGTTCTGATCGCATTGATTTTAAAAAAGCGATACCGGCAGGTAGCTTAGCTGAGTTAATTGCCCGCGTTATCCACGTCGGTAACACATCAATTAAAGTTGAAGTGAATATATTCCTTGAAGATATGTATCAAGACAAGCGTGAGCATGCCATACGCGGGGTATTTACATTCGTCGCCGTTGATGAGCAGCGCGCTCCAACTCAAGTGTGGCCATAAACTCAAATTGCTATAAAAAACTGCCCATCATAAATCGTGATTGACCCTATTCAATGGCGAGTTGCTTATCAAAAAGCAGGTTTAAGTAACGGAATGACTCTTTCGCTCCGTTACTTTCTGTTTTTACGTACAATCATGCCTTTAACCCATAAGCTTATTAGACAAAAGTCTAAAATAATGAGTTAAATTGTTCGTTTGCCGCTTTGTATTTGATAAACCCTAGAATTTTATCTTACTTATCTGTTACATTAAATCTTCTTCACGTGCAAACAAGACTATTAAAAAGCCATGAAGCTACATAACTTAAATATAATTATTGCCGATGACCATCCATTATTTCGAAATGCATTAAGACAAGCGTTAAGTAATGCCTTTCAAGGTACCAATTGGTTTGAAGCAGACAGTGCTGAAGCGCTGCAACATATACTTGATGATAAAGCCAGTGAGCTTGACCTCATTTTACTTGATCTTCAAATGCCGGGATCCCATGGGTACTCTACGCTAATACATTTACGTGGCCATTACCCTGACATTCCTGTGGTGGTGATTTCAGCTCACGAAGATATCCAAACCATCAGTCGTGCTATTCATTACGGTAGCTCAGGCTTTATTCCTAAGTCGGCATCTATGGATACCCTTAAAGAAGCCCTTGATGGCGTTCTTCAAGGAGATATTTGGCTGCCTAAAGGAACTGAAGTACTCCCCGTTTCTGATGATCCTTCAAGCCAAATGGCCAGTAAGCTTTCAGACTTAACCCCGCAGCAATATCGGGTATTGCAAATGTTTGCAGAAGGCTTACTCAATAAGCAAATCGCCTATGACTTTGGTGTATCTGAAGCAACAATTAAGGCCCATGCCACAGCAATATTTCGTAAACTCGGGGTGAGAAACCGCACCCAAGCAGTTATCGCATTGCAGCAATTAGAAATGGAAAAGGTCGACCTATCTTAAGCGAACTCTCTCAACTGCCGTTTTCCCAAGCTTGTGAAAATAATAAAAAACCGATTTTAACTGAGTTAAAGTCGGTTTTTTCAAGTTCAACACAAGTATTAGAAATCGGCAGTGGTACTGGTCAGCATTGTGTTTATTTTGCTAAACATTTACCTCACTTAATCTGGCAAGCTAGCGATCAAAGTGATTACTTAGCCCAGCTTAATAGCCGCATCCACATTGAAGGTCCTGAAAACCTACTAGCCGCAATCGAACTTGATGTCACCAAGGCTTGGCCAAGTGCACAAATTGCGACAAACATTGATGGTTTATTTAGCGCCAATACTCTTCACATTATGAGCGAATCTATGGTAGTCGCCTTTTTTGAAGGCTTAGGGCAATATCTTAATTTACATGCTAATGTCGCAATTTATGGGCCGTTTAATTATCAAGGTCAATTTAGTAGCGACAGTAATGCGCAATTTGATATGTGGCTTAAGCAAAATAACCCTCAAAGCGGTATTAGAGATATAGAGTGGATAACATCACTTGCAAGCGATCAAGGCCTAAGCTTACAAGCCGACACCTCAATGCCGGCCAATAATCGCTTATTACATTTCAGCCGCAGCTAAATTAAATGATTATATTAAAGCGCATCACTTAATACTTAATCTCGGCAACATTAGCATTATTGCTTATCGCTTTTGCCGAACACTAAAACCATAAAATCAAAGCCCAAATAGCTTAAGTTATGTCGCAAAACTTTGTAAGCTAGAGCTTAGTTATTTCTCTAACGATATCTACAACAAGGAAC
This sequence comes from Shewanella sp. 4_MG-2023, assembly GCF_030548015.1. NCBI lineage: Bacteria > Pseudomonadati > Pseudomonadota > Gammaproteobacteria > Alteromonadales > Shewanellaceae > Shewanella > Shewanella sp. 4_MG-2023. The sequence goes on from NZ_JAUORL010000006.1 coordinate 32,105, forward strand.
ACGCATTATGGGTTCGGTTACCACTAAAAAACACCCAAACGGTTTGGAATTTGTCGAAGTTAATACCCCACTTTGTCAGGCACGTATATTTCATCAAGGGGCTCAAATAGATTTTTTCCAGCCCAAAGATAAAGCGCCTTTGTTATGGGTCTCTGATGCTGATGATTATCAGCCGGGTAACGGTATTCGCGGCGGCATTCCAATATGTTGGCCATGGTTTGGTGCCAGTGACATTGAAGGTTTCCCGCAGCATGGTTTTGCCCGCACCAGTTTATGGTCTTTAGCATCCGTTAAAATGCGCAATCAAATTGTTGATTTAGTGTTTACCTTGAAAGTTTCAGCCGAGCAGCAACAGTATTGGCCACATGATACTGAGGTAAGTGTATTATTTTCACTGTCTGAAACGTTAACTGTCAGCATAGTGAATAAAAACAATGCTGATTACCCAATTAACTTTACCCAAGCATTGCACAGTTATTTTCCTATTGAGGATATTCATCAACTTAAAGCCTCAGGCTTTAAAGATTCCAAATACATAGAATTTGCCAAAGGCCCTTTTGCCCAAGAGTCTGACGACGTGTTATTTGACCGTGAAACTGACCGAGTTTATACAGGTTTAGCACAAACCCAGGTACTGCATACTGCAGCTGGTGATATTGAAGTCAGCCGTGAAAACAGCCAGTCTGCGGTGTTATGGAATCCGTGGATTGATAAGTCCCAGCGTTTATCTCGCTTTAATGATAATGACTATCTCACTATGGTTTGCCTTGAAGCGGCTAACGTATTAGAAGATGAAGTTCACTTGCAAGCAGGTGAAAGTCATACCCTCACAACCCACATTCGCTGGCGATAAGCATAATTTGCATCAGTTATTTCCCTGTTAATAGCACAGCTTAACCTGCTGTTGTTAACAGGGTGATATCAGCGAGTAAACTGCTGTGATAAACTAGCTTACAATCAATATCTTAAAAGACTACTCAGCCCAAATGACAGTTCGCCTTTTTACTGTTAAACGATTCTTTATCCTATGCTTTTTTACTATTGCATTAGGCTTGCTTGTGCTGCAACAAAATTTTCGCCCTATCGCCTTAAAAGTACTTAACACCCTCACCTCGGCTTATGATATTCAGGTTAAAGATCTCGCGGTTAGCTTTGATACTGTTAATAAACTCAATTTTAAATTTATCTCCCTTGAGTATGAAGATAGTGTAATTAGCTTACACAATGCCGAGCTAAGATTAGTCGATGGCTATGGCGCATTAAAAAACATGGCTCTGACAATACAAGATTTTGAGGCTGTTACAGTAGAAAGAATTGATGTTAACTTAGGTTATTCATTTCTTAAGCGCCGTTTTGTGGGTAAAGATAACCAAGCAACAACTGACGCTGATGTCGGCCTGAGTATCAATCATTTGCCGTTCATTGAGCTGGCTAAGATAAATATTTACTGGGCTGATGATAAAGACTTAACTCAGCCGTTAATCGAGGCGCATAATTTAAGCCTTGCTGCCAGTGGTCAAAATCAAAACATAGCAGTTAATCAAACAAGTCGTAAAAAAAGCGCTGCTACATCTTTTGCTACTTCAACTTCAACAATACTGACAGGTAAGCTGTTGCTTATGCAGCAAGAGTTTATTGATATTGCGCTAAGCCTAAATCCACGTGAGTGGCAGCTTAATTCCGATGTCGATATCAATAAAGTGCTCCAAAGCCTGCAATTGCTGGAACAGTCAGTGACTCAGAGAATAACGGCCACCACGAATACAGATGAACAGCAGGGATTACAACTATTATCCCAAGCTTTAGCCCCTGTAATAACGCCTATTTCAGCGGCAAATTATCAATTTAATGGCAACTGGTTAGGGCAAACACGATTAGATTTACCAAGTGGGTCAATCAGCAGTCATCACGAAATTAGCAATATTGAAATCGCGCCAACTGCTGACAATAACGTTAATAGTACTATTAGCTTTAAACCTGAAATGCCCATCAGCCTCGAGGTTAATTATCAGCCACAAGATACACATAATGCTAATCAGCGGGTATCAATTTCTTTAGCGCCGTTTTCGTGGCAGCAATCCACCAGCCCAAAGGCGCTTATAAAACTCAGCGGTTACTTAAATGATATTCAAGGTAATCGTGCAGATAGCGTTGCCAACGTAAATCAAAAAGTCGAAGATCGCCAAAATCTCGAAAAAAACCAAAGTGAGAACAATATACAGTCATTACTGACTCAAGTTGCTAAGCTTAGCGCCGAGACAAATACAGGATTACCTAAGGGTGACGCCACTATTGACTGGTCTTTGGCGTTTAACTCACCGACTTACATGGATATCACACTGGCTAACGATAGCCCAAACTCAAATAGCCATTATGATTTACATATAGCTTCATTCAATGCACAAATAGCCCATCCACTGCTTACTACTCAGCTCATTTTTACTGATAACAGCGCCGCTATTGCTAATGAAAACTACCAAGTAAAAAGCGCAATAAATGTTGATATCAACCAAGTTAAACCAATTGATTTAAGTCACTTAGATAATGTCGACAGTACTTTAATTATTGATGGCGCAAGCTTAACAGGCCAATTAGCTGTTGAGCATCAGCTAAGTCAAAATCACCCCACAACCAAAGTTAGCCTCAAACAAAACGCTCAATTACAGCTTAGTGATTTAAGCTTAATATCTGCCAACAAACTTATCGCCTTTGAGGGACTTAACTGGCAACAACAAGGGGCTAGCGAGCTTAGTTCAACCATTGACGGCAGCCAAATAAAGCTCAATGACTTCTCATTCGGATTTGATAAGTTTCATCTTCAAGATGTAAGCACAGCAACTGATACGATTAACGCCAAAGAATCGCTTGAAATACATTTAGGCCAATTTGCTGTTGATGCTAAACAAGCAATTGAGTTATTTATGCCAGCGACGTTACCCGTGGATGAATTAACCTCAAAGCTCTTACCTTCAAGTATGAACCAGCCTAAGAATCTAGCTAGTAACAATTCAACTAATGACATCAAAAGCCAACCAAGCTTACTTACGTCATTATTAAATCAGCGCAATAGCAGTGATTTAATCTGGCAATTAAACGATATCCGCATCGATAAATTGATCCCGACTAAATCAAAACTGCGCCGCTATCCACTACTGCGATTAGACAGCTTAACCCTTGAACAAAACCTGCAGTTACACAGCCAGCTGCTCACAGGTAAAGAGCTTTGGCAACTTGATGAGCTAGCACTATCGAGCTACCACCTACTGCAACTACCTAAAAATAATAACCCTTTATCATTAGCCGGTCAGTGGCACACTGACTCTGATTTAGCCCCTCTGCTTGGAGTGTTAGCGCAAACTCAAATGCTGCCGAGTGATTTATCCATTGCAGGCCATAATAAATTGGATGCTGGTTTTGCCCTTGTTGAAAGCCAAGGGGTATCCTTATTTGAAATGAAATTTACTCAGTCACTCTCTGATGTTGAGGCGCAGTACAACGAAATGTTTTTTGATAATGGCAGTATCAATGCCCAATGCCAATTTAACTGGCAACAAGCCCATAGCTCACAATTATTAACAAAAACCTACAGCCAAAGTCGATTATTGTGTCAACAAACTGAGCTAAACATTGCTAACGCCTATGTCGGCATAAACTTAGATGAACTCAATCTCAAAGCCGATATTTCATTAGGTAAAAATGAGCAAATACCTGCCAAGAACTGGTTACAAGAAATCACAGGTTTAAGTGATACAGACGTCAACTTAACAGCACGGGGCAATTTACTGGATGGCGAGTTTTTAATACCTGAGTTTTTTTTAAAATTACACGATAAGTCAGAAGGCTATTTGATGCTTAACGGCATTAGTTTACAAACCTTACTGGCAGCACAGCCTCAAGTAGGCGTATATGCCGATGGGATCTTTGACGGAGTCTTACCCGCGACTTTAGTTGATGGAAAAATTAATATTGCCGGAGGCCATTTAGCCGCCCGAGCCCCTGGCGGCTTAATCAAAGTCTCTAATAACCCAGCACTTGAGCAAGTGAAAGCAAGCCAACCTCATTTAGAGATAGTGGCGCAAGCATTAGAACACTTGCAGTATTCCGAGCTAATAAGCACACTTGATATGCAACAAAATGGCGATGCCCAATTAGCCGTTCAAGTAAAAGGACAAAGCAAAGATATTGAACGACCTATTCATTTGAACTACTCTCATGAAGAGAACCTATTTCAATTATACAAAAGCACGCAGATTGGTAACCAACTGCAAAATGATATTGAACGTTCCGTGAAGTAAAAGGACACCTTTGTGAACACTCAGTCGATTTACCGAATATTTCTTATTGCCGCATCAGTACTGCTGATAGGCGCCTGTACCCCAACCGTTAAAATTGAGCCACCAGATAAGCCTATTGTCATTAATCTTAATGTAAAAATTGAGCATGAAATCATTATAAAAATCGATAAAGAGCTCGATATTCTTTTAGAAGATGATGAGCTGTTTTAATCAATAAGGAAGCAATAATGAACACAAAAATCATGGCTTTAGTTTTAACGTTACTTCTAGGGTTAACACTGAGTTCAAATGTAGCTGCGTTGACATTGCAACAAGCTAAAGACCAAGGATTAGTTGGTGAGCAAACTAATGGTTATCTTGGTTTGGTGGTCAATGATAACGACGCAAAAACATTAATAACTGAGGTAAATAGTAAGCGAAAGCTACATTATCAAAAAATTGCCAAAAAGAATAAATTATCCACTGAAGATGTCGCTGCAAGAGCCGCGCAAAAAGCCATTGCCGCAGCCAGAAAAAGTCATTTTATCCAAACAGCTAAAGGGAAATGGACTCAAAAATAAATGACTAAATACCGATTTCAGTCGATCGATTATGGCTTGGAGCTTGGTATGAGAATTAACTGCATGAGGGATAATTGCATTATATGTACTAGCTCAGACTTTAACAAAACTAACGCGCCTTGGTTTAAAATACCTTGGCGCGCCGCAAACTTAAAATTACATAGTCACCATTGCCCAGTAATCGAGACGCGCCTTAGGGTCTAACACCGCTTTTTTACACACTTCTTTGTATTTATTCATTAACGGACCTAAGCCGCTTTGGCCTTGTAAACTGGCAAGCTGCTGGTTTTTCGCTTCTGTGACCGCTTTAGCCGCCTTTTCGGCACTTAAGTAGCCCGCGGCTAATTTTTCAGCTTCAACTGCTGATGTTTTCAATCTTTCACCAACCGGTTTCATCTGCGGCGCATTCATACCCATAATCATGCTAGAGCTAATTTGATAATATGCGGCACATTGGACTAATTCATTAGTAAATGCGGCTTCAGCTTTATCTTGCGCCTGTACGCTTAAGCTAGTGGCAACTAACGTGATCGCAGCGGCGAACTGATATCCTTTTTTAAACATACTGTATCCTTTCTTAGTAATTAATTTCTGAGTGCGCAATGCTATTGCTAAATTGTTGTTGGTAATGAGCTAAACGATGCTTTAAATGCTGCTTAACCGTTGGCCATTCTGAATCAATAATGGAGTAAACAACTGTGTCTCTGACTGTGCCATCTTTCAAAAGTTTATGGTTTCTTAACACCCCATCTTGCTTAGCCCCAAGACGCGTAATTGCCTGCCTTGATGCTTGATTGTGCCAATGGGTGCGAAATTCCACCGCCATGACATCCAAGGTTGAAAACGCATAATCGAGTAATAACAATTTGGTTTCGGTGTTAACACCGGTGCGCTGGGCACGTTTTGCATACCAAGTGTAGCCAATTTCTAAGCGACGATTAGGTTGATCCCATTGGCAGATACGGGTGCTACCGATCACCTCACCTGAGGTTTTGTCCCGCACGGCAAAAGCCAATGCTTCGCCAAGTTGTTCTTGGGCTATGGCTTTTTCAACATAAGCTTTCATATCATTGGCATGGGGAACCGAGGTATACCAAAGCTCCCATAAGTTGCCATCAGCAGCTGCAAGACTTAGCGCTGGCACATGCTCGAGTGTTAACGGCTCTAAAATGACATGTTCACCCATTAAAAAAGTATGACTGTCTGCGTATGCCATTGAGTACTCCTAGATAAATAGTTAACTTGATCAAACAATGACAGAATACATGATCTAGATCAGAATAAAATCACCTTTTTGCTATTAAAAACAACAATAATGTCTTGTCTCATACGAACCAAAAAACCAAAAAGACCAATATCAATTGATATTGGTCTTTGGAGTAAGTGTTCTGAGTCAAGATTGCTGCTCGAGTGTAACGATGGATTTAGCTTATTTTTGTGCTAATTAAAACTTATTTGATAAACACTGGTGCTGCCGCTTACTTCATTGCCAATAATTAATAATGGCAAACCTGTAGGGCTATCCTCAGCTAGAATAAATTTCATCCCTTCTGGGCCTAAATCACCCACAAGCTCAGGTTGCCCACTCATGGTTTCGCCGTCTATTTCAAAGTCGATATCAAAATCACGGTTCACCACATAGTCAATAAAACTGACGTCAAAAGGATTAGTAATATCGTAAATCATTATCCCAGATGTACGCTCTAAGCCGATGAAAGCATAATTTTTATCACCGATTCTACCTATCGCTAGCGCTTCAGGCTCAGGACCTTTATCATCACTGCGACTATCGCCTTTGCTTTCTTCATTATGATTGTTGAAGTTTTCACCTAGCACTGCTGCGGTAATCCTCTCAAAGTCATTACCACTATCAAAGACTAATTGACCAGCATGACTCCAGATAGAAAATGAGCGGCCACCATAAGATACAATTTTATCAAAATCGCCGTCATTATCATCATCACCCATGCTAGTGGTAACCTTTAATCGGCCTAATTGAGTTTTATCTTGGGCGGCTAATATTTGCGGGTGGCTTGAGTCTAAAATCAAATCATCGGCGCGGGCTTCTTCAGAAAAACCATCATAATCACGAGCATCACCTTCATTGGCTGTGACAATAAAGTCTTGTCCATGCCATTGATAACTGGCGATAGTGTCAGGCTGATACATCCCATAGACACCAGCATAATTAACGATATTAATGGCATCATCTTTGTCGCTGGCATCAAGCTCATTACCTGCTTTACCGTAATCTTTAAGGCCTAAAGCATTAATGGCTTCGACGGTATTATTCTCTAAGTTAATCACTGCGATAGCATTGTTTTCTTGTAAGCTGACATAAGCAAACTGATTATCTTTGGACACTGCAATATACTCAGGCTCAAGATCCTGTGAAACTGAAGCGTTTGGTCCATTAATCTTAATCATATTACTAAGCTCATTATGGCGAGCTTCACCTAGATTAAATTCATTAAAATCAATCAAAGTAGCAGTATCTGCTGGCAGACCATCGGTAATCTCTATCAACGCAATAGTACCTTCTGGGTCAACGCTATAATCAGAGTTTGGCTCACCTTCATTTGCTATAACCAGTTTGGCACCATCATGGGTAAAAACCACATTATCCGGTAATGCCCCTACTTCTACGGCCTTAATAAATTCAGGCTCTGCAGTGGCTGATAATTGATAAAATGCAACGATACCCTTGCCTTGGGTCGCATTGCCGGCACTATCAGCTCTTTCAACTGCAGCGGCTAATAAGTCGCCATAAATACTGACACTGTTGACGCTGCCTAAATCATTAATTTCAGCATCTTCAGCAACGTTTACACTTAAGGTTTTAGTGAGGTTGTTTAATGTTATCGCCGTTATGTCATCTGAATTAACCCTTGCTAACGAAGATAAGTCTAGGACATCTAACATGCCACTTTGTGCATTAACTACATATACGCTGTTGCTAGCCTGATGAAAGTCAACAATTTCTGCTGCGCTTTGGCCATAAATTCCTGATTCATAACGACCGATTAGCCCTAACTGCAATTGACCTTGAGCTTCAGCACATAGTATTTGAGTTTGGCCAGCAAGCACTTCATCTGTATCTAAAACACCATTTATGTTTACATCAATCCCCGTGTCGATCTGTTGACCACCAAATGGACACTGGCTATTGCCAGCAGTTAATTCAGTGATTGAGATTAACGAGCTTAAACCATTCGTACCATCAACACCTTGAACGCCATTAAGACCATCATCACCATTACAGCCTGCTAGCAGCATCATTGACATTACTGTGGTTAACGGCAAAAGTGTGGTTAACGGAAAAATTTTCGTTTTCATGCTTTAGTCTCTATTAAGTAATTGTTGCAAAGTTGGGCGCTAAGCTACTCAAGTTCGATGACACTAAAACGACAACAATGTTACTTTAATGTTAAGCCTCAACAGTCTGATTTAGTAAAGATTAAAATACACTTAATTCCTGATATTTTTCGATGCTGATCACCTTTTTCATGGTAAAATTTTGCCAGAATTTCGTACTCTCTTTCCTATAAAATTCTTCGATTTGATCCTATTTTATGTCTATCCAATGAGGTTTTTGTCAGCATGTCTTCTAACTCTCCTTCTGTGACCTCGGCGCAGAACTCCCCAAACCTTGCCATGCTTATTCCGATGCTGGCTGCGATTGTGGCCATCACCCCATTAGCCATCGATATGTATTTACCAGCAATGTCTGCCATTGCTGACAGCTATTCAACCCATGTCACCACAGTGCAGCAATCGTTAAGTATTTACCTTGCGGGCTACGCGCTAGGGATGCTCACTTTTGGCCCGCTTGCTGATCGCTTTGGCCGTAGGCCCTTGGTCATTTTTGGCTTAAGTGGGTTTACCTTAATCAGTTTCTTTATTTCTATCACCGCTAATATTGAGTTATTTTTAGCGCTGCGTTTTTCCCAAGCATTTATTGGCGCAGCTGCCACGGTTGTGGTACCTGGTTATATTAAGGAAGTTTATGGTGACAATACTGCCAAAGGAATGTCTTACGTCAGCTTAATAATGATGTTAGCGCCGTTACTTGCGCCCAGTGTAGGCAGTTTAATTTTAGAAGTGGGTGAATGGCCGTTAATCTTTTTAAGCCAAAGTTGTTATGCTATATTTTTGCTTTTGTTGGTTATTTTTAAATTAAAAATGCCCAGCGACAAAGCAAAAGATGCCCGCAGTAATAAGTCTTTTTTAAACGCCTATAAAACCGTGCTGAGCCGCCAAGGTGTGAAACTCAATATTAGTTGCGGAGTACTGACTTCCTTTGCGTTTTTCTGTTATTTAACAGCTTCGCCTTTCATTTATATGGAAGTCTTTGATTTAGATAAAACCTTATTTTCAATATTATTCAGTACTAATGTCGGCGCTCTGATGTTGGCGAACATTTTAAACTCTCGAATTGTCGGGCGTTTTGGCTCAAACAGAATGCTGTTTGCTGCAACCGTGTTTGCCACCTTAGCAGCCGCAGGTTTGTTGCTGGTGAATCTTTTAGGCTTGAGTTACCACTTTACTGTCGCCATGCTGATCCCATTAATGGGCTGTTTAGGAGTGATGTCAGTTAATGCCGATGCCATTGTGTTGATGAAATTTAAACAAGAAACCGGTACTGCAACGGCTGTAATTGGCACTCTGAGATTTGGCTTTGGCTCATTAGCTGGCCCTTTATTGGCTTTCTTTTATACTGGCACCGCGGTGCCATTTTCGGCGATGATGTTGTTATCAGTAATGCTGGTAATGGGTTGTTTATTGTTTCAACGTACCCAGCCAAGAAACTAATCATCTAGCGGCTTGAACTTGTAATAAAACGGCTCATAAAGAGCCGTTTAAATTCACACTAACACCATAGGTAATGTGCTTAGTAACATCGCCGCCATCAACCAATTAAAATTTCGCTGACGAATAGGTGTGTTTAACTTCTGACTGATAGAAGAGCCTATCAGTACCCAAAGCAATGACATTGGTAGCCCTACAATATTGAATACCAGCACCCCACCAATTGCCGTTGTCCAATATAAATCACCACTAATAGTAAATGCGCTTAATAAGCTAATTGAAGCCATCCATGTTTTAGGGTTTATCCATTGGAAAAAGGCCGCTTCAACTAAGGTTATCGGCTTAGCCCTTTCGCTGGCTTGATTGCGTCCATGTTGCGTGGCTATTTTGACCGCGAGATAGATCAAATAGCCAATGGATGCATATTTTAACATCTGATGCAGTAGCGGCCATGACTCAAATAAAGACCCTAACCCCAATAACATAGCCACATGCAAACTGGTTTGGCCTAAACGGATCCCAATCATATGCGGTACGGTTTGTTTAACACCAAAATTAGCACCAGAGTTAGCCAATAGCACATTATTAGGCCCTGGCGTACCCGTCATGGTAGCGCAAAATAGTGCGGCCGATAGCATCAACATGACAACAGATGGGTCCATACATTTCCTATTTAAACATTTTTAATCAAATCACCTTAAACTCAGCAAATACCTGTCCGAAAAACAACACGATACAAGCAAGCGTAATATACTCGGTTTAATTCAAGTTTCTGCAGTTTTCACACTTTTTAATTAATTTAAAACGCCTAATTGTCATTTATCTTAAACAATCATGAAATACTTTCACCTAAATTACTTTATTTCAACAAGACACTTGTATCGTGCTCAAAAATAAATATGATGAAGGTATCTTGGAAATCAGCAAGATACATATTTAGTCAAATTATCTGAGGCGGTTTTCTACTGCGTAGATAAGCGAGTTCGAATTACCGTTCGGGCTTATTTTTAGAACGATTACCGTCGTTGTAGCAAGATACTGTTTACCATAACGGTAACTTAAGAGGATTTAGCAATGGAAAAATTATCCGGCGCCAGCATGATAGTGCGCTCGTTAATCGATGAAGGCGTAAAACACATTTTCGGCTACCCAGGTGGCTCAGTACTCGACATCTACGATGCGCTGCACAAAGATTCTGGCGTAGAGCATATCCTAGTAAGACATGAACAAGCAGCTGTGCATATGGCTGATGGTTATGCCCGCGCCACCGGTGATGTGGGTGTCGTACTGGTAACCTCTGGTCCTGGTGCTACTAACGCCATTACCGGTATTGCTACCGCCTACATGGACTCTATTCCTTTAGTGGTTTTATCAGGCCAAGTTCCGAGTAATTTGATTGGTAATGATGCTTTCCAAGAATGTGACATGATTGGGATCTCACGCCCTATTGTCAAACATAGCTTTTTAGTTAAAGATCCCCGTGAAATCCCCGAAATCATCAAAAAAGCTTTTTATATTGCAGCAACCGGTAGACCTGGCCCTGTCGTAGTTGATTTACCAAAAGATTGCTTAAACCCTGAAGTCCTGCACGAATACATTTACCCTGAAAGCGTTAATATGCGCTCTTACAATCCGACAACCGCAGGCCACAAAGGTCAGATACGCCGTGGATTACAAGCGCTGTTATCGGCTACAAAACCTGTGTTATATGTGGGCGGCGGCGCTATTATTTCAGGTTGCGACCAACAAATTATTCGCCTAGCTGAAAAGCTCAATATTCCAGTCATTAATACCTTAATGGGCTTAGGCGCATTCCCTGGCACTCACCCACAATGCTTAGGTATGTTAGGCATGCACGGTTTGTATGAAGCTAATATGGCGATGCACAACTGTGACTTAATTTTTGGTATTGGGGTGCGTTTTGATGACCGTACCACCAATAATGTAGAAAAATATTGCCCTAATGCCACCATTTTGCATATCGATATTGATCCGGCATCTATTTCTAAAACCATACGAGTGGATATACCGATTGTTGGCTCTGCTGAAAATATCCTCGATAGCATGTTAGCTTTACTTGATGACACCGAAAAAACCAACGACAGCGAAGCGCTTGATGCTTGGTGGGTTGAGATTAATCAATGGCGCGAAAAAAATTGTTTAGCCTATGACAAATCAAGTAATCGCATAAAGCCACAGCAAGTGATCGAAACACTGCATAAATTAACCAATGGCGATGCCTACGTCACCTCTGATGTGGGTCAGCACCAAATGTTTGCCGCGCTTTACTATCCATTTGATAAGCCACGCCGTTGGATTAACTCAGGCGGGCTTGGCACCATGGGCTTTGGTTTACCTGCAGCCATGGGCGTAAAAATGGCGATGCCAGATGAAACCGTAGTGTGTGTTACGGGTGATGGTTCAATCCAAATGAATATTCAAGAACTTTCAACTGCGCTGCAATATGACACCCCAGTAAAAATCATTAATTTGAATAACCGTTTCTTAGGTATGGTTAAGCAATGGCAAGACATGATTTATTCAGGTCGTCATTCACACTCTTATATGGATTCAGTGCCTAATTTTGCCAAAATCGCTGAAGCTTATGGCCATGTTGGCATGACGATTAGTGATCCTAACGAATTAGAGTCAAAGTTAGCTGAAGCATTGGCAATGAAAGACAAGTTAGTCTTTGTTGATATTAGCGTTGATGAAACAGAGCATGTTTATCCAATGTTGATCCGTGGAGAAGCAATGAAAGATATGTGGTTAAGTAAAACGGAGAGAAGCTAATGCGTCGTATTATTTCTGTATTATTAGAAAACCAACCAGGGGCATTGTCTCGTGTGGTTGGACTGTTTTCTCAGCGTGGCTACAACATCGAAAGCTTAACCGTTGCGCCAACAGAAGACACCACCCTGTCACGCCTTAATATTACGGTGAATGCTGAAGCTGATGTTCACGAACAAATTGAAAAGCAACTTCATAAGTTAATTGATATTTTAAAAGTCTCTAACATAACTGAAAATGCCCATATTGAGCGAGAACTGGCATTGGTCAAAGTTAAAGCCCAAGGAGAGATGCGTGAAGAAGTCAAACGCACTGCTGATATCTTCCGAGGTCAAATAGTGGATGTCACCGCCAGCTTGTATACCATTCAAATGGCCGGTACCAGCGAAAAAATAGATGCCTTCATCAGCGCGCTTGCTGAAGTCACAAAGGTAATTGAAGTTTCTCGCTCAGGCGTTGTAGGTCTTGCCCGTGGCGAGAAAGTCATGAAAGCATAGTGTTTACTTTTTACATGGCTAGTAACAAGTCTATGTATAAAAAAGTGTCACAATAAAGGGAGCTGATTAGCTCCCTTTTTTATGCTTATTATTGTTAACTTATAAATTTGACCTAATTGATTCACTGTTCATGTTTGAGAGCAATAATGTTTGATCAGAAATGGCAGGGGCTTGCTTATTTATTGAACTTCGACTTGATGAAGTTTGATCGTTTTCACTAGCTGAAGTGAAGTTATTGTCAATTGAAAACAATATCGTTTGATCATTTTGTAACTCACCTCTGGACATTTCCGAGTTAGATCTCTAAATCTAATTGGTGAATTTAGGATTAAAATTTCTATGCTAAGTGAGTTCAACTACAAATGAGTGGCCAAATTCACCTTGTCACTACACTAAACGTTCATTTCCTACAAATGCCAGTAACTCTTTGGGTTGCTCACCTTTAATCGCTGAATTTATGCATCGTTGAATACTAGTGTAATCTGAAGTTTCAGGTGTTGCAGCCATTTGCGCGCGAATTGGATTCAAATCAACATAGGCCATACAGGCAAGAACTGCTGCGTCAAAACTTTATTGACTGCCGACAGATCATATTGATTCACCTTGTTAGCTTTACGCTTAAAGCGAAAACAGCCCTACCCTATATTTTGCTCACTCTGTTATACTAACCAGCTATTCTTTACCACTGCGCCATGATTAACGCTAAACCAAACATTAATCATTGCTGACAGTGTTGTTAATTATCATTTTACTTTACCCGAGATTACACATGCCATTTTCGAAGCTGGGATTAAGCGATCCAATAATCAGTGCACTTAGTTCTTTAGGTTATACCAAGCCGACTCCCATTCAATCTAAGGCTATACCTGTTGCTTTATCGGGTAAAAATATCATTGCCGCGGCGCAAACCGGCACCGGTAAAACAGCCAGCTTTGTACTGCCTATTATCGAACGCTTTAAAGCTCCCCATAAAGTACGTGGCAAACGCGTCAAAGCACTGGTATTAGCACCTACCCGTGAACTGGTGATTCAGGTTGAGCAAAACATCAAAAAATACAGCCAGAACTTATCAATAAATTCAATGGTCATGTATGGCGGCGTTGACAGTAATGCCCAAAAGCAAAAGCTCATTGAAGGCATTGATATCCTGGTGGCAACGCCTGGCCGTTTGCTGGATATGTATACTCAACGTGCCGTTAACTTTGACGAGCTTGAAGTGTTAGTGCTTGATGAAGCCGATAGAATGCTGGATATGGGCTTTATTGAAGACATTAACCGCATCATCGAATTGTTGCCTGATGAACGTCAAAACATGTTGTTTTCAGCCACTTTGTCTAACCAAGTTCGCGCTCTGGCTAAATCAGCCATGCGTAACCCAGTGCAAATTTCAGTGGTTGAAGATGCTGACGCAGCGCCAAAAATTGATCAATGGTTAGTTACCGTTGATAAAGAAAAGAAGTCAGCATTACTAAGCCAGTTAATTAAAGACAACGATTGGAAACAAGCGCTGATCTTTATCGAAACTAAACACGGTGCAGCAAAGCTGGTGACTCAATTAGAAAAGCGCGGCATTATTGCAGAGTCTTTTCATAGTGGTCGTAGCCAGCCGATACGTGAGCAATTACTTAAAGATTTTAAAGATGGAAAAATCACCTATCTTATTGCCACTGGTGTTGCTTCTCGTGGTATTGATATTGATGACTTACCTATCGTCATTAACTACGACTTACCATACCCTGCTGATGATTATGTGCATCGTATTGGTCGTACTGGCCGTGCTGGGGCGTCTGGTATTGCAGTGTCATTGGTGTCAAAAGATGACTTTAAAAATCTCTGCGCAATTGAGCGCCGTTTGGGTCACTTAATTGTCCGTAAAGAAGTTGAAGGCTTTACTACGCGTAAAGAAGTACCGATTTCAATCTTAGATTTTGTCCCTAAGAATGCCAAAGTGCCAAAAGCGAAAACTGATGACAAGCCAACGCTTTCTCGTGGCAAGTCAGATAAGCCAAAGAATAATCATTACGATAAAAATAAAGCCAAACGCTTTAACAAAGAAAGCGCAGCTAAAAGCCCATATAAAACTAGTGACCGCGGCGAGAATAGAAGCTCAGACTCTCGCAAGCCTAGTAAAAATAACACCAGCAGATCAGTGCCCAATGGCACTGGCGCTATAAACCCTTGGGGTAAATAGGCTGATATTTTTATAGCCGCTAGGTTAAAAGCCACACTGGGTCAATATTGTTTAAAGCGCCGCTAATTTAATAGCGGCGCTTTTTTAATGCTGATTACCTCAGTATGAGTATCTGTAGTTAATGGTTAATGGTTAATGGTTAATTGTGAATGGTTATTTATCACGAATAGTCACTCGCCACGGTGGATTTAATCGATTCTCTCCTGCCCAATACAGCTTTATCTTATTACCTGCAGGATCAAACAGCCTTGCTTCACGCCATAAATAGTCTTGATCTGTGGGCAAAGTTTCAAATTCGATGCCTTTTTTAATCAGCTGATTAACCCATTCATCTAGTTGCTCATGTTCAAAATAGATAACGGTTCGGTTATCACTCATATTCAATTGCAGCTCATCTAAGGTTAATGAAAAACTGGCCTCACCATCAGGACACATAAAACGAGCGTAATGGGCAGTATTAACGATTTGAGTAAAACCGAGAGTTAAATAAAACTCACAGGCTTTAGTCATATTATTAACCGTTAAGGTAACTTGATTAAGATGCATACTGACTCCGACTTAAGATAAATCTCCAACTAATACTGTTCGTTTTTACTGTTGCTTATACTATTTATAAGCGCCAATGAAACTTAAACATAACGATTTCGTTCACTGGGAATATCCGTTAAATACTGGACAAACTCTACCTCAATGCCATCAGGGTCAAGATAATAAACACTGTCAGAGTAAGTATCTTCACGGCCTTTAATCGCTATTTCAAAACCAGCTTGCTCCATTCTTGCCATTAAACTTTTAAGATCTGACACCACATAAGCAAAATGGGCTAAGCCTAAATCATAACCTTCATTGGGACGCATTTTTCCTTTACCGCCATCGTTAAACGATAAGTAATTATATTCATCACCAAAGTGCAGCCATTTACGCTGCACCCCATGCCACTCACCTTCACCACCGCCGCGAACTTGCCAATGGGGAAAAGCTGCCCGATAAAACGCTAAGCTAGCGTCTAAATTTTGTACTACTAAATTTAAATGCTCTAATCGCATAATCATATTCCTTGTTTTAAAAACCTGACATTACTTATTAATCATCACTTGATTGAATAGGGTTCGGCTTAGTTCAATAACCGCTGTGATTGCGTTTTCTGCTGACAAATCATGATTCTTAGCGCCACTTGGGGAGCGGCTTGGGTCATCTGAAGCATCATAAGCTTGCTCAGTGACCACTTCCTTAGAGGGTTTGATTACTGTGGTAACCGGAGTTGTTGTTCGATGACTGAATGTATTCACTTGTTCAGTTTTAAAAATTAAATACGTCATTTTGCCTCCTGCATTGCAACGATTTTTAAATCAACTTGTTGTAATATAGTGCCACTATAAAACCTCAACCTTGGTTGAGGTAAAGTATTATTTTTACTGTAATAGGAATATTTTGATGCTTGATGAAATGGATTTAACAGTCGGGCAAGTGGCCAAGCGTTGCGGCATAAAAGTCTCAAGCCTGCATTTTTATGAATCAAAAGGCTTGATCACCAGTTTGCGCAATCAAGGCAATCAGCGCCGCTATCGCCGAGATGTGATCAGGCGGATATCCGTGATAAAAGCCGCCCAAACCATGGGAATAAGCTTGCAGGATATCAAGCAGGCATTTAGCCACCTTCCCAATGAACGCACCCCAACCCCTGAAGACTGGGCGTTGCTATCGACCAAGTGGCAAAATCAGTTAACTAGAAAAATCAATTATTTGACTAATTTACGTGACTCTCTAGATGGCTGTATTGGTTGTGGATGTTTATCAATGAAAAACTGCCCCATATACAATCCTAATGATGAACTGGGTAACAATGATGCTGGTGCGGTCATTTTAGATAGAGCGCTTAAATAGGGGCTTGTGACTTTTACGAGCAGTGCTTTTATTGAAAGCGACGTTATCGCGAAGTGCTTTTGTTGAGAGTGACTTTAATGTGGGATCAATAATGTGGCGTCAATTTGTTGTGAGGGGCTTTATAAACAGTCATAAGGCAAAAAGCCCAACTAGGAAAATGAATCTAGTTGGGCAAAAATCAGGGAAGAGATGAAACTAGTGCCCTTTATTATTTACCTAAAGGGCGGTAACGCATTAACTTTCAATCGTATTACTGGTAGCGCTGCGCGCAGAATTGATTTGAATTTTACGTGCTTTTAACGCTTCAGGGATTTCTCTTACTAAATCAACATTTAATAAACCATTTTCTAATTCAGCACCAACAACCTTGACATGGTCTGCTAACTGGAAAGTGCGCTCAAATCCACGCTCAGCGATACCTTGATGTAAGTATTTACGTTCATCGTTTACTGCAGCCACTTTACTGCCTTTGATAAGTAACTTGTCACCTTCGCTAGTGATATCAAGTTCTTGCATACTAAATCCAGCAACCGCCATAGTGATACGGTAGCGATTTTCGCCAAGTAATTCGATGTTGTATGGAGGGTAACCGGTGTTACCATTTTGTACCGCGGCGTGTTCAGCCATTTTAGCTAAACGATCAAAACCAATCGCACTACGATAAAGAGGAGTTAAATCTGGAGTTAAATTAAATTTACGCATTGTCATATCCTTGTCTAAAGCAATATGTGAAAAATAAAATGCCATTATTGGCTGTTTGTCATTACCCTTGCGGCGTAATGCTAGTTAGTACCTCTATTGAGCGTGCCTAACTTACAACTAGATATGAGAACGATATTTTATTTTTCAAGTAAATTAGCAAAAATAATTTTTCCTTCAGCCAATTAATTTAAATATAACCATTAATAATCAATATCTTAAAAAGATAAAAATTTTCAAATAAAAAGACAACCAAGTGGTTGCCTTTAGGTTTAAATGCTAACAGAAGCTAACATTAACTCATGGATACTAATAAATACTGCAGCCTAATGAACTTTTAGATTGGGTAAATTTCACTTCATTTTTCGGATTATAATCCTCAATTTGAATATTTTTCTCTTTCTTAACGTATTCATAAAGCTCAATGGCATCTACATAACCCGCTTCAAGAATATTAATCTTAGGGTAATTGTCACCACCTGCTGCGCTAAAACTTGGAATAGAGAACTGATAGGTTGCCGATATATCAAAAGGCTGACCATTAATACTATGAATTTCAACGTCTTGATCACGACATTTTACAGTCATATCAATACCGTAAAATTGCGCATAAGCACCGCTAGTTCGGGTATTGGTAGCCACTTTTGATAAATAGCTAATTAATTTGTCACCTGACATTTCTGCTAAACCAATAGTATTTGAAAATGGTTGCACCGTGAGCACATCACGATAAGCAATATTTCCTGCCGGAATAGAGGCTCTGACGCCACCAGAGTTCATGATACCAAAGTCAGCGCGCACTTTATTACTGTGTACTTTCGCAATTAACCTACCTAAATTGGTTTGCTGGGCACGCACCACCTTGCGATCGCCTTGTAATAGCCCATCTACTTTACCTATGATCACATCAAGCTCTGCGCTGCCTTTTTGCTGATAAGGTAATAACGCCGCTTCAACCTCAGGGTTACGCTCAACATGCTCACCTACTGGCCAAGCAAGCTTTTTACCAAAAGCCATTCGCTTTAAGTTAATTGGAATTAATCGGTAGTCCACTAAATACAATTTACCGTTAATGTATTCAAAATCAGCGCGGCCAACAAAGCGTCCCCACTCATGGGCTTGCATAATCCAAGTGCCATTTTGTTTGTCTGGACGACAAGAGTCACCCGCGGTGAAGGTTTTATCATATTCACTGTTGCGACCAGCCATACACACTGGATTTTGCGAGTGCCCGCCGATAATGGCGTCTAACTGCCCTTCCTCTAACCCTCTAGCCATCGTGACATCACCAGGGGCATTACTGCCAAAATCTGCATCCTGATAATGGCCCATATGGGTAGCTGCAAACACTAAGTCTACAGTTTCATTGGCTTTTATTTGCGGTAACAACTGCTTCATTTCCGCGATAGGATCGGTAAAAATCAACGATTCTGTATGCAATGGATTAGTTAGCTTTGGTGTGTCGTTAGTGGTCAACCCCACTACAGCAATGTCAATATCACCCACTTTGAACACTTTATAAGGTTCAAAATAACGTTGATTAGATTCTTTATCATAGATATTGGCAGCCAACATTGGAAATGTCGCTAACTCTGCTTGCTCTGCCAATACTGACAATGGGTTATCAAATTCATGATTGCCCACCGCCATGGCATCATAACCAATCATATTCATGCCAATAAAATCGGGGATGGCGTTTTGTAAGTCGGATTCTGGTACACCCGTATTGATGTCGCCACCTGATAACACTAAGGTATGCCCACCATTTGCGGCGACCTCTTTACGAATACCATCAATGACAGTAAACCGCGCTGCCATGCCATACTCACCCGCTTTGTTATGCCAAAAACGACCATGATTATCATTGGTATGCACCACAGTAAATTTAGTGCAATTATTATCTTCGCAGTCAGGTTTTCGATCACACGCAGTTAAACTGGTTAATACACCGATGACGACCAGTAGACTCGGAATTTTTCTTATCATTATGTTATCCGTAAACCTTCAATTTAATACAAGTTGCCTGCAATTTGTTTGCAACTAGTTTCACTACATAAAACGAGCTGTATTTTAACAAAAGTTTACTAAATGTTGTGATTTATTTTTAAGTTATCACTATAAATAACAATGATTTATTTTTATTATTACACGCAGATTGTCCAATATAATAAAAAGGGATTTAGCCAAATGATTGAGCTGTTCGAATATAAAAAAGGCTCAGCGCCATAACAGCGCTAAGCCTCTTGTTTTTTATAGCATTTAACTATCACAAGTTAATAGTGACATTGTACTTAATTTGAAACAGCCACACTAAAGTGCCAGTTATGCTTTCCCGAGTTTATCGGTTAGCCATTGACCAATGTGGGACAACTGCGCAGGTATAACACTATGTGCCGTAGGGTAAGTAAGCCACTTGCTCGAATAGCCTGCTTTAATTAAGGCATCATGGGCCATTTTTCCAGCAAATAATGGCACCACTTCATCTTGCTCACCATGGTTTTGTAATATCGGCGTATCACTGTTAGCTTCGCTTAAGCCCTCAGGTAAAGCCTCTCCTGCGGGTAAATAACATGACAATGCCATAATGCCTGCAAGTTTTTGCTCAAACCTCAACCCAGTAAATAAACTCATGACGCCACCTTGGCTAAAACCTGCCAGCACAATGTTTTGAGCGCTAATACCCGATTCAATTTGTTCATTGATCAGCGCTTTTACTGCGATTTCAGAGGTTAACACCCCATTGATATCGGCTCGATCATGTAAATCCATGCTTTTAATATCATACCAAGATCGCATGATATAGCCGCCATTTATGGTCACCGCTTGTTCTGGTGCATGGGGAAAAACAAATCGAATACTATGATCACTTGGTAAACCTAAAACAGGCACGACGGGCGCAAACCCGGCTCCTGAGTCTCCTAAGCCATGTAACCAAATGACACATGACTTCGCAGGTGTAGCTGGTTCAACTGTTATACGTTCTAGTAGGGTTGTCACCGACGACATAATTAAATCCTTTATGATGAATTGCGGCTATCTTATACCAATCCATAAGCACCGTTAAGCTTGAAACAAAAAAGGTAGCCGTAGCTACCTTTTTCAATTTACACCGTTTTTAACTTACTCATTAGTTAATCAAAAGAAATTATTGAGCACAACTTTTCACTAACGCGCCATTACGGTAGAAATTTAATTGACCTTCTACAGGTGCATAATCGGCAGCTGATAATACAGGGTTTGCCACAAAGTACTCACGAAAAACTGCTGCATCAGTTAATTGGGTATCTATGTAGTTTTTATGTTGATTAATAACTGGATAATCGTCACCACCAGCAGCACTGAAATGGATTAACGAGAAGGTATAATCATCTTCTAAATCGAAACTACGGCCACCAAGAGAAGCAATATCGACGGTTTCAGCATCACAATTCACATCCATAGCTACATGGTTAAATTGTGGGAAACCACCACCGGTTTTAACTGCCACAGCAGCTAAATAGTCTTCAACTTCCGCACCCGTCATAGTGACATAAGACACAAAATTACCAAATGGCTGCACTGTTAGCACATCACGATATGAAATATCACCTTCAGCGATAGAAGCGCGGACACCACCTGAATTCATTACGCCAAAGTCTGCAGTGACATTGAAGTTATTGCTAACAAATTCAGAATAAGCTGTAGTGAGCAGGTTACCTAGGTTTGTTTGCTCAACACGTACCACTTCACGATCGCCTTCAAACTTACCATCAGTATAGGAAATCACCACATCTAACAATTCTTGACCGCGCTGTTGATATGGCAATAAGGTGTCATATACTGTTTGGTCTTTTTCAATTTCTTCAGTAATGAAAACTAACTCGCCACTTTCATCTTCTTGCTTTAAGTTAATTGGGATGAGTGAGTATTCTGCCAGCGTTAGCTCTCCATCCATGTATTCAAAATCAGCACGTCCAACGTACTTGCCCCATTCATGGGCTTGCATGATATAAGTCCCATTTTGCTGATCAGGTTTACAGTCATCACCTGGAGCAAAATCTGCGTACTCATCCCCTTCCATACACACAGGGTTTTGTGAATGACCACCTATAATCGCGTGCAGTTGACCTTGCTCAACAGAGCGAGCTAGCATCACATCACCAGCGGCTTCTGTACCATGATTACCGTCAGCATAATGACCCATATGGGTTACAGCAAACACCATATCAACGTCTTCATTGGCTTCGATTTCAGCAAGAACAATAGGCAGCTCGTCTTGAGGATCGGTAAATGTCAGTCTGTCGACATTTTCTGGATTAACAATTTTGGGGGTATCAACAGTGGTAAAACCGATAATCGCAATTTTTACGCCATTAATATCAAACACTCGGTAAGGTTCAAAATAGCGCGCGTCTGCATTTTTGTCATAGATGTTAGCTGCAAGCATTGGAAAATTAGCCAATGTTGACTGCATATCAAGTGTGCTTAGAGGATTGTCAAACTCATGGTTACCCACTGCCATAGCGTCATAACCTAATAGGTTCATCCCCATGAAGTCAGGAATGGCTTGCTGCATGTCTGACTCAGGTACACCAGTGTTAATATCACCACCAGATAAAAGAATGGTTTCACCGCCAGCACGCTCTACTTCATGTCGAATTTGATCAATCACAGTTTTACGCGCAGCCATACCATATTCGCCATTGCTGTTTTCCCAAAAACGGCCATGATTATCATTGGTATGAATAACAGTAAAGCTAGTACATGCATCACCAGCAGCTTCACAAGCTGTTAGGTTTTTATCATCGTCATTACTACAACCTGACAATGTCGCGAGTACAGCAGAGGCCACTAAGCATTTGCACAAGATGTTTTTCATGATCTAACCCTTAATCAATTTAATTTTTATAATGTACGAGCTATCCAGCCCATTGCTGAATGCTAGCAAACATTGCATAAATCTCATGTCAGTTTGATTACAAAAAACCACAATTTACCCAGCCACAACAACAAGATGCATCTTGATAAACATTAAAATCAAAAACAAAACACTCGCACAAAAAAAACAAAACAAGTCAGACATTTCAAGCTGTAACAACACAAATTGTATCTGGTTGATATTTGAACCCATATAGCCATATTTTTCTATTGATGTGAGTTTTTTGTTAAAAGCACCGCAATTAAAGCAACCAATACTCGCTATTCCAATTCAATATTTTCAGTAACAGTAAATACATTTAGGCTCAAGCAGCTTCGAATTAATCGAACGTTATAGCCCATTTAATCCGCTTTTTTTGCTAAAATTTATCACTTAAACTCAGTCATAGAAGTTGAAATTATCAGGTGGCAATGATGGGGTTATTACAAAATGGACACTGGGTCGATCAATGGTACCCAACGAAGGAAAATGGCGGCAATTTTCACCGAGAAGATGCACAATTTAGGCATTGGATCACACCAGACGGCAGTGCTGAAGTAAGTGGTGATGCAGGCTTTAAAGCTGAAGCTGGACGTTACCATTTATACGTTTCATTGGCTTGTCCTTGGGCTCATAGAACCTTAATTTTTCTACAACTTAAACAGTTAACCCAAATGATTGATGTCACTGTGGTTGAGCCGCACATGCTCAGTAACGGCTGGGAGTTTGCAGGATCTAATCAGTCGGCAGCTGCTAATGCCATTGAAGGCGCTAATACCGATCCTTTGTTTAATAAAGATTACCTGTATCAAATTTACCAAATGGCCAAAGCTGATTATAACGGTCGTGTCACTGTGCCCGTATTATGGGATAAACACACTAATACCATAGTCAGTAATGAATCATCTGACATTATTCGTATGTTTAATCGGGCGTTTAATCATCTTACGGCTAACCATGACGACTATTATCCAGCAGCACTACGTCAAGATATTGATGAACTGAATGCCATGATTTACGACAACATTAATAATGGTGTATATCGCAGTGGTTTTGCTACTACTCAACAAGCATATGAAGCAGCAATAACGCCACTGTTTGCCAGCTTAGCGCAATTAGAACAACGCTTAGCAACAAAACGCTACTTAATGGGAGATGTGATAACTGAAGCAGATTGGCGTTTATTTACCACTTTAATTCGCTTTGATTGTGTTTATGTAGGCCACTTTAAAACCAATATTAGAACCATTGAGTCCTACCCTTGCCTTTCTGGTTACCTCAGGGACTTATACCAACAGCCTGGCATTGCTGACACGGTAAACTTTGAGCACATCAAGCAGCATTACTACTTTAGCCACCAACAAATTAATCCAACCCAAATCGTGCCAGTTGGCCCAGAGATTGACTATAGCAGTCCCCATAACCGAGATTCACTAGCCTAGGTGTTCCTGTAGTGAAGCTTGTCGCAGCCGAATCAGATTATTCGGCTGCAATGCCCATTATTTCGATGGCTTCATAAAATTGCTGGGCATTATCCAATTTTAAACTCCAGCGCACAGCGCCAGCATCTGCGATTAACATGAAACTGTCACTAAGACATTTCATGTCATCGACCATTGCGGTCAAGACGATGTTATTGGTATTTAATCGACACTGGATTTCAAATGGCGTGACCACTAATTTACCTTGGGAAAATTCAATTATCATTCGGATGCTTCTTTTATTTCAAACAAAAATCCCAAGTATATTAACTACACTTGGGATTACATTTGGGGTAATGCAGCAATAAATTAGTGCTGATGACCACCCTCACCGTGTGAATGACCGTGGGCAATTTCTTCATCTGTTGCTTCACGAAAATCAACCACTTCGATATCAAAGGTTAACTCACGACCAGCCAATGGGTGATTAGTGTCAATCGTTGCCATGAATTTACCCATTTTAACGATAGTCACTTGGCGTTGGCCTTCTTCAGTATTGACAATAGCAGACATGCCCACTTTCCATACTTTAGCGCCTTGTAGGTGTTTTACTGAAACACGTTGCTCAGCACCTTCCATACGCTCACCATAGGTCTCAGCAGCTGGTAATGTAACGGTGAACTTTTCACCCGCATCTTTGCCAGCAATGGCATTTTCTACACCTGGCATCATGTTGTCATGGCCATGTAAATAGGCGATTGGAGAACCACCTTCGTTACTTTCAATCACTTCACCTTGTTCGTCACGAAGGGTGTAGTTGAATCGAACTACCATATTGTCTTGAGCGCTCATCGAATGTCCTTAGTTTACTTCGATATCAATAGTTTCCGCAGCTTAACAAATACCCGATTAAGCTGCCAGTAAAAGCCGAGATAATCGATTGCTATGCTTTTAGCTTATGCTTTTAGCTTATGCTTTTAGCTTATTCTTTAAGCTTATGAACTGAGTTTAAGCACTAAGCCTGCGAACTGGCAGAGAATAAACTCTCAGCGATGCAATCATTATTTTTTAATTGAAGCTACGGATTATAAACTGATCTTAATACCTAACGCGGCGAAGGTTTTTTGATCGGGAAAGCCATCAGCAATCAAGTTTTTACTGCGCTGAAATGCCTGCACTCCTGCAATCGAGTTTCGCCCGAGTACACCATCTGGCTTACCAACATCAAAACCCAGTTCATTTAATTTTGCTTGCATAAGCTTAATGTCGCTGCGATTAAATAGACCATGATCCGGCGCGCTTACTCTCAGCGGCGCTGCACCATTCACCCTATCGGCTAAATGGCCCACGGCAATGGCGTAAAATTCAGAGCGATTCCAGCGCATAATGACATCAAAGTTATCGTAACCTAAGAATGCTGGCCCGGTATGACCAGACGGGACATACAATGAGGCTTCCATCTCTGGAGTCGTCAACGGTGTGCCATTGGCTTGCTTGAGGTTTAATGCAGCCCAATCGGTTAACGGTTTAGGGTGCTTGCGGCCAAGGTATTGGTAATCATAATTTTCAGGCAATAATACTTCTCTGCCCCAGCGTTCATTCGCTTTCCAGCCCAGTTGCTGCAAAAAGTTTGCCGCAGACGTTAGGGCATCGGCAGTGCTATTCCACAAATCGACTTTACCGTCACCATCACCATCAACGGCATATTTAGCGTAATTGGTTGGCATAAATTGAGTATGCCCCATCGCGCCAGCCCAAGAGCCTACCATAGTCGCATCATCAAATTGATACTTTTCTTTAAGCTTTAAAGCTTGCATTAATTCATTGGTAAAATAGCTACTACGACGAGGATCGCAGGCTAATGTCGCTAACGAATTTAACACTGACATTTTGCCCTTATAGCCACCAAAGTTGGTTTCCAGCCCCCAAAAAGCAATGATATATTGGCCTGGTACCCCATACTTAAGGGTAAGCTTATTTAATAATTCTCGATGCTCGGCTAATAAACGCCGCCCCTCTTTAACACGCCAATCAGTCACACGCTTATTGAAGTAATTACCAAAGGTGGTGCTAAACTCTGGCTGCTGATTATCAAGCTCAATCACTCTAGGAATGTACTTTAGATTAGCGACACTGGTATTTATCGTTTGCTCGGATAAGCCTTCACTGCGGGCTGTAACTTTAAGCTTATCCACACACTGGGAAAAATCATCGGACGCTGCAATTGCTTGAAGACTAACAAAGCAGCTAGAAACCACTACAGCCGATTTTAGTAACGCCGGAAATTTGAAACTCACCATAAAAAGAATACTTCGACTAATCAATGAATAGCCACATCCTGACTTATCAAGCAAAAGGAAACAAGATCAAAAACCGCTAAAACTGTGATAATTTGTATTTGTTTATTTCATTTTGCGATAGAAGATTAATAGTGTTTTGTATTGTTTAGCGTTAACGTATAATGCATCAGTTAATTGAAATTTCTAAGAGACTAATCATGATTGAACTAACCCCTGCAGTTGTAAGCTTTATTGAAAATGTGAAAAAGCATCAAGTCCTTTGGGGCTTAGCGGATGAGACTGGTGAAGGTTGGGTTGTCTGTGACTCTTCTGAATTTGAACAAACTGATGTGATGCCTTTATGGTCAACACAAGCTGCGGCGGCAAGCCATTGTACTGAAGAGTGGGCAGACTATGTCGCTGTTGAGATCAGTGTGAATGACTTTTTAGAATTTTGGGTTGGCGATTTAAATGAAGACGGTGTATTAATCGGTCTTGATTGGGTTGCAAACGAAGAATGTTTAGAAGTAGATCCAATTGAATTAGCTAAAGAGCTAGTTGATATTGAAGCCGAATAATTACATTCTTGGCTAAATTAAGCTGCTGCAGTTCGTTACGAACTAAAGCAGCTTTTTTATAAGAAAAATTTACTTGCCAGTTATAACTTAAAGGCCTGTTTTGAATCATTTACCTCCCCTAATTGATATCCCTTTCGATCTTCGCCATCAATGCTGGTTTTGCGCCGAGCCTAGTAACGATGTGTTCAGTTATTATGCTAAAGCATCAACCCCGCACCCTTCATTAACACTGCCAGCATGCAGTGAGTGTGCAAGGTTAGCTAAAAAGAATTTACTGACTTCTATTTGGGATTGCAGAGACGCAGTAAAAGATGACTTAATGCAGATTTATCATAAAGATCTCGCCATTGGCATTAATTGGACCGAAGAAGAGTTGGCTGAGTCAGGTTTTGATTGTCGAATATTATCTGGCTTTAAAGAAAGTGCATGGATGATGTACAACATTGCCAAAGGCCGCATTAATGCAAAAGGTTGGCCCTTGGTGCTC
The DNA here is from genome assembly GCF_030548015.1 of Shewanella sp. 4_MG-2023. Taxonomy (NCBI): domain Bacteria; kingdom Pseudomonadati; phylum Pseudomonadota; class Gammaproteobacteria; order Alteromonadales; family Shewanellaceae; genus Shewanella; species Shewanella sp. 4_MG-2023. The sequence goes on from NZ_JAUORL010000006.1 coordinate 59,492, forward strand.
AATGGCATTGATATTGAACAAGGTTATAGCGCGGTATTTGAGTTTGATGGTTTACAGTTTAATAGCCTAAATAAGGCAATTAATCACTATTGTGACACCTTAGCGCTCAACAAATCGCTGTTATGTGAAATACTCAATATTGTCGGCAAAGACAAGTTTTCTTATGCGGTAAGGTTATGTCGAATGAACATTGGCATTACCAAAGAGCATCAAAAGCTGCTTATCGAACAGGTTCAAGAAGAGTTTACTTAAATTTGAGCGACTAAAACAGAAAGCCACAACAGAGCGAGCGCTAACAACCGCATCGCTCTGAAGATACACTTAGTCAAGGATCATCTTTAAGCGCTGCTGCACCGCATCAACCAATAAGTCTGGCTGGAATTTAGAAATAAACTTGTCACAGCCCACTTTTTCAACCATAGCATTATTAAAGCTGCCACTTAACGAGGTATTAAGGGTGATATACAGTGACGCCATGCGCTCATCGGCGCGCACTTCAGCTGTGAGTTTATAGCCGTCCATTTCAGGCATTTCTGCATCGGTAATCATCATCAATAACTCATCGGCAACGCTTTTACCTTCTGCTGCCCAACCTTTAAGCATATTCAATGCTTGCAAACCATCAGAGGCCTCTATGATTTTAATCCCCAGTTGACTGAGGGTGTCGCGTACTTGTTTTCTAGCCGTGGCGGAGTCATCAACAATTAATACTTTTCGGCCCGGCATGTGCGCCACTAATTGTTGATCAAGTACGCCTTCTGATAAGGTAATGTCGTAATCAATGATCTCAGCTAGCACCTTTTCGACATCAATAATAGAGACCAATCTTTGTACATCATTATCTTGCAGTTTAGTGATAGCCGTTAAATAGTTATTAGCCCCAGCAGACTTTGGCGGCGGCATAATATCGCCCCAGGTCATATTGACAATATGCTCTACCTTGCCAACTAAAAAGCCCTGCACACTGCGGTTATACTCAGTAATAATCAAATTACAGTCATCTGAGACTGGCATAGGGCTAAAGCCAATAGCACCGCGCAAATTAATCACTGGAATAGACATACCACGAATGTTGGCAACACCACTAATGTTTGGGTTACTGCCAGGTAATGCGCTTAAAGGCGGAAGCTTAACGACCTCTTTGACTTTGAACACGTTAATAGCAAATAATTGGGTGGCACTAATTTTGAACAACAGTAACTCTAAACGGTTCTCACCGACTAATTTAGTACGTTGATCGACTGAATCCAGCATTTTTTTCATTATTATTTCTCGTTAACTCGACCTTGGTTCTACTAGCCATTAAAAAATTTTTAGCGGATACAACAGCGACATTGACTAAATAAGGTTGGCTGTAAAACATCATTTAGAACAGATATTAACCTAATAAATTTTAATATAGATCTTATCGGCAGCATCGTACGTAACATGAGTAATTAGTGCAAATTCAACTCAAGATAAAACTATAGGGATCACAACAAATGACATCGACAAAGGTTTATAACAACATAAAAAGCATCGCCTTGTGTGCCTTGCTAGTTAGCGAAACAAGCGCTTGCACTATGCTCGATAAAAAAGTGACTGTGGTTGAAAACTTTAAACTCAACAATTACCTCGGTAGCTGGTATGAAATCGCCAGACTTGACCATTCATTTGAAAGAGGCCTTTCAAAAGTCACAGCCAACTATTCTGTTGATGGCGATAAAGTTGTGGTCATCAATCGAGGTTATTCAGACGAAAAAGCACGTTGGAGTGAAGCAGAGGGTAAAGCCTACTTCATTGAAACGGACAATATTGGCCGTTTAAAAGTCTCTTTTTTTGGGCCGTTTTATGGTGCCTATCAAATCCATGATTTGATGGAAGATAAAAACGGAAACTATATAAGTTCGTTAGTGATAGGTCCAAACAATGATTATGCGTGGATTTTATCGCGCACACCTAACATCTCTGCCGAGCATAAACTCAGATTCACAGAAAAAATGACCGCATTAGGCATTGATACTCAGCAATTAATTTGGGTAAAACAATAGTGATCATTACCCTCAATATCACCGTATAAACTATTGAAAACATGAATACTACATTCATCATTAAGTTAGTAATAAAGGTGCTGTTATGAAATTGCCTCTGTTCCCATTATCCATTTGCTTGTTACCTCAAGGCTTCACGCAATTGCGCATTTTTGAACCAAGATATAAACGTTTAGTGACTGAATCACTTAAATCAGGTGAAGGTTTTGGCTTATGCATGCTAACCAGTGACAACCAACTCATGCCTTTAGGAACTTGGGTTCATATTATCGATTTTGAAACGCTAGACGATGGACTATTAGGTATTAGTATCGAAGGTAAACAGCGGTTTAAAATCAATCAGTTCGATACTGAAGCTGATGGTTTAAAAAGAGGTGATGTCAGTTTAATCCCCGATTGGCCGCAAACAGATATAAAGCCCAAACAACATTTTTTAAAGAAAACCTTACAAGAGATTTTACAGCAGTACCCACAACAATTATCTCACTATAAAGATGACGACTTTAATAATTTGTCATGGGTCTGTCAGCGCTGGTTAGAGATAATGCCCATTAGCCCAGAGGAAAAGTACCAGTGCATTAATAGTCATAATCACGAAATGACCCAAGCCTTGATCACCAGCATTATTAAGTAATCTTAACGCATTCAAAATCAGGTGGTTAGCGACTTTAACTCAAAGCAAACCACTCAAATTTTTAACTCTTAGTAATAAATGATAAAAAAGTTGCACATTTTTAAGCCTTTTTTGAACCATCTTTCATCCTTTTGCGTATCAACAAGTAACTTTCGGATTTAGTCAGCTTTTAACCTGCTATATAAAACAGATTAATGCAATATATGTGACTAAAGCTCTCTTAACACTGACGATGCGAGTGAAAATAAATGCAAAATTTTCAATCACAAACGGTTCAAAGTCGTTATGATAAAGGTATGTTATCTAAAAATACAAAAGCAATAGATACTGCCATGAAATCAACCGATAAAAATGATGACGAAGCCCAGATGCTTGCAGGCTTAATGCTACGTGTTGCAAATCATAGAGATAAAGCTGCTTTTGCTAAACTGTTTGCTCATTTTTCGCCCAAAATACGTTCTTTTGGGATCCAACGTTTGAGCCAACAAGGCTTAGCCATGGACTTAGTTCAAGAAACCATGACCCGAGTATGGACTAAAGCCCATCTTTATAATGTTGATAAAGCTGCAGTAAGCACTTGGGTGTTCACAGTCATGCGTAATCAGTGCTTTGACATGTTGCGTAAAGTGCAACATAACCGTGAAGATGCGTTTGGTGACGATATTTGGTCTCTATTCGATTCTGATGGCAGCGATGAAACTGAAAATGACTTCAAATTGTCTGCCACCTTGCTTAAACACGTTGAGTCACTACCGCCGCTGCAAAAACAGGTGGTGCAAGGCATTTACATGCAAGAGCTTACTCAGCAAGAACTGGCAGATAAATTGAAAGTGCCCATTGGCACGGTTAAATCAAGACTCAGATTAGGATTAGAGAAGTTAAAAGGCTTCATGGAGAAACATTATGATTAATTATCACCCCGATGAGCAATTACTGTCTCTCCATGCCAAAGGAGAACTGCCTTTGTCTCTATCATTGGCCGTGTCAGCCCATTGTGAACTGTGTCGTCATTGCGCCGATAAAATTGAGCAACTAACTTTGGTTGCTGCTGAAAACAGCTTAAATGCGCAACCCACTGCATCACTAGATTCAAGCATAAATGAAGCTATGGATGCAGAGCTTGAAGCCATGCTTAACACTATGATGCAAATGGATGATGCCGTTGATGTATCGCCAAAGCAAACCAAGGTCGCAGTCAAGGTCAAAGGTCAGCAATACAATTTACCGGCTGCATTTCGCCAGCAAGTAGAAAACCATTGGCAAGGTATAGGTAAAGTCAGTCGGTTAAGACTCGACACCGGCGAGAAACAAGCAAGAGCGAGTTTACTGCATATTGATAAAAACGGCGAAATCCCACAGCACACCCATAAAGGCCAAGAGTTGACCTTGTTGTTAGCAGGCGAATTCAGCGATGAATACAACACCTACAGCGCAGGTGACTTTATGTTACTTAATAGTGACCATGAGCACAGCCCTAAAACAGTTGAGGGGTGTTTATGTTATACCGTTGTTGATGCGCCTTTATATTTTACTAAAGGGATCAGTAAGCTACTCAACCCAATAGGCGAACTGATTTATTAATCAACGGCTTAACACTGACTCTGATTTTAAAGATAAAAGAGTGCTTTAATGACACAAAGCACTCTTTTTTTGCGGTTTTTATAACAGTTATGCTTATCGTCGACTTAGCTAGATTATTTACCCTAACTGAGGATAAGTCGCCACAAAGTACAGTGTGTTGCTGCTTTTGTTGGATAAATATTCAAATAAAGGGCGATTAAGTTCACCTTTTATCCATTAATTGTCCTGAATTGTAAAAAATGTATTGCTATATAAAAAATATATGACTAATATCCTCTGTGTATTTAAGTTTTCTTGTAATTATTTGTTTACCCTTCTGTTAGTCACTCACTACATGCAGTAAACCCACACTACAAGTCATTTGCTAAGTTGTTCTCTGTCATTTGTTTGTCATATGCCTATGTTCAACTAACTACAGCAAGTAAATTGGCGATTAAAAATAAAATTGATCAAACCAGCCTACTTGTAAGTGTAATAAGCACAGTGAACTTAAGCACATAAATAGAAACTTTCGCAACACAACTGCTTAAGGATAAATATTGTTATTACTTACTCACCAAAAAGGTGAAAATTAAAAAGGAGTGTGGCACATGTCATACAACATAAATGGTCATGAAATTACAGTTAATTTCCCTGTTAATTCAATATCATCAAATAAAAACTCAATAGCTTTTACCGATAGCCAAGGTAAAACTAAAACAACTTTTTCTAAGCGCACTGAAGCGTTAACATTTATGAAATGGTTACTTACGGCTAACAAGTAAGACTTTTAACGCTTGCGTTATTCATTTGCTCAGTTACTCAATAGACATCGCTTCTCGGTATTTCCTCTCACACCTTACCGGACGTTTATTAGAACTGAGCAACATGAAGTTACCCTCACCCAAGAGCACTTTTCAAATCCTTCTCTAAGCAACTCTCCAACGTCATAATTCAAATCAATTTTCAATATTGTCTCTAATGAATGCTTATCTAGCCTAGATATAAACCCGCTATCATCCTTGCTGTTGATATTTCCTTTTGTAGCGCGCTAACATGCTTGGATTACCCAGCAAGCCCCCTTGATGTAAATACATCACAGGAACAGCAGCACCTTTGTTTAAGTCATCGCCGCTTAGGTTTGCAGTATTTAGATAATGCTCCAGCATGATGAAACCAACTGGGTCATACAACAATTCAAATTCAATACCTTGCTTATTGACGTGTTGCCACATGTCATAACACTGACGGTTCAACTTACCAAAATGATACTTTTTACCATTAGAGATGATCCTTGGATGATAGTCAGTATTATCGGTTAATTGATAAAACTGCTTAGTGAGATATTCATCACCGCCAACACAGCTGCAGGTTAATACCGTTACACTGGGCAGCGAGAGGTCTGAGCTGCTGGCTGTTTTACTGAATTCGACAAAAAAACGTTGTAAGTAAAGTGCCGTGGTACCTGTACCTGAAGGAAGAAATAGCTCTAACTTTTTCATATTATGTTGTTTAAGCCATTCAATAATCTCTCGCCCTAGTTGATCAAGCCCTAGCTGAGCATATTCACAACGCCCGCCTTCGGGAACAAACACCGTACTCTTAACGACAAGCTGTTTGTTCGATTCATACGGCGCTTGAATATCTTGTTGTACATAAGTCTCTAGGTTCAGCTCAATACCCGCTGGCTTTTCAATGATGTTGGCGCCGTTGTCTAAGGCCGCTTTATAGTTTCCTTGGGGGTTTTGCTTAAGATAGCCAGCTATATGGTCAACATAATAATCAAGTTGCCAGCCGCGCATTTTGGTTAAGGCAGCTAAAGAGTGCAGCGAATTTGCTTGCGCTGAGCCATAGCCAACCAGTTTTTTTACTAGAGGGAAATCTTGCTCGAGAAAATATTGAAATTTTCGCGCTTTGTTACCACTGAAATCCGGGTGGAGTAAATCATCGCGTTTTACAAATATTGCCTGCTCTGCAAATCGAATGGTTTGTACTGGTGTGGTGGCAAACATGTTTATCTCAACATCAATGAGTAGAGTTATTATTTTAACTAAAAAATGTTGTTTTTAACTAACCTATTTATGCTGAGAGTTTAAGAGACAATATACCTTATAAAATTATCGTTTAAATTCAGCAAGATAAAAAATATAAATAATGTGGCACAGATTTCGCTTCAATAGTGCATAGTTCGACTAACAAACTGTACAAAGCACGATTAAAAATAGTACGTTATTACAACAAGTAAGGGATTTTAGATGTCAGTATTAAGATTAGTTTTTAATATCGCTTGGTTCATCATGGGCGGCTTTATAATGGGCTTAGCTTGGTGGCTAGCTGGGCTCTTATGTTTTATTAGTATTATCGGTATCCCCTTTGGCCGAGCCTGTTTCGTCATTGGTGAAATGGCATTTTGGCCATTCGGCCAAGAAAATGTAAATCGTAAACACCTATCAGGCACAGAAGACTTTGGTACCGGTCCATTAGGGATGATAGGTAATGTAATCTGGTTTTTATTTTTCGGTATTTGGTTGGCCATCGGTCACCTCACCCATGCTCTAGCTTGTTTTATCACTATCATTGGTATTCCGTTTGCTATACAACATGTGAAGCTGGCTTTATTGAGCCTCACGCCGATTGGACAAACCATAGTGGCAAAAGAAAGCTATTAATCTAAACCAATTTTAATTGCTGTTACTATTGAATGTTAAAAAAGGAGCGCTAATTTATTAGCACTCCTTTTTTATGTTTAAGGCATTTATAAAGCATTTATAAAGCATTTATAAAGCATTTATAAGGCAACGATATAGTTGAACTCTTCTTCTGTCACAGGCTGAACACTCAACCTAGCGCCTTTACTTACCAATACCATGTCAGCAAGTTTTGGATCTGCTTTTAACTGCGCCAAGGTAATAATGCGGGTTAACTTTTGATTAAAACGAATATCTACTGCAACCCATCTCGGTTTTTGTTTATCTGATTTAGGATCAAAATAAGGGCTTTGATTATCAAAGGCGCTTAAATCAGTCACCGCATCTGAGGTCACCTCGGCAATACCCACAACAGCGGGAACTTTACAGCTGGAATGGTAAAACAGCACTAAATCTCCTGTTTTTACCTCATCCCGTAAAAAGTTTCGCGCCTGATAATTACGTATCCCTTGCCAGGGTTCTGACTGTGGTAAACATGCTGCTAAATCGTCAATGCTGAACTCATCAGGTTCCGATTTCATTAACCAATACTTCATTTAAATCCTTAACAGTAAAACGATAATACTTATGCAATCCATAACTAACCAATGGCCGAATGACTAATTTTTTGATCATTAGTTGATTGATTAAAAGTTGCAAATTCTTCTGAAATTAACTCAGTAAATAATCGCCCCGCCCGCCCAAGTGGCCTTTCTAGGGTAGATACTAACTGCGGGGTAAATCTAAATCTATGGCCACCAACAAAATCTACTATGGCTAAATTCTTGCCCGTAAGCTCATCATTAATAAGAAACTCCGGCATCCAGCCAAAACCTAGCCCTTTTAGTAAGGCATTTTTCTTCATAATAAAGCCTGATAAGTAAAACACTTTGTCGCCGCCAAACTGTAACTCGTCTCGGTGTAGTTTTTGCGGCGATGAGTCTTCAATGGTTAATTCTACATGTTGCTGCAGATCAGTCAGGGTAACACCGGATAACTCAGCAAGAGGATGCTGCGATGAGCAAACCAATAAACTGGTCACTGGTGGCAGTTGTTGGGCAGAAAAATAAGGCCCTGCAAGGTAATCCTTAACCAGCATTAAATCGGCTTTATCTCGCTCAAAACGATGTTGAACGCCGCCTAAAAATTCCATGTTAAGTTGTATCTTGGTAGGAATATTATGCTCAGACATGCGCTTTAACGCTGTCATGATAGGCTCCATTGGCAGCGCGCCGTCAATCACCAATTCAAGCTTTGGCTCCCAACCTTCGCTAAAACGACTGGCTAAATGTTCAATATTGGCTAAATGTTGCAGTAACCGTTGGCCTTCAGCCAAAATCACTTTGCCTTCTGGGGTTAATTCAGCCCGATATTGAGACCGATTAAATAAAGTCACCCCTAGGTGTTGCTCGAGTTTTTTTACTTGATAACTTACTGCTGATTGCGCTTTGTGTAGCCGCTCAGAGGCTTTAGCAAAACTTCCTTCTTCAACAAGTACTTGTAGCACATTAAATGCTTCTACATCGATTTTCATTTAAGCCTCCATGTCCCTATTCTGCCTTTAAGTGTTCTGCAGTCGTGACACTTATGTAAACTTTTATTAACCATCTAAAAATTAGATTAAGTTAAGTGGTTTATTATTCTTTTTTTTGTCCATCCTAGCAACTAAATTGTTAACTAGATCACAAATAGTTTATTAACGCTGCGCTAGAAAAACATTAACAAAGCAGATTAATGAAGCTCAATAACGACAACCAAACGAATAAGAGTTGAGGAGTTACGATGCCGGTTTATGTTCAACAAGGACAAATACCTTCTAAACGCCATATCGCTTTTAAAAAAGACTCTGGCGAGCTTTACCGTGAAGAACTGTTTTCTACTCACGGCTTTGCCAATATTTACTCCAATAAATATCACCATAATATGCCGACTAAGGCATTAGCGGTGGCTCCCTATGCTCTTGAGCACGGCGACGAGTGGCAAGACTCGTTAATCCAAAACTACAAACTCGATTCGCGCCAAGCTGATTGCAGCGGCAACTTTTTCAGTGCCCGTAACAAGATTTTTTATAACAGTGATGTGGCCATGTACACAGCCAAAGTCACTGAAGATACGGCTGAGTTTTACCGTAATGCCTATGCTGATGAAGTGGTCTTTGTCCACCAAGGTGAAGGAACGCTGTTAAGTGAATATGGTCAACTTCAAGTTAAGCAATGGGATTACTTAATCATTCCGAGAGGCACGACTTACCAGCTCAAGTTTAATGATTACAGTAATGTACGCTTATTCGTTATTGAATCAAACTCAATGGTTGAAGTACCCAAACATTTTAGAAATGACTATGGGCAAATGCTGGAGTCAGCGCCATATTGTGAACGTGATATTCGCACCCCTGAACTTACTGATGCTACCGTTGAAAAAGGTGAGTTTCCTTTAGTCAGCAAGTTTGGCGATAAGTATCAACTCACCACCTTAGAGTGGCATCCATTTGATTTAGTGGGCTGGGATGGCTGCGTTTATCCTTGGGCATTTAATATCACCGAATATGCACCTAAAGTAGGAAAAATTCATTTACCGCCTTCTGACCATATCGTGTTTACGGCTAACAATTTTGTGATATGTAACTTTGTACCGCGTCCCTATGACTTCCACCCAGAATCAATTCCAGCGCCTTATTACCACAACAACATCGATAGCGACGAAGTGCTGTATTACGTTGACGGTGACTTTATGAGCCGCACAGGTATTGAAGCTGGTTACATGACCTTGCATCAAAAAGGCGTGCCACATGGGCCACAACCTGGGCGCACCGAAGCCTCTATCGGCAAAACCGAAACTTACGAATATGCCGTAATGGTTGATACCTTTGCGCCACTTAATTTAACCACCCATGTCAAAAACTGCATGAGTGATGATTACAACCGCTCTTGGATTGAAGATTAATCACCAACAGCATCCCTATTACACATCACCACAGAGTGATGAAAAATAAAGATAATTATTAAGGAAAACACCATGGCTAGCGAAACAAACCCACTTGGACTACTAGGTATTGAATTTACTGAATTTGCCAGTCCTGATACTGATTTTATGCATCAAGTGTTTGTCGACTTTGGTTTTTCAATGCTTAAACAAGCTAAACATAGCGATATCGTTTACTACCAACAAAACGATATCAACTTCTTATTGAACAAATCTAAGCAAGGCTTCTCAGCTGAATTTGCTAAGTCTCATGGCCCCGCTATTTGTTCTATGGGCTGGCGTGTTGAAGATGCACAATTTGCTTACACTGAAGCTGTAGCGCGCGGCGCAAAACCGGCTGATGATACGGCTAAAGATATGCCTTACCCTGCTATTTACGGTATTGGTGATAGCTTAATTTACTTCATCGATGTATTTGGCACTGACAATAATATTTATGCTAATGATTTTGAAGATTTAGCTGAACCTATTATTGTAGAAGAAAAAGGCTTTATGGAAGTCGATCACCTGACCAACAATGTTTATAAAGGCACCATGGAAAAATGGGCCAACTTTTATAAAGATATTTTTGGTTTCACTGAAGTGCGTTATTTTGATATTAGTGGTTCACAAACTGCGCTTGTATCTTACGCCCTGCGTTCACCTGATGGCAGCTTCTGTATTCCGATTAATGAAGGTAAAGGCAATGACAAGAACCAAATTGATGAATATTTAGGTGAATATAATGGCCCAGGGGTTCAGCATTTAGCCTTTAGAAGCCGTGATATTGTTGGCTCTTTAGATGCAATGGAAGGTACCGCAATTAAAACGCTGGATATTATTCCTGAGTATTACGACACTATTTTTGACAAGCTACCACAAGTCACTGAAGATAGAGATCGCATCAAGCATCACCAAATTTTAGTTGATGGTGATGACGATGGTTACCTATTACAAATTTTCACTAAAAACCTGTTTGGGCCAATCTTCATTGAAATTATTCAGCGTAAGAACAACCTAGGCTTTGGTGAAGGTAACTTTAAAGCGCTATTTGAATCAATTGAGCGTGATCAAATGAAACGCGGTGTGCTTTAAAGCCTGTTCAGCAGTTTTAATTTGTAAACAAAGCCAGCTTAACTGCTGGCTTTTTCATATCTGAATTTTACTGGAATGCTAAAACGGTGCTTCACACACCATATCAATCATTTCATGAGTTACTGGGTGCTGAAAACGCAGCCTTTGGGCATGTAATAATAGTCGTGGGCCAAAGACTTCTTCTGCAAGCGCCTCTGAAGTGGCATTTTTATATAAATCACAGCCCAAAATAGGATTCTTAACATAGTGACTGTGCAGCCGTAACTGATGTGTTCTACCGGTAATAGGCACAAATTTCACTTTAGTTATTGGTATCGCTTCTTGTAAATGAACTGACTCTATCTCTAACCGCTCTATCACTTCAAATTGACTCTGTGATGGTTTGCCCTTTTCATGGCAAATCTTCATAAACGGAAAATTATCAACATCTTTAGCAATTGGCGCATCAATATAGCCAATTTCTTTATCATGTTGCTGCAGCCCAAAAACATGGCCGAACAAAATCGCACTGTAGGTTTTACTCACAGTTTTATTTTGAAATTGTTTGGTCAGTAAGCCATTAATGGTTTTATTTAACGCCACCAGCATGATCCCTGAGGTACCAAAATCGAGTCGATGGACTAATGTCGCATTGGGAAAGTCCTGCACTAAACGGTAATGAACAGAGTCTTTATTAAGCGGGTTCTTACCCGATAAACTCAGTAAACCGCTAGGCTTATTTATCAGTAATAAATGCTCATCTTGATACAAAATAGTGATGTGTTCTGAACACGGCGGTGCAATAAATTCAGACATGCTGGCCTTTTTTTTGAGGGGGCAAGGGTTAAGTTTGAAGTTTATGATAGATACAAGCGTTACACTAAATGCTGATGTAAAAATAACAACTTAACGCTAATCGTTTAAATAATATCGACAAAAAAAACCGCTCAACTGAACGGTATTGAATCTGTAAACAGGTTTACATGTCCACATCGACAATATAGTGGCCTTGCAGCCAATTACGTCCAATAAGCAATTTATAGGTCATTTTACTGCGATCACGTAAATTAACATCAACTTTGAACTCTTGGCCAGGTTCACCTAGCGTCAAGGTCACCATATAACGGATTTCACTGCCTTGTGCATTACGGATTAAGGAAGTGCTATGAATTCGAGCTGTGACCTGTGCTTTTTCACCCTTCTCGTTCATGGTGGTAAAAGTGACATCTTTACCGACATTGTTCTCCATGTTGCTTTTGTCTTCACCAATAATATGCAGGTTAGTAGCGTGTAATGAATTCTCAACGGCGCCGGTATCAATGCGGGTATCAAATATTAACCCTGACTCTACAATGCTAATGTCTGCAGTAGGGCCAATTAGTTTTTGCTCTGAAACATCAACCACATATTTACCTTTTAACCAATTGCGACCTATGAGTAATTTATAATCCATGGAGGCACGATTACGAAGATTAACCTTTACCGTACGGGTGCTGTCACCGAATGTTATAGGTAACTTAACCGCGTAGCGGGTTTCAGTGCCTTGGGAGTTACTGACGGTCGAAGTACCAACAATTTTGGCACTAACTTGCTGCTGCTGACCCTTTTCGTTTTCTGTGGTAAACGAAACGGTTTTACCCACATTATCCTTCATTTTCTTTGCACTGCCGCCTAACACCTTTATATTAAGTGCATGCAATGAAGAGTTTACCGCTCCAGTATCCATACGAGCCTCAAATACAATGCCGCCTTGGCTCACTGACATCATTTCAGTTTGCCCCAACACTTGTTTTTCAGCCGCCACTGATGAAAAAGACATACAAATGAATAGCATTGCACCAACAAGAGATTTAAACATGCAGGTTCCTAATAATGAATATAAATAATTAAAATAATGACGTTAAAAATAGGTTTATCTGAGAAGTTGCTCGATTTCTTTATCGAATAAGTTCTTAATAAGCCCTGAGAACTCAGTGATAAAAATACTCTGCTCCGCCGTAGCATTATGCTTAGCGACACTGGCGAGAATTTCTTCAAGATCATAAACAATGGCATCAATTTCTCGAATGATGTCATTTCTTTGTTCAAATGAAAGCTTGGGGTTTTGACCACATACCATGATGATTTGGGCTGATAACTGATCTTCAAATAATTCTAAAACCGTTTGATTGTTAATGCTGCTGGCTTCAGACTTTTCAAATAGGCCTAAATGTTCAGTTAAATATTGAATTAGATGAATATAACCGTCTTTATCTGTGACCATTACTTACCTTAATGAGGTGGCTTTTGCATTCAATTCACACAAAAGCCACTAAACGTATTATTGCGATAACGTTAATACAAACGACACGGGTACCGCTAAGCTTATACTGCCAAGGCCAGCGATTTCTCGTAACTTGTTAACCCCATCAGTTAAACCAAAATCTGCCGCTTGCACAATTACCGGAGACATACTGGTCACCACCATTTTTGTGTCTGATAGTTTCGCGATCAACACATCAAATGATTGTTTCTTGGTTTTACCATGTAACTCAATTGTGCCATCAATTTGGGTCACTAACGTTGAGCCAACACTCAAATCAGCCACGAGTTGTGGATTAACCATCGAACTTAACTGTAGTTGCGGATATTTAGCCACTTCAAATAACATGGCCTGCATGCGTTCATCACGTATTTCAATACCGGTATCAACACTGACCAAATCAATCGTTAAGTTAAAGGCCCCTGCTGAGGTCAAATTACCACTGACTTGTTTAAAATCATGTACTTCAGCAACATCGGCTTGTTTAATTGAAATGAAGCTCACTTTTGAATGCGCTTGTTTCACTTGCCAATCTGCGGCCAACACTGAGGTGCTGAGTAATACTAATGGTAATACTGCGATCCATTTTTTCATCATTAATCCTTTTTGTGAATAAAAACAGTTAAATTATAGATTAAATTTTCTTAACTGGCTGGAACGCTATTATTATCACCATGATTCCGGTAAGGGTGAAACCTTGCTCTATACAACGACTCAAGAAATTTTTACAAGCGACTCAACCATTTATCTAATGCTTGCCCAAAAGCGTGTTTATCGGCTTGTGAAAAACTATTGGGCCCTGCAGTATGCACGCCGCTGCTTCTTAGCTCTTCCATAAAATCTCTCATGGTCAAACGTTGTTTTATGTTATCAACGGTATAGATATCACCGCGGGGATTAAACACCACGGCGCCTTTTTCAATGGCATCTGCCGCTAACGGAATATCACCGGTAATAACTAAATCACCACTATTTAATTGCTTAACAATGTAATTATCAGCTTCATCAAAACCTGAGCTGACTCTGACCACAGAAATATTAGCCGATGCTGGCACGCGGATCAGTTGATTGGCCACTAATATCAATGGCACTTTTTTGCGGTCGGCGGCGCGAAATAGCATTTCTTTAACCGGATTAGGACAGGCGTCGGCATCAACCCAAATTGTTTTACTCATTCATTTTCTCGTCAATTTTTATCAGTACACATCAAACTTGCACGCAATTTAAGCCGTTTATCAAGGCGCAAGTCTATCGATAAGCCAATCGCTATCTTGTTTTTGATAAATAAAACGGTCATGCAAGCGGCGCTCGCCACCTTGCCAAAACTCAATACTGTCAGCTTTTACGCGGTAACCGCCCCAAAACTTTGGCAACGGCACTTCACCTTTGGCAAATTTATTCTTCATCTCATTAAATTTACCTTCAAGGGCTTGTCTTGCGCTAATTTTACTGGACTGTTTTGACACCCATGCAGCTATTTGACTGTCTTTAGGGCGGCTCATAAAGTACTTAGTCACTTCAAGCATGGATAACGGCTCTGCCACGCCAGTGACGGCGACTTGGCGCTCTAATGGATGCCATGGGAACAACAAACTGATTTTGGCATTGTGAGCCAATTGAGTGGCTTTACGGCTTTCTAGATTGGTGAAGAAAACAAAGCCATCATCATCAAACTTTTTTAATAGCACAATTCGTTGGAAAGGTTGCCCATGCTCATCAACAGTGGCTACGCACATAGCGGTTGGATCGGTTAATTGCGCGTCTTTGGCTTGCTCAATCCAAGTTTCAAATAACGTCATTGGATTAGCAGGGAGATCATTGCGCCTTAAACCACCTTGAGTATATTCACGGCGGATATCTGTTAAATCATTCATATCTTTGCTAAACCTCGTTAGATGCAACTGTCTTTGTATATGTTGCCATTATACTCACGAACACTGATATATGATCATGACAATATTGACAAATATTATCAGCATTGAAAAACAATTCATTTCCGATAAAAAAAAACCAACGATGAACGTTGGTTTTATAAAGGAGCATTTAAAGTGTTTAGTCGTTAATTTAAGACTAATTTGCGACTATTTTTTTACTAAACCTTTGCCTGCAGCCCAAACGTGGAGCATTTCCAGCCCTAAGGTTGCCCCTGCTAAAGCGGTAATATCAGCAGAATCATAGGCTGGTGCTACTTCAACTACGTCCATACCAACTATGTTCATGCCACGTAAGCCGCGGATGATCTTCATCGCTTTATCACTGGTTAAGCCACCACAAACTGGCGTACCAGTACCTGGCGCGTAAGCAGGATCTAAACAATCAATATCAAAGGTCACATAAAGCGGCATATCGCCCACTCTCGCTTTAATTTGTTCGACAATTTGTTCAGCAGTTAAATCATTGGCCTGTGCAGCATCAATCACTTTAAATAGATGATCGGCGGCATTAAATTCAGTACGAATACCAATCTGAATTGAATTTTCAGGCGCAATTAAACCTTCATTAGGCGCATGATAAAACATAGTGCCATGGTCGTATTTACTGCCTTGGCTATATGTATCGGTATGTGCATCAAAATGCAGCAAAGCCATTTTGCCGTACTTTTTATGATGAGCACGCAGCAGTGGTAAAGTCACAAAGTGATCGCCACCAAAACTGAGTAGTGCTTTATCTGCATCAAGAATACGGGTGGCAAACGCTTCTAAACGGCTGGTGAAATCTTCTTGATCGCCACAATCAAACACTAAGTCGCCAGCATCAACAATATTGATGGTTTCGCTTAAGCTGAAATCCCATGGCCAACGAGTTTCTTCCCACGCAAGGTTGACTGATGCACGGCGAATGGCTTCAGGGCCCATGCGGCCACCAGAGCGACCCGTGGTGGCCATATCGAAAGGCAAACCAATAACCACCACATCGGCATCGGTTTCAGTGGGTTTAAAATCTAATGGCTGACGTAAGTAGCCAAATGCATTTGAATACAAAGAGTAATCTGCTTTTTCAGCAAAAGTGCTCATAAAAATCTCCGTAATGGCTTAAGCCAATAACTACAAATATTCTGGGATCAACACTTCATGACAAAGCTGCTGATAATGACTGAAATCAATGGTATAGCCTTGCTCAGTAGCTAATGAGCAACTTCCTAAACATAGATGTTCAGGGAACCCCTGAGTATTTCTCGGGGAGTTAAAGCCAATCACATCCCAGCTACCAGGGTTGAGAATGCCCAATAACTTGCCATAAACATCAACAGGATAATCTGCAAGATTGAGATTCGTTTCAAAGCTCACATAGGAGCTTTTTTCTTGCGGGGTGATATGAATGGTGAAATAGGACTCATCTTTGATGCCATTGATGGAATAACCAAAAGGCTCAAATAAAAAGTCATCAATAATAAAATCAGGAAATAGCACCGACAATTCAAGCAAGTCACGAATACCCTGTGCAGACTGATCTACGCCACGTAAATAATTCGCTGCAGCGCCATTAATGTGATACATCAATAGTTCACTAGTGACGTCAGTTGTTGGCGCAATAAATGGCTTTTTAGTACTGAACAAATAATGATGATGCGAGTCTAAGTGACCAATGCGATAGGCATTTCCGGTTACTGTTTGACGAATTTTAGTCAAATCTTCTTTAAATGAACTTGATTGTAAATGCGACAAATACTCGTTTTTACGCTGGTAACTGGCAAAAGCAATTGCTTGCTCCCCAACGTGGTCGATAAATGACATAACCGCATCAGCAAGGGTTGTCGTGCCGCACGTTAGCATCACAAAGCGATCATCCCAAACAAATAAGCTCGACTCGCTAAGCAAGTAGGCGTCGCAATAATCATTACTCACTGAAGATAAAATTTCAGCATTGGCACAAGCAACGATACCAGCCCAAAAAGGCTGGCCCAAATGCCGTAATCTAACATTGGAGTCAGCAATGATGACTTCAATTTTCTTTTCTGAACCTTCAAAAAACATAAATTAAACCTAAAACAGCGGCGCGCATTATCCGCGCCGCAAAAACACTTTTACGAGAAATCTTCTAAATAGGTATAACCTTTTAGACCTAACTGTAACTCTTCCAAAATTGATGCTCTTTCATCTTCAGTAATATGCTGATTCACAAGCTCTTCATAGGTACGCATAAATGCAACTGCATCAAGATTGACATAACGCAGCACATCAGCAACGGTATCGCCAGCCAACACAGACTCAATATTAGGTAAGCCATTGTCTTCTACACGCACAACCGCAGAATTGGTATCACCAAATAAGTTATGCATATCACCTAAAATTTCTTGATAAGCACCGACCATGAAAAAGCCAATCAAATATGGACTTTCAGCTGACCATGCAGGCACAGGTAACGTCGTTTCAATGCCTTGGCCATCAACATATTGATCAACAATACCGTCTGAATCACAGGTAATATCAAGCATGACCGCGCGTCTTTCAGGTGGCTTATCTAAACCGCTTAACGGCAATATTGGGAACACCTGATCAATCCCCCAAGCATCTGGAATTGATTGAAATAATGAAAAGTTAACAAAGAACTTATCTGCTAATTTTTCATTCAACTCATCAATAATAGGGCGATGGAAACGGTTATTATTACTTAATAAGCTTTTAAGTGCATGACAAACACGTAAATTGGTTTGCTCAGCCCAAGCGCGCTGCATTAAGGTCAATTGACCCATTGAGAATAATGAATGCGCTTCAGCAATATCACTTTGCGTATCATGATAAATTTCGATAATGGCGCGGCTATCTGGGCGCTCACTCATATCCGTCCATGACATCCACATGTTGTGCAGTAACTGCGGCGCACTCTCTTCAGGCGGATGGATCTCTTCAGGATAGTATGACTCGGTGCCAATCACATCAGTAATTAACACGGCATGATGCGCGGTTAAATGGCGACCTGATTCTGAAATAATTCGTGGCATAGGTTGGTCGTATTCATTACAAATATCGGTTAACACATTAACGATATTGTTAGCGTACTCAGCTAAGCCGTAATTCATCGAGTTATTACTTTGGCTTCGGGTACCATCATAATCTACGGCTAAACCACCACCGACATCGAAAGTATCAATCAAGGCGCCCATTTCACGTAATTCACAATAAAAACGTGCGGCTTCACTCACACCTTGGCGAATATCGCGAATATTGGCAATTTGCGAACCTAAGTGGAAATGGATAAGTTGCAATGATTCCATCTTATCGACGCGCTTTAACTCATTGAGCACTTTTAGTACTTGAGCTGCAGATAAACCAAATTTGGATTTTTCGCCGCCACTGGCTTGCCACTTGCCTTTACCTTGGAAAGCTAAACGGGTACGTAAACCTAAACGTGGTGTCACTCCAAGTTTTGCTGACTCTTCGAGAATTAGTTTAAGCTCTGAATACTTCTCAATGACGATATAAACTTTATGACCTAGCTTTTCACCAATTAAGGCTAAGCGAACATACTCTTTATCTTTATAGCCGTTACAAACAATAACTGAGCTGGCTTTTTGCGCCATCGCCAGTACCGCCATTAATTCAGGTTTACTACCTGCTTCAAGGCCAAGTTGTGGCACTTCTTTAGACTTTTGACTGGCAAGAATTTCTTCAACTACGGTTTGCTGTTGATTCACTTTGATCGGATAAACTAATAAATAGTCATTCTGATACTCGTATTTTTGTATAGCGGCATTAAACGCATCACATAAGTTTTCAACTCGGCGATGCAAAATTTGCGGAAAACGCACTAATACAGGTAACGACACCCCAGCTTTAACCATATCTTTGGCGAGTTCATTTAAGCCAATGGTACAGTTTTGTTTGGATGGATCTGGAGTAACAGTCACTTCGCCATCATCTGCAATACCAAAATACTGCTGGCTCCAATGAGTCACGTTATAGCTTGCACGTGCATTTTCGATAGACCAATCTTTCATATTTTTTATTCCGTCTATATCAAGCAAATTATGCAGTGGTTACTTGCGCACTTTTGACTGCATTTTCTACAAAAGCTGGCAATGCAAAACTTGCCATATGAAGAGCAGGCGTATAATAACGAGTATTAATGTTTGCCGTCTCGAACCGTTGGGTTAATGTTGCTAAATCTTGCTGTCTGGCACACACATTATCGGTAGCCCACGCAAATGCCATGGTGCCACCAATATAAGTCGGTACTGCTGCAGTGTAAAACCAGCAGTCTTTTACATAAGGGCTCATTCTACGAACCGTATCTTGTATTTCTTCAGGCTGTAAAAAAGCCACACCGTTTTGGGCCACAAAAATCCCCTGCTCAGTTAAGCAGCGTTTACAATTTTCATAAAATGGTGAACTAAACAGTACTTCACCAGGCCCCACCGGATCAGTGCAATCAGAGATAATCACATCAAACTTGTCTTGGCACTGGGCAATAAAATGCATGCCATCATCAATGACCAAGTTTACTCTTGGGTCTTCAAACGCACCTTGAGAATGCTGCGGGAAATAGGTTTTACACATCTCAACCACATTAGCATCGATCTCAACCATAGTAACCTGCTCAATCGCGCTATGTTTAAGCACTTGCCTTAGCATACCGCCATCGCCGCCACCAATAATGAGTACTCGTTTGGCTTTACCATGGGCAATAATAGGTACATGAGTCATCATTTCATGATAAACAAATTCATCTTTTTCAGTGGTTTGAATCGCACCATTTAACGCCATAACACGGCCAAATGTTTTATTTTCAAAAATACTTAAATGCCACTGCTGTGTTTTTTGTTCAAACAAAACCTGCTCAACCTCAAAATACTGACCATAGCCAGCGTGCAATGTTTCGTAATAAATATCTGATTTGTTTATCATGTTATAAAAGTCCAACGTGGTTATTTTTGTAATAACACCACGTAGAAATAAGTGAGCAAAAAGAGTCATACAAAGCGACCAAAACGATGTGGTCATGAACGACTCAGTTAATAGCAAACAATCAAGCCTCAATACCTGCTGTGCGCTAGCCATAAACATAGCAAACAGTCTCACGGTTATGACACAACAGAAACTTGAAAAGTGCAAATAAAAAAGCGGCGCAATTAAACCCTGCTAACCGGTTAAATGCAAGCAAGAAAAATCCATTTTAATATAAAAATATCTTAATATTTAGCCACTGCAAATTGATGATGTTTTTTTTGTTAAATAACAAAAACTTACTAACCAATAGCAATAGCATGTTATCTGACAGTATAGATGATCGTCATCACCTAAAATTAACTTCAATGAGTTTGTTTAGAAACCCAAGTTACAAGCAAGCTGATTGCGTATATAATCAAACTGTTTTTTCATAACCTAAGTTAACCAGAGTCGCGAATGATACAGATCGGAAAGAAATACTCCCTAGAGGTCGTTAAACAAGTTAATTTTGGCGTTTACCTAAATGCTGAAGAACTTGGGCAAGTGCTGTTACCCAATAAATTTGCCCCTAAAGGCTGTCAAGTCGGCGATATGGTAGATGTTTTTCTTTATCTCGATTCTGAAGATATTGTTATTGCGACCACCCAAACACCTTATGCACAAGTGGGTGAATTTGCTTATTTAGAGGCCATTGCTACTGGTCCTTTTGGCGCATTTTTAGATTGGGGCTTAGATAAAGATTTATTACTGCCTTTTGGTGAGCAGCATCGACACATTGAAGAAGGTAAGTCATACCTAGTTTATGTTCATGCCAATAGAGCCGATGAACGCATTATGGCATCAGCAAAAGTCGATAAGTTTTTAGACAAGACACCTGCTGAATATCAAGTGGGTGAAGAAGTTGACTTAATCATTGGTGGCACCACTGATTTAGGTTTCAAAGCCATTATTAATAATGCCCATTGGGGCGTGCTTTATCAAAATGAAGTATTCCAACGCCTAAGCTTTGGTCAATCAATCAAAGGCTATATCAAGCTAGTTCGTGAAGATGGCAAAGTGGATTTAATTTTACAAAAAGACAGCCAACAAAGCTTTGATAAAAATGCTGAAACCATTATTAATAAACTGCACCGCGCAGGTGGTTTTTTACCATTAAATGACAAAACTGATTCAGCGATTATTTACGAGCAACTCGCCATGAGCAAAAAAGCCTTCAAACGCAGCATTGGCGGTTTATTCAAAGCGAAACAAATTAGCATTGAAGCTGACGGCATTAGATTACTTAAATAGCAGCCTAAATAGCCAAATTATTTGATAAAAAGCATGGTTCTGTTATAACAAACCATGCTTTTTTATTTGGAGTAATTTATGGAACTTAGCAATCTGGAAGCCCGCATTATTGGCTGTTTATTAGAAAAAGAAATTACTACCCCTGAGCAATACCCGCTTTCAATCAATTCAATCACCCTTGCCTGTAACCAAAAAAGTAGTCGTGAACCCGTCATGGCATTAAGCGAGACTGAAGTACAAACCATTATTGATGATTTAGCCAAGAAGCGACTTATCAGTGAGCAGTCAGGTTTTGGCAGTCGAGTGGTAAAATACAAGCATCGTTTTTGTAATACCGAGTTCAGTGACTTACAGCTTAGTAGTGATCAACTTGCAGTGATAATTGTGATGCTGCTACGTGGGCCACAAACGCCCGGTGAGCTCAAAACCCGCTGTAATCGACTACATGCTTTTGAAACGCCTCAGCAAGTCGAATCCACATTACAAGCGCTAGCCAGCCGTGAAGAGCCGTTAATCGTCCAATTGCCCCGCGAAGCTGGCCGTCGTGATAATCGTTACGCACAATTATTTTCTGATAAGCAATACCTTGAACAAGGCACAACATCATTCGATGCCAGTGTTGCAAGCACGCCATCAGCAGCAGATAAACAAGCCTTAGCCGCTAGAGTGGAGCAACTTGAAACCCAAGTCAGTGAGTTAACTCAGCGCCTTCAAGAACTCGAGCAATTATTAAACTAACACTGTTAATAAATAAGCATCTACACTCAAGCCACTTTTTATACTGCGTGCTCAGCAAACAACACTGTTGAGCACAGCTTGCCGGTAATTTAACAAAAATTAATCTGATAAATAGTAGCGATAAAGTATGATGACTAAAATATTATTGTATTTGCAAGGATTGATACTAAATGGATTCAACTCAAAGACCTTCAGCAATACGCCAATTATGGCTCATTGCCTCCTATGAGGTCAGTAAACGTTTTACCAATACCAAAGGCATTGCAGCATTAATCGCCTTTTCCTTGATCTGGGCGATTATCCTTTTATACCCAGTTAATAGTGCCTCTAGCTACCTACTCGAACCCGCAACCAAAGACTTGGTCCAAGGTCTATACGGCCCTGGCACCTTAGATCAATTATTTAATTGGTCTGTGGCTGAATTTGCAGTGTTTTGGTGTATTGCTTTATATCTGTTTCCTTTTTTCAGTATTTTCATTACTGCAGATCAATTTAGTTCTGATAAACAAAGAGGATCATTCCGATTTTTAAGCCTCAGAGTCAGTAGAGACAGTATTTTCTTTGGCCGTTTTTTAGGGCAAATGCTTATTCAATCAAGCCTATTACTACTGACCATTATCGCCACTCTTGTGATGGTAATAAGTCGTGATGCCAGTTTACTTGGCGATGCAGTAATTAGCGGCTTTGCGGTATTCTTGAGTATCACTATCGTCCTTTTACCCTATACCGCAGTGATGGCAGTGTTATCTTGGTACGCCAACTCTGCCAGAATGGCCAGCATTTATGCGGTAATCCTTTGGGCACTCAGCGGTATCGTCATAGCCATTATTAATAGTCAGCTACCTGCAGTTTCGTTCATTAGCTGGGTATTGCCGGGTTCACAGTTATCTTTAATGATTAATACTCAGGGTCTTGGCTCGCTTATTTACGCCCCGATCCCAATCATTCAAGCCATAGTTATCCTTGCACTTGGCCGAATTTACATGCAAAGGAGTGCACTATGAAGTTAATTACCTGTACTAATATTTCTAAGCAATATGGCAATAAAGTGGCGCTATCTAATATCAATCTGTCACTTGATGCTGGTGCGCCTATCGCGCTTGTAGGCCCTAATGGCGCCGGCAAAACTACCCTTTTTAGCTTACTTTGTGGTTTTATTCATCCCAGTAATGGTGAAATAAGCATTTTTGGGGAAAAGCCAGGCAGTGCTAAATTACAAAATATTATCTCAGCTTTACCACAAGACGCCGCGTTAGACCCCAACTTTAGTATAGTGTCGCAACTTACTTTTTTTGGTAAATTACAAGGTATGTCAGGTAAGAAAGCTAAGCAAGAAGCACTTAGAGTGCTTGAATTAGTTGACTTAACTAGCTCAGCGCAAATGTTACCTAAAAGCCTCAGTCATGGAATGAGTAAACGAGTTTCGATCGCTCAAGCGCTGATAGGTTCGCCTAAACTGGTATTACTTGATGAACCCACTGCAGGGCTTGATCCTGTTAACGCAAAAAAAATCCGTCAAATAGTAAAAGACTTATCAGTAGAAACGACTTTTGTTATTAGCTCCCATAATTTAGAAGAGCTTGAAAAACTGTGCGATCAAGTTGTCTATTTAGAGAACGGTCAGCTACAACAATCGGTGTCAATGAAAGCTGATGCTGAAACCGCCTTTTTAACCTTGACGATGCAGCAAGCAGACATTAGTGCACTAAGTGATAAGGTGCGTTTACTGCCTAATATCCTCAATGTGAAAATTAACAACGATGAGCAAATAATTATTGAGCACCGTATAGATGTAAGCTTTAGCTTAGAGTTGTCATTACTAACATTATTTACCGAGCAAGGATGGCAATATAAAGCAATGATGAAAGGACGAAGCTTAGAAGAAACACTGTTTTCAAATTAAGCAGCATTAAGTTGATTAAATCTAACAAACCCAGCAATTATTGCTGGGTTTTAATTTTTAAAAGCAATTAACAAAAACGTGACCCCCGTCACACCTAGCACCCTCAATAATTTCAAATCGCTCTTAATCTGCACTTGCTCCCAAAATAAAAATGTCGATTTTTTAACTGTAAAAACAACATTGAACGATGACTTTATCTGCTTAGTAAACCTGATAGAAGCGTATACATTTTGCAATTAGCTAAATCAAATCAACATAAGAAAACATACAGCTGAAACTGGCTGACTAGGACAAATCAGCAAATTGTAGATTTCCATAGGTGGCTATAACGCCCAAAATCCAAGGTTCAAATAACGAAAATAGAGTGAGAAACAGACTGGGAAAACACTAAGAAATCGGCAGTAACGAAATAGCAATCACAGTAAATAAATAGTAAAAGTATTTCAGATGCAGATAAAAGCGAGGCAAAAAATGGAGTGAATTGATGCTTCTAAGCTGATGGAATGCAACTAAAGAGAGAGTCACCAAATCAACATCTAAACTAGCAGAGCATACTGCAACAACAAGGGTTAAAACAACTTATCAACCTAAGTTATTGAAATAAAGGTATTTAAACAAAGGATAGTTAAAAAAAGCAAAAAAAAACTGTAGTCAAAGACTACAGCTTTATTAATTATACTAGCCGAAGCTAGAAATAATTAAACTACAGTAACGTTCTCAGCTTGAGGACCTTTTTGTCCTTGAGTAACAGTGAACTGTACTTTTTGACCTTCGTCAAGAGTTTTGAAACCGTCTGAGTTGATAGCACGGAAGTGAACGAATACGTCTGGACCAGACTCTTGCTCGATAAATCCGAAACCTTTATCAGAGTTGAACCACTTAACAACACCAGTAACTTGAGACATGATATAAATCCTGTATATATAAATTAAAGCCTTAACGGCAGTAGAGCTGAAAATGCCGGTTTTACTTATGTTCACAGGACGAAACTGGTCGTATTGAAACACATAAACTAAGCCCAACCTTCAAGCCCGATAGATTATGAACCTTTTTGCGGGTATGTCAACTAAATCGCTATATAATTTGATATAGATGCTACAACAACAATATTCAGTGCTCGGACTAACAAAATTCACAACTAAATATCAGATTCAAATAGTAAAATACCAGTTCTATATGACAAATCAATTACGGATGTGAATTTCGATACTAAAGTCTAACTCGCAGCTAAGCCCTTGATTTGAAATTTCAGCCTTTTGCTCAGCTGTTAATTTCCATGCATAGGGAGTCATATTCAAAAAGTTTTCAATATCAACGACTTTAGATAACTCAAGCCGATACTGTAATCGCTCCTGATGTAAGCAGCTAAAGCCCTCAATCTGCGCTTTGGCTTCATCATGGGGTTTGGGCTCACTGTAAATAATTTTTTTCATTGCAAAATGGTGCATTGGCCCAGGTGCTACGGTAATTAAAATAGCCCCTTTTTTAAGTACCCGTTGCAACTCTTCTACTTTTGACGGTGCATAAATACGAATAGCCAAATCAAACGCTGACGCTGAAAACGGCATCTCATAAGCGCTAGCAACACAAAAGTCCATTTGTGGATAACGTTTAGAGGCGTAACGTATCGCAGACTTTGAGATATCTAACCCTTGTAAGTGACATGTTTGTTCAACATTGGCTTTTGGGACGGTAACAAGCGAATTATTGCTTGCATTTAAGGCGCTATTTTCATTTAAAGCGCTATGAAGCCTGTTACTGTAATACCCCTCACCACAACCGATATCAAGCACGCATTGTGCATTAGCAGCATACTTAACCGCGAGCTGATTCACTTTCTCACTGAGCTTTTCATAATAGCCTTGGTTCAGAAATTCTCGGCGCGCTAGCATCATGTCTTTATTATCACCGGGGTCTTTGGAGTTTTTCTTCTGCACTGGAAGCAGGTTCACATAGCCCTCTTTAGCGCAATCAAATTGATGACGATTTTGACAATGCCATGATTTTTGGTGCAGTGATAACTCTGTTTGGCAGATTGGACAAATATATTGCATGACATAACTCTATAGAAATGAAAAAGGTGATTAAGTTGAATTCTAGCTTGTGATTTAAGTTATATTTAGAGATTAGTTAAGACTACAACTAATATAAATAGCACCGAAAACTCAAAAATAGTCTCGGTTACTTATAATGCAGTTACTTACAATGCAGTTACTTACAATGCAGTTACTTACAAATAGTGTCGATTGATCCGCTGTAGCAAATAACTACTCATGTTCTTCAGTTAATTTATCAACCATTTGGCTAACATCCGCCGGAGCAAGCAAGCTAAAGCATTCAAGTTTACGCTGAAGATCTTCAACATTTTTTGATAACTCATTGGCTGCAGTAGCAAAATTAGTGCGCTGCTGCGATTGACTATAAGTTCTGAGTAACCAGCGGTGTTTATGACTGAGTAGATTATCTAACTTTATCAGCTGAGCGGCAATCACTGCGTTAACCTTATTATGCTCTGATGACAAATAAGCGGTTATTTCAGCTCGCACTTGTTCGATCTCACTCATATTTATCGCAATGGTTGCCGGCGCGTCTTCATAGTTAAAGCTGCGGGCTAATATCGCCCTTGCATGCATTAATGCTTTAGGTTCTTGATTAAGTCTAAAATCATCTTCAAGTTTGATGGCATCACCAAGCTGCCCTTTTACCTTAATTTGTAGAGCTTCAGCAAATGAAAAGACTAATGTGGTTCCCTGCCTTAACATGGTCGCGGATTTTTTCGGTGCGACACCTGAGCGAGTATACAAACGAAAGCCTTGGCCTACGCCACGTTTTAGCTGGCTAATGAGATTGTGATCATTATCTACAATCGTATTGACTTGCTCTTGAACAGACACCTTAAAAAGTGGCTGACAAGTTAAAATGATAGTCGCACCTTGCAGCACATTCGCATTATTAAACTTCAGCTCTTTTACTATGACCTCAGCAATAGGCTGGCTCAATGCCGGTAATATCGCAAAATCACTTACTTCATCAGGTAGGCTAAGATGTAAAGTCTGATGCTGATCCACTTCATATTTAACGGGCTGACTTAATAAATGGTTATACATGTACTTACCTCTGATTTTTTTAAATTGTAACCAGCAAAATGATTTGCGTCACCAATTAATACTTAAGCCTATAAAATTAAGTGCTTTTTACATAATTCAGCTTTAATGACAAAGCGGTTTTCATACCATCAACAAGGTTGAATAATTTGCTCAAACGTCCCTTAAACCAGCAAAAATGCTCGATGCTAGAGTTAAAATCCAGCCAAACAAGTTACCACAGGTAAACATTCGTAATTAACAGTGCTAAGATGGCAAAACATGAGTTATAGGACAATAGTTAATTATGGCAAGCGCTTTACAACCTACTCTCTTCTGGCACGATTACGAAACCTTCGGGGTAAGCCCAGCAAAAGATCGCCCTTCTCAGTTTGCAGGCATCCGTACTGATTATGATTTAAACATCATTGGTGAGCCTGAAAACTTTTATTGCAAGCAAGCAACTGATTATCTTCCTAAACCAGAAGCAATACTTGTTACAGGGATCACGCCGCAATTAGCCAATTTAAAAGGCATGGTTGAATCAGAGTTTATGGGGCGCATTAATACCATTTTCAGCCAGCCCAATACCTGTGTCGTTGGCTACAACTCACTAAGATTTGATGATGAAGTTAGCCGTTATGGTTTTTACCGTAATTTCATTGACCCTTATGCCCGTGAATGGCAAAACGGCAACACTCGCTGGGATATCATTGATTTAGTCAGAGCCTGTTATGCCTTTAGACCAGAAGGCATCAACTGGCCATTAAAAGAAGATGGCTCGCCAAGCTTTAAATTAGAACAGTTAACCCAAGCTAATGGCTTAAGTCATGAACAAGCTCATGATGCTATGAGTGATGTTTACGCCACCATTGCCATTGCAAAACTCATCAAAGAGAAACAACCTAAGTTATATGATTATTACTTTAACCTTCGTAATAAAAATAAAGTTGCCGAATTAATCCAAGGCGACTTTATGCAGCCTTTGGTACATGTGAGTTCTAAAATCAGTGCAGCTAAAGGATGTGTCACTTTAATCGCGCCTGTTGCGCCGCATCCATCCAATAAAAACGCCATGATTTGTATTAATTTGGCAATGGATATTAGCCCACTGATCGACTTATCGGTAGAAGATATCGTCGAGCGCATGTATACCTCACGTGCCGATTTAGCCCCAGATGAATTACCGATCCCGTTAAAGCAAATCCACGTCAATAAATGTCCATTTATTGGTACGCCTAAGTTACTAACTGAAGAAGTGGCAGCAAGGCACCAATTTGATATGGACTTTGCCCGTCAGCAATACAAACTGTTCAAACAGCACCCTGAGCTACGAGAAAAAATGCAGGCGGTATTCGAGGCGAATAATCACCCTGCAGCGACAGATCCTGATTTAATGCTTTATAGCGGCGGTTTTTTTAGCCGCGCCGATAAAGCCAAAATGGAAATGATCCGC
This sequence comes from Shewanella sp. 4_MG-2023, assembly GCF_030548015.1. Taxonomy (NCBI): domain Bacteria; kingdom Pseudomonadati; phylum Pseudomonadota; class Gammaproteobacteria; order Alteromonadales; family Shewanellaceae; genus Shewanella; species Shewanella sp. 4_MG-2023. The sequence continues at coordinate 88,097 of NZ_JAUORL010000006.1, forward strand.
AATACCAAAGCCGAAAACTTAGCCGCGCTTAATCTAGAATTTGACGATCCCCGCATTGAGCAGATGCTATTTCGCTATCGTGGCCGTAATTACCCAGAAACATTAAGCCACGATGAGTCATTAAGATGGCGAGAGTTTTGCCAACAACGTTTATCAGATGCCGATTATGTGATTAATCTCGAAAACTTGTTGGAAGAAACCAGCGACAATGAACATAAGCAGAAATTACTAAAAGCACTGTGTATGTATTTACAAGCCTTATAACGCAAGCTTTTAGTCATTAATCATTTTATAAAGGAATTGGTCATGCAAAATCGCTTTATTGATAGCATCACCCAACTACCCAAGCCACTGGCAAGCGCATTAATACCATTACTTAATGACGATTTTTGTGGCCATATTGATGCAAGCCAATTAGCTCAGCTCGTCACAGCATCGCAAATAGATGAAGAGCAATTACTACTGAGCTTGTTGCCAATTGCTGCCGCCCTCGCCAAGCCAAGTATTAGTGAATTTTATGTCGGCGCAATCGCCAAGGGTGAAAGTGGTGATATCTATATGGGAGCCAATTTTGAATTAGCTTCTGAAGCTCTATTTCATACCGTCCATGCCGAGCAAAGCGCGATAAGCCATGCATGGCTCAATGGCGAGCAAAAAATTATTGATATTGTTGTCAACTTTACCCCTTGCGGTCATTGTCGTCAGTTTATCAATGAATTGGTCGACGGCATTGGTATTAAAATTCACTTGCCAGGTCAGCAATCACAGTTACTTAGTCATTATTTACCCTATGCCTTTGGCCCTGCTGATTTGCAGGTGACAAAACCTTTATTATCAAAAAGTAACATTGAGTTTAGTTTAAGCTCTGATGATCCCATGATAATTGAAGCCATAGATCAAGCAGGCCTAAGCTATGCGCCTTATACCAATAATTATGCTGCAGTGGTACTAGAAACCAAAGACGGCAAAACCTATTGTGGACGTTATGCTGAAAATGCGGCATTCAACCCATCTATGATGCCAATGCAAATGGCGCTATCTAATTTAATTCGCCATAACCGTGAATACAGTGATATCAACCGCGTTGTGCTCATTGAGTCATCAAAGGGCAAGATAAGCTTAGTCAATGCGACTATGGATACCTTGCAAGCGGTGTGCGCCATAGAACTTGAACATATCGTGGTTGACCCAAGTTAACTTATTAAATCTAAGTGACTAAATCTAAGTGACTAAATTTAAACCACTATATTTAAGCCACTCAATTTTAAAAATAGCATTGAATACAATCCATCGGCACCTTTGCTATGGGTTGTATTCAAATAGCAATAAATTAAAACACAGCCACATTTACACTCACATCTTAAAGCCTTACACTCTGCTCTTCCTTACTCGCTTGTTTCTTTAATGACATTAGAACCTTCATGCCAGATTTTACCGTATTAGCTGTATTTATTCCCACTTTCTTTTTTGTATCGATCACTCCCGGTATGTGTATGACACTGGCAATGACCTTAGGTATGAGCATTGGCGTTAAACGCACCCTTTGGATGATGCTAGGTGAGCTTATTGGCGTGGCATTGGTGGCTATTGCGGCGGTGATGGGCGTGGCTAGCGTGATGCTAAACTACCCTGATATATTTGCAGTCTTAAAATGGTTGGGCGGCGCTTATCTTGCTTATATTGGCATTAATATGTGCCGTTCAAAAGGAAAAATGGCCATTATCGAAGGCCAGCAAACAGATACTAGCATCAGTAATTCCGCATTAATGTCACAAGGTTTTATAACCGCTATTGCCAACCCTAAGGGCTGGGCTTTTATGATTTCACTGCTGCCCCCTTTTATTAATGTAGACCAAGCTGTTGGAACGCAACTTTTCTGGTTATTGTCGATTATCATGCTCACAGAATCAGCTTCGATGTTAGCTTACGCCAGTGGCGGAAAGAGCTTGAGACTTTTTCTATCTCGTGGGGATAATATTAAATTAATGAATCGCATAGCGGGCAGTTTAATGGTCGGTGTTGGCTTATGGTTGGCCTTGGAATAATCTTATAAAACAGATAAGTACAAGACCTACGAACATGAGTAATGACATGAGCAATGCTATAAGTAATAGCATGAATAAAGTCACCTTAACAGGCTATATACTAGTCCCTGAGGCTGAATTAAAAGCGGTGATTGAAGCACTTAAGGTGCATAGCCAACTCACAAAACAAGAACCTGGCTGCTTATCATTTTCAGTCACACAAGATGCAAGCAACCCTGTTAAGTTTTACGTCTCTGAAACCTTTAAAAACCAACAAGCTTTTGATCACCACCAGCAAAGAACAAGTCATTCTAACTGGGCCCTTGTGAGTAAAAATGTCAGCCGTCACTATCAATTCAATAGCCTCATCAAGGATTAAATAGCGGCTTGCAAAGCAGTCATTCAATATCCGTTGATAAAAAGCACACCATTTGGCTTAGTTTGTCAAAGCTAGCCAAAACGCTATTTATAAGGCGAACTTTCAGCTAACTGCTGTATGTATTGCTTTATGTGCCGTTGCTCCTGCAGGCAATAATCTTCGATAGCATTGCTAAAGCCTTGATGAGTAAGGTTATGATTAGAATAAGTTTCAATGGGGACAAAACCTCTGGCCACTTTGTGCTCACCTTGCGCCCCAGCATCAAACACCATAAGCCCGTTCGCTATGGCGTACTCAATACCTTGGTAATAACAGGTTTCAAAGTGTAAGCCGTCAATAAATTGTAAGCTGCCCCAGTAGCGGCCATATAAATGCGTATCAGTGGCAAAGTATAATGCAGAAGCGATTAATTGTGCCGGCTGGTGCGTTGTTGCATCTGACGCTTTTGTCACTAACAGCAACTTAATACTTGCGCCCATAGTCTTAGCGATTTGATAAAAAAACTCAGCAGATAAATAACCGCCATGACCTGAGCGTTTTAAATAGGTTTGTTGATAACAAGCAATAAAGCCTTGCCATTGCGCAGCGCTGGCTTTATCGCCATCAATAAACTCAAAATCCAAATTGTGCCTAGCTAAAGCCTTGCGCTCTTTAATGATATTTTTGCGTTTACGTGACACTAATTGCAGCAAAAAATCATCAAAGTGCTGATAGCTATGATTATGCCAATGAAACTGAGTGCCTAGCCTTGAAATATTATCTTGAGCTAAATTCAAATAATCAGCCTTGGGTAAAAACAAACAATGCCAAGAAGAGTAATACCCTTGCCCAAGTGTCTGATTTAGAAATTCACTCACTGCAGCGATGATCTCGGCTTTGTTTAAACTTGATTGACAGCAATCAAACCCAATACGCTCACCACTTACTGGTGTAAATGGCACCGCTAGCACTAACTTTGGGTAATAGCTTAAGTCATTACGCTCATAAGCCTCAGCCCACGCCCAATCAAACACGTACTCTCCCCAAGAGTGAGATTTTTCGTAACAAGGCGCAATAGCAACAATAACACCTGCTTGCTTTACCACAATATGTTTGGGCAACCAGCCCGATTGCTCTGAAACACATTGGCTTTGCTCTAATGCATTAAGGTAATCAAATGAAGTAAAGGGGTTTTGATCTGAAAAAATACGTTGCCACTCAGCTTTAGTAATAACAGACACCGAATCATAAAAGCCAATATTCAAGTCAATAGTGTGTGTGATAGACATATTCCCTTAAAAAGCACAGTTACATATTGTGTATTAGATCATAGTTATGGCACATTGCAACACATGATTAAAATTATAAAGGATTGAAAATGAGTTTCTTTTCAAAACTAAAACCGATCGTCATATCAACAAGTATTGCGCTGACGTTGAGCATATCATCTTTTACTTCCCTACAACTGCATGCTGCAAATGAACAATCGATTTATAGCCGTTCTGATACTTCACAACCAATTTGGGCCAAACATGGCATGGTTGCCAGCCAAGAATCACTTGCAACCCGCATTGGTGTCGATATTCTCAAACAAGGTGGTAATGCTGTTGATGCTGCTGTCGCGGTAGGGTTTGCATTAGCGGTCACCTTACCTAGAGCCGGTAATATTGGCGGTGGCGGCTTTATGTTAGTTCATCTTGAAAAAGAAGATAAAACCATTGCTATCGACTACCGCGAAACCGCGCCAGCAAAAGCCCACAAAGATATATTTTTAAATGAACAAGGTGATGTAGTAAAAAAACTTAGCCGTGAACATGGTTTAGCGGTTGGCGTGCCAGGCACTGTGATGGGGTTTGAACTTGCGCTAAACAAGTATGGCACCATGAGTATGAGCGAAGTCGTTAAACCTGCTATTGAACTTGCGCAAAAAGGCATTTTAATTAATTCAGACTTAGCAGATTCACTTGATGGATTAAAACGCCGTATTTCACAATGGCCAAGTTCTGCCAAAATATTTTATAAAAGTAATGGCGACAGTTTTGCCGTTAACGACACCTTAGTGCAAAAAGATTTAGCTCATTCATTATCATTAATTGCTAAGCATGGCAGTAAAGGCTTTTATCAAGGCGAAACCGCTGAGAAAATTGTGGCTGCGATTCAAGCTGCTGGCGGAATAATGAGCATGAATGATTTGAAAAACTATCAAGTCATTGAAAGAACACCTGTAACAGGCGAATACCGCGGCTATAAAGTGGTATCCATGCCACCCCCTTCTTCTGGTGGTATTCATATCATTGAAATGCTTAATGTACTCGAGCACTATCCTATTGAAGAGTTGGGTCACAATACTGCACAAACACTGCATTTAATGACGGAAACCATGAAGCATGCCTATGCTGACAGAAGTGAGTATTTGGGCGATCCTGATTTTCATAACGTGCCGACAGATAAACTCACTAGTCAAAAGTATGCTGATTCAATCGCTAAACAAATTGCCTATAACAAAGCCACGCCTAGTGCCGAAATTAAGCCTGGTGATTTATCCGTTTACGAAAGTAATCAAACCACTCATTACTCTGTGGTCGATAAATGGGGCAATGCTGTATCAAATACCTATACCCTAAACTTCAGTTATGGTTCTGGGCTGGTTGCTGCAGGTACCGGCATTTTACTTAACAATGAAATGGATGACTTTTCCGCAAAACCCGGTATTCCCAATGCCTATGGCTTAATCGGCGGTGAAGCCAATGCAATTGATGCTCATAAAAGGCCACTAAGCTCAATGAGTCCAACGATTGTGATGAAAGACGGTAAACCATTTTTGGTGACAGGCAGCCCTGGTGGTTCACGAATTATCACCACCACATTGCAAGTAATCATGAATGTCATTGACCATAAACTCAATATTGCAGAAGCCACTGCCGCAGCGCGAATTCACCATCAATGGCTGCCTGATTACATTGGTGTTGAAACCAGTTTAAATAACGATACGGTGACTTTACTGGAAGCCAAAGGCCATCAAGTTAAAACCAGTAGCGCAATGGGCAGCACTCAATCCATAGTGATAACCGACAAGGGGTTGTTTGGCGCATCTGATCCACGACGAGCAGGTTCAGAAACCCTAGGGCACTAAAAATAAACCTCAAACATCTGCATTAACTATTTATGGACAATCAGCTACAACTTAAATAGTTAATGCGCCTTTGTAGCGCTAACATTCATTGTGCTTATTATTTAAACACCGCTATAAACAATAAAATCACTCAAGCTTTGTAGATTAAGCCTGCCGCTATTTTTCATATATCCCAGCAATCCTCCTAACTTTCTACTAATGATGATGTTCAAACTTATGCAATTACAGCTCTATTTATACGCAAGATTGTATTATCAACTTAAAACCCAAACGCAATGTTAATAATAAGTTAACCCAGCAACGAAAACTAATTAAATTCCACTTCTTCGCAGCAGATTTTTATATCAATATTTTAACAACTCAAAAAACATTAAATAAAACTTAAGTATTTGAACATTACTGCCGATATTGTAACAACAAGAACAGACTTAAACATCGTAGCAACTATAATAACCACAAGGTAACAATTTTTATTTATAGTTCAATATCCGTTATAGGTAATTTTAAGCAAATGATGGATGCCACAGCTCTAAGGTGGCAATAAGTCAATATGAAAGGCATTAATTTTAAATACTAAAAACGTTTTACAACTTGAGAAAATGAAGTTATCGCACACAAGCAATAGCGATTTGCAATCAAAGATAACAAAAAGTAAAAGTTTCATTTTTAATATCAGCTATTTTACAACAGCCAATCATTATATAACCGAAACTTTAATGACTCACCTTTAGCTAGATAAGTAGGATTATTCGAAATGAAATTAAATAGCTTAAAAATAAAGCATCGGATCGCGTTATTAACCATTGTCGCAATATTTTCATTTATTATCTCGATATTAATTAACAATCAAAGCGTGCAACAAAATGCGCAACGGTTAAATGATCTTCAGTCTCAACTATATCCTGCGTTAAATTTAGCCACTATTAACCAAGGCCTGTTACTTCAATTGGAACAAAATATACAAACAGCGGTAACAACTGGCGAAGAAGAAAGCTTAGAGACTGCCGCCAATATGGTCAAACAAGTTATCAGCAACTTAGACGCAATTAAAAGCTTACTGCCTGCTGAGTCATTTGACGCTAATAATATGCAAAATGATTTATCACTGTATTTTGATAATGCACAACTTTTGGTCGCTGAGTTTTTAAAAAGTGATGTTGATTTTAATAAAATCACCATACAAGCGGCAGCCAATGCCAAACGCTATGAGCAACTTGTTGAAAAATTTAGTCAGAAACACTTAACTTTTTCTCAGCAGTTTGAATCAAGCATTGATACTACGCTGGCCAGTTCAGATACAGCAGCCAGTTCAATGCTTGCTATCGGTATCATTGCATCGATGTTTCTGATTGTGGTTGGTTTATTAGTTAACCGCTCAATCATTGTTACCCTTGAAAGTGTTACTCAGTCACTGCGTAATATTTCTGAAGGTGAAGGTGATTTACGCTCAAGAGTTGATTACCAAGGTAAAGATGAAATTGCAGATTTAGTCCATTGGTTTAACCAATTTGTTTCAAAATTACAGCTCAGCATTGCTGATACCAAGCAAACTACTGACAGTTTAGGGCTTGCTTCACAAACATTATTAACTAGCTGTAAACACAGCGAACAAACCGTTAGTGCACAAAATCAGTCTGTTGAACAAATTTCCCATGCGATGAGAGAAATGTTCGTTAGCGTGGCCCACATTGCCGAATATGCCGCCAATGCTGCATCGGAAGCTGATAATGCCAATGAAGAAGCTTTACAAGGTCAGCAAGTGGTCAGTAAAGCCATTACTACCATTAACCAGCTCTCTGAAGAAGTCAGAACAACCTCCGTTGTGGTCAATCAACTTGAAGCCTTTACCAGTAATGTGAATGACATCTTGGATACTATCCGCGGGATTGCAGATCAAACTAATTTACTGGCACTAAATGCGGCGATTGAAGCAGCAAGAGCCGGCGAACAAGGCCGAGGCTTTGCCGTTGTCGCAGATGAAGTTAGAACGCTTGCTTCACGCACTCAAGCCTCAACACAAGAAATTCAACAAGTATTGCAAGAGCTTCGCTCTACTTCAACACAAGCGGTTGATGCAATGCAGCGTGGAATAGAAACCGCAGAAGAAGGCGTAAAAACCACTTCACTAGCAGGAGATGCATTAATCAATATCACTAATAAAGTCAGTGCTATATCCATAGTTAATGACCAAATTGCCGCGGCCACTGAAGAGCAACACAACACTTCAGAACTCATTCAACAATATGTCGCAGATATTGAAACCAATGCCGCTAAAGTAAAAATGACCACGGATGAAATGGGCGGGATTAGTCATGATATTGAAGGGGTTAGCCAACAGCTTCAATCCATTACAGGTCAATTTAAAGTCTAATAATTAGAAATATAAAGGTAGAAAATCACACTATTTCTGCCTTAAGAATAATAACCAGGAGTAACACTATGAGTTTTAATTTGAAAGCGCTACCTTTAGCAATTTCAGTCGCAATGCTACCAGCACTTGCAGTGGCCAATGACGCTACCGATGAAAAATTAGCCAAACTTGAACAACAAGTTAAATCATTACAAGCAAATCAAACTGCCAATTTGACCGAACGCTTCAAATTCAACGGATTTATGACGGGCGCTTTCATCACTTCCGATAACAACGCTGGTTATGCCGGAGCAACCACTTCAGCTAACTTCAATGAAGGCAGCAAATTTGGTTTACAAGGTACGTTTGCAATTACAGATCAGACTCAAGCTGTTATGCAGTTGATGATGAGAGGCGAAAATGATTGGGATGTAGAAGCTGAATGGGCTTATATCTCTCATCGCTTTGAAAATAATATCCAAGCTCGTGCAGGTAAATTACGTATACCACTGTATATGTACTCAGATTATCTTGATGTTGGTTATGCCCAGCCATTTGTACGTCCACCATCAGATGTATACGACCCAGTGCCATTTACCTCCTATACAGGTGGAGATGTTAGCTACGATGTTGAATTTGATGATTCAACAATGACCATTCAAGCTTTTGGTGGACAATCTGAAGCTGCTGGCGTTGACATGAAAAATATTTTAGGTGTCAATGTTACTTGGACTGATGAAACTTGGACTCTACGAGGCTTATACGGTGAAGCAATTTTAGACGGTGATGTTAAGCGTCAAATTACACAAGAACTAATACCAAATACCGAGATCGATGTCACTGTTACGCTACTAGAAATAGATCGAGAAAAAGGCACTTTCGCGGGAGTTGGCGCTAGTTACGATAATGGATCTTTCTTAGCCATTACAGAGTTAACAAGCATCGAAGTGGATGGCGCTTATCCTGATTCTGATTCCGGTTATTTAACCTTGGGTTACCGTATCAATGACTTCACACCTTATGTAACAGCTTCTTTCTTCGAAACTAAAGATAACGATAGCAGAACTATTATTGATGAGGCTTCAGCAATTCAAGCCGCAATTTTTAATGGCCAAAGAAAGTCATACAGTGCAGGCCTACGTTGGGATGCACTTGATAATTTAGCCATAAAATTCGACGTCACATACTCTAATGATTTTGGCGAAACATCTGGTGGATTAGAGACTAACATAGCAAAAGAATTTGATGATACTACCGTGTATACCGTTCAATTTGACGCAGTATTTTAATTAGGAGTGATGAAATGAAAAAATTATTATCTATTTTAGCGCTCAGTGTGAGCTGTGTGTTTTCTGTTAATGCTGCCGTAGTAGTGATCGGTAATCCAGCCGCTGCTGATATAAGCAAATCCGATGCTAAAAAAGCCTTTTTAGGCAAAGGTTCTTCATTTGTCGTTTATGAACTTGAAGAAGGCAACCCTATCCGCTCTGAATTTCATAGCGCAGTAACGGGTAAGTCTGATGCTCAGCTTAAAGCTTTTTGGTCAAAGCAGGTATTTACTGGTAAAGGCACACCACCAGCAACCATTGGTGACGCATCAGGCATGAAAGCTGCAATAGCAGCAGATGCTAATGCTATCGGTTATATTGACGAAGCCGATGTTGATGGCAGCGTGAAAGTAATTCTAAAACCATAACATTGCTCGAAATAGTGTGACTTAAACATAGATTATAAGCCTTGTTTACATATCACTAGTTAGTAATAAATAAAGGACTTAACTCTCGTTAGGTCCTTTTTTTATGTTTTGTTACAAAAGTAACCTAAAGGTATACGAAAGTATGATAAAAATTTGTTAATCTAGCAGCAAATCATAAACAAATAACAATGATGATTTGTGACTCTTTAACGGTTTATACATCGGCATAGGGTTATTTAGACAACCATTTCAAAGCAAACAGGGAAATAATTATGAAGGGACTAACCCTCACACCACTTTTTTCTGCCATGGCGTTAACTTTAGCGCTAAGTGCATGTTCAGATAATAACGTTGAAACCGTCCAAACGTCTCAAGCACCCAATGCGGTTGCAACGACAAGCATCACCCAAGATGCTAACAACCCTTTTTTCAAACCCTATGATACCTTTATGGAAATCCCAGATTTCGATAACATCAAAAATGAGCATTTTTTACCGGCTTTTGAAGCAGGCATTGCTGAACGTAAAGCTGAAATTAATAGCATTACCAATAACCCTGATGCTGCGACATTTGCAAACACCATTGAAGCGATGGAGTTTTCAGGCACCTTATTAACGAAAGTATCGAGCGTTTTCTATAATTTGACCGGTGCTCACACTAACCCAGATATACAAACGATTTCAAAACAAGTGTCACCTATGCTGTCATCAGCTAGTGATGATATTTATTTAAATGATAAATTATTTCAGCGCGTTAAAACTGTTTACGACCAAGCTGAAACCTATCAACTTAATACTGCACAAACTAAGCTTCTAGAAGATACTTACAAACGATTTACCCGTGGCGGCGCCAATTTATCGGCTGAAGATAAAAACACCCTACGGGCGTTAAATGAACAGATTGGTAAATTAAACTTAGAGTTTGGTGACAACCTACTGGCTGAAACCAATGCTTTTGAGCTTGTCGTAGATAAACAAACAGATTTAGCAGGCTTGCCTCAAGATATTATCGATACCGCTGCAGCAACAGCAACTAAGCGCGGCCATGAAGGTAAGTGGGTATTTACCACTTCACGCCCTTCTATCACACCATTTTTAACCTATGCAGAAAATCGTGATTTAAGAGAAGCGCTTTTTAAAGGTTATATTGAGCGTGCCAATAACAATAATGGCAATGACAATAAAACCGGCTTAGCTAAAATTGCATCACTTCGTGCTGAAAAAGCCAAATTAATGGGTTATAAAACCCATGCCCATTTTGTATTAGAAGAACGTACAGCTAAAACCCCTGAAAATGTTTACGGCTTACTTGATAAAGTTTGGCCAGCAGCACTAGCACAAGCTAATGCTGAAGTTGCTGATATGCAGGCACTTATCGACTCGCAAGGTGGTGACTTTACTTTACAAGCTTGGGATTGGTGGTATTACTCAGATCAAATCCGCGTTGCAAAATACGACTTTAATGAACAACAAACTCGGCCTTACTTTTCGCTAGAATCAACATTAGAAGGGGTATTTTATACCGCTAATCGCTTATTCGGCATCACAATGAAAGAGCGCACCGACTTACCTAAGTACCACCCAGATGTCAGAACCTGGGAAGTCTATGACAAAGATGGTTCATTAATGGCTATTTTCATGGGTGACTATTACGTACGTGATACTAAGCGAGGCGGCGCATGGATGAATGCCTACCGCTCGCAATACAATATGAATGGCGTTGAATCAAAGCCTATTATTCTCAATGTACTTAACTACCCTCGCCCAACGGGCAATGAGCCTTCACTGCTAACATTTGATGAAGCTAGCACCCTATTCCACGAGTTTGGACATGCGCTACATGGAATGCTATCAAAGGTTGAATATGCTTCTCAATCAGGTACTTCAGTACCGCGAGATTATGTCGAGTTCCCTTCACAAGTGATGGAAAACTGGATGACGCAACCTGAAGTGTTAGCGCAGTTTGCAAAACATTATAAAACCGGTGAAGTGATCCCCACTGAACTTGTTAAGAAAATTCAAGCTGCCAGTAAATTCAACCAAGGTTTTGCTACCGTTGAATATATGGCAGCCACTAAGCTTGATTTAGACTGGCATACACTTACAGACACCAAACTAAGAGATGCCGCCGAATTTGAAGCTGAATCACTTGCCAATATGGGCTTAATTAAAGAAATAGCCCCACGATATCGCAGCAGTTACTTCTCGCATATTTTTGCGGGTGGTTATTCTGCTGGTTATTACAGCTATCTTTGGTCTGATATTTTAGGCGCGGATGCTTTCGAAGCATTTAAAGAAAATGGTATTTTTGACCCAACAACAGCCCAAGCTTTTAGAGACAATATCTTGTCTCAAGGTGGCAGCGCCGACCCAATGCAGCTTTACCGTCAGTTCCGTGGTAAAGATGCCGGTATCGAACCACTGTTAAAAAGCCGTGGTCTTTTAGAAGATAACGCAGCGGATTAGCCCTGTAGGTCATCGGCAGTGAGTAGTCATTCAACTAGCCTTATTGTTAAAGTAAGGCTGTCTGATAAGAGCTAACTACTCTCAAGTAAAGCACCGCTGCAAAGTGGTGCTTTTTTTATGCTGATAAAGGAATGCTTTACTGTCATTAAAGCGCTGCGCTATCAATTTACTGCCAGCTAAATCAAACACTAAACCCATAGCAACCAGAAAAATTCAGCAAACAGCCTTTAAAAACCATTTTAGTTAACTAACAGACCATCAAATCATAACTTTGCAATGTAGTTTCTGTATAATCCACCGCAATTAACTCACAAATCAAACCTGATGAGTTAACAAAATAATAGAGCATAAAAATCAAGCTCAGGGTCATAATAAGAGAGAAAACAATGGTAAACCAAAAGCTATTAGTCACTATTATTGCTGGCGTACTAGGCGTTAGCGCATGTGATTTATTACATGATCAGACTACAGAAGTTAAGTCTGGTGATGTGCACCCCCTCACTGTCAATTTACGAATTCTAGAAACATCGGATCTCCATGCCAACATCATGGATTTTGATTATTACAAAACAAAATATGATCCGACTATAGGCTTAGCTCGCACTGCCAGTTTAATTAAACAGCAAGGTCAAAGTGCTGATAATTTTGTCTTAGTAGATAATGGGGATTTGCTCCAAGGCAGCCCTATGGGTGACTATGTTGCCAACAGTTTCAAACAGAAAACAACCCTCCTTGATACTCACCCAGCTTATAAAGCCATGAACACCTTAGGTTACTCTGTTGGTAACATTGGAAATCACGAATTTAACTACGGTTTAGATTTCTTATATCAGTCTCTCGCGGGTGCCAACTTCCCTTATATTAACGCCAACGTATTATGTGAAGCCGACTGTTGGGATAACAAAGTCAAAGGCGATAACCTATTTACCCCTTATATCATCGAAGAAAAAAACGTCGTCGACACCAATGGCGATAAACACATCATTAAAATCGGCTATATCGGTTTTGTACCTCCACAAATCCTATTATGGGACAAACAAAACCTTACGGGTAAAGTCACCGTAATGGGGATTATAGAAGCAGCTGAAAAATTTGTGCCTATGATGAAAGCTCAAGGTGCTGACATTATCGTCGCAATACCCCACTCTGGGGTAGGAAGCCCTGAAAACCCTATCGATATAACTGATGAAAACGCCACTTGGGCATTATCAAAGGTAGCGGGTATTGATGCCATTACCTTTGGCCACAGTCACTCAATATTCCCTTCAAGCACCTTTGCTGCACTTAAAGATGCCGACATAAATAAAGGCACCATAAATGGCGTTGCGGCGGTTATGCCAGGACGTTGGGGTGATAATTTAGGCGTCATCGATTTTAAATTAGCATTACAAAACGGTAACTGGACTGTCGTAGATAGTATGGCCAAAGCCTTACCTATCTTTGATAAAAGTGCGGCTAAACCAGAGCTAGTCACGGCAGATAAAGCCATCCGTGATGCTATTGCCACAGAGCATCAAGCGACATTAGATTATGTCGATCAGCCCATAGGTAAAGCATCAGCTGATATGTTTAGCTTTTTGACCTTAGTGCAAGATGACCCCAGCGTTCAAATTGTGTCAGATGCGCAAATAGCGAAAGTTAAAGCAAACTTAACCGCGGCATTACAACACATTCCGGTATTGTCGGCTGCTGCGCCATTTAAAGCAGGCGGCCGCCATAGCACCACAGCTGATGCAGAGTCTTATGTGCAAGTCCCAAGCGGTGAGCTAACCTATAAAAATGCGGCAGATTTATATCTTTACCCCAACACGTTAGTTGCAGTTAAGGTCACTGGCGCTCAGATAAAAGACTGGTTAGAGTGTAGTGCTAATCAATTTAATCAAATTGATGTTAATTCTACTGAGCCTCAATACCTGATTAACTGGAATACCCACCGCACCTATAACTTTGATGTCATAGATGGTGTCAGCTACAACATTGATGTGACTCAACCTAATAAATTTGATGGCGATTGCGCACTAGTCAATGCAGATGCTAACCGAATCGTGGCGCTATCTTACACAGAGGGCAATACTGTTATTAGCGGTGCTGAATTTAATGCAAAAGAGTTTATAATCGCAACCAACAATTATCGTGCATTTGGCGGGAAATTTGCTGGTACTGGTTCTGATTTCGTTGTGATGGAACTGCCAGACTCCAACCGTGAAGCCCTAGCGCAATATATTACTGAAGCAACGAAAAACCATGGCGAGGTGGATCCAAGTGCAGATAATAACTGGGACTTTATGACCATCAAGTCGGCAAAAACATTGGATATTCGCTTTGAAACTCAAAACAGTAAACTTGCAGACAAATTTATCACCGACTATCAACAGCGCCCTATGACAAAGCGCACTGATATCACAGATGAATTTGGTTTTGCGATTTACAATATTGACCTGCAATCCCCTGTTAAAACTAAATAATCAACCTTTAACATCAAAAAAGGCGCTGCGGCGCCTTTTTATCTAACCTTTAAAACAAGTCTAATCATCAAGTTCAAACATCAATCCCATTTTAGTAATTAGTGCCAATGGCACTTTATGTTGATTACGTTTAGCGCATAATTTTTGATGTTCAACACTTTTAGGCTCACCAGTCACCACTACTCTTACTTGATAACCCAAGGCCTTCGCTGCGGCTTCATAAGCCATATATTCCCAACGGCATACATTGGTGTTATCACAAATAACGTAAGGCTCGTTATGAGCCATCGCATTAATAAATGCGGTTAAATTAGCCTGGTGATACTGGGTGAGTTTTTTTGGATTAAAGAGGTATTCGCCATTACGAACAAAATAACTGTCAGTAGAGAAGTAACCATATTGCCGTATGTGTATGGCGTTATCTACACCTAACTGTTCAATGAATTCATTAACCCAAGTTGATTTACCACTACCCGGTAAACCGCGCATGATTATCGCAACTTTATCCCTACTCAAGCACTCATTTCCTTTGTCGCGACTTCACTGCCAAGGGTTTTACCGGCTAAAATTAACTCTACTAACGCAGGCACAACATCACCAGCTTTACCGGTAAAATGATATTGAAATTGGCTATGGCGATCTGCCGCTAACAGATTAACTTCTACTGTTTGTGCACCATGATGATTAGCGCTGTCGACAAAGCCCGCTGCGGGATAAACCGTCCCAGAAGTCCCAATAGCGATAAATAAATCACAGTTATCCAGCGCATCATGAATTCTATCCATACCAAATGGCATTTCACCAAACCAGACAATATGCGGCCTTAATCGTTTGGCAGGAATACAGCAGGTACAGCAATTGTCTTCACCAAAAGGTTCTCTAAGGACAAACGTTTGCAATGACTGTGGGCAGCGTCCTTTGGATAATTCTCCATGCATATGTAATAAACGTTTTGAACCTGCCCGCTCGTGTAAATCATCTACATTTTGAGTGATAACCAGTAGCTTGCCAGGAAACTCAGCTTCTAGTTTCGCTAATGCAGCATGAGCGGCATTAGGATGAACTTCACCGCTATGCAAGTTTTCCCAGCGACAATTATAGAAACGTTCAACTAAATTGATATCGCGGGCATAACCTTCAGGCGTAGCGACATCTTCAATATGATGACGTTCCCACAAACCATCTTGATCTCGGAAGGTTTTTATCCCCGATTCAGCTGAAATACCTGCGCCAGTTAAGACCACTATCTGCTGATACATGTGAATTCCTTGTTTTGATTATAATTATCATTGCAGGGCATAAAGCTTAATAACCCTCTTTAACACTATAGTGATATAAAAGCCGTTAATGCTCAATAATCCCTTAGTATAAGTAAGTTTATTAGGTTTTTTTTAACCTAATGCGCATTAATGTATGTTTCATTGGCCAAAATCAGTGCTTATATGACGATTAACTCATTTGAAAGGTTTCAGTTTCTTAATGCAACACATATAATGATCTTAATTATCCACGGACGAACCGATAAGGTTCTGTAATCAAGAGATTAGCGATGACAGATGGAAATCAAGCACTCAAGAAAGCAGGTTTAAAAATTACACTGCCTCGAGTTAAAATTCTAGAACTAATGCAAGCCCCTGAAAACCAACATATCAGTGCCGAAGATTTATACAAAAAATTACTCGATATCGGTGAGGAAATTGGATTAGCTACTGTTTATCGCGTATTAAACCAATTTGATGATGCTGGTATTCTAAATCGTCACCATTTTGAAAGTGGTAAAGCGGTTTTTGAAATGTCGACTCAAAAGCATCATGATCATCTTGTTTGCCTAACCTGCGATAAAGTGATTGAATTTTCTGATGATGTGATTGAACGTCGTCAGGACGAAATTGCAATGCGTCATAATATTAAGCTAACTCACCACAGCTTATATTTATACGGTCACTGCACCAATGACAGCTGTGATCACGCTGACGAATAATTATCGCCAAGCCTGATAAATAGTCATTAAAAAACCAGCATACTTGCTGGTTTTTTTGTTTTTACACTCGCCATAAGTTATGCCTTTATAAAGCCATTTGATACACATGTACTTTCGAGCCGAGATATTCGCTTTCTTCATGTATGCTCATACCGAGCTTTTTCGCTATCGCTTCTGAACCTGTATTGCCATGTAAAATAAGGGCTATGACTAAATCAATATCGAACTGTGGCTTTAGTGTATCAACTACCGCTTGCGCTGCCTCATTGCCTATGCCCTTGCCCCAATATTCTGGTAAATAGCGATAACCTATTTCTACTTTATCGTATTCAGGAAGATATTTAGGCCCACAAAAGCCAATGACTTTATTATCTTCCTTATGATGCACCGCCCAACGACCAAAACCATGCTTTTGATAATCAGCTTGAATAATTGAGGTAAAAATCTCTTTTGCTTCAGCTATGCTAGTAAGTGGCTCTTGGGGGATATAAGTTAATATTTCTGGAATACTGTTCATTAAAAATAATGCTTCTGCATCCTCTTCAACAAAAGGTCGCATGATAAGCCTTGGGGTTTCAGTAATAATACCAATCGGTTTTATGACGTTACTCATGGTTATCCTTAATCATTTAAATATTCATATAGCCAGTTAAACACAGAATAACACGTTGTAAAATATGAAATTATGTTTTTATAGACATGATTGCAGGATAAAACCTAGCAACAAAAAGCATAAAACAAAAAAGGCGCCAAATGGCGCCTTTTGATTAACTCACTAGAATTTACCAGCCAGTTTTAGTACGCAGTGCTTTACCGATGTCAGCTAAAGAGCGAACTGTGCTTACGCCAGCAGCTTCTAATGCAGCAAACTTATCTTCAGCAGTACCTTTACCACCAGCGATAATTGCGCCAGCATGACCCATACGCTTACCTTCTGGTGCAGTAACACCAGCAATGTAAGATACAACAGGCTTAGTTACATTTGCTTTGATGAATTCAGCAGCTTCTTCTTCAGCAGTACCACCAATTTCACCAATCATTACGATTGCTTCAGTTTGTGGATCGTTTTGGAACATTTCCAATACGTCGATGAAGTTAGTACCTGGAATTGGGTCACCACCAATACCTACACAAGTAGATTGGCCAAAACCTTCGTCAGTAGTTTGTTTAACAGCTTCGTACGTTAATGTACCAGAGCGTGAAACAATACCGACTTTACCAGGCTTGTGGATGTGACCAGGCATGATACCAATCTTACACTCACCAGGAGTAATAACACCTGGACAGTTAGGACCAATCATACGCACGCCAGTTTCTTCAAGTTTAACTTTAACTTGAAGCATGTCTAAAGTTGGAATACCTTCAGTAATGCATACGATTAGCTCAATGCCACCGTCGATTGCTTCAAGGATTGCATCTTTACAAAAAGGTGCTGGTACATAGATAACAGTCGCAGTTGCACCCGTTTCAGCTACAGCATCTTTAACAGTATTAAATACAGGAAGACCTAGGTGAACTTGACCACCTTTTCCTGGAGATACACCGCCAACCATTTTTGTACCGTAAGCAATTGCTTGCTCAGAGTGGAAAGTACCTTGGCCACCAGTGAAACCTTGACAGATAACTTTAGTATCTTTGTTAATTAATACGGACATTATTTGCCCTCCGCAGCAGCAACAACTTTCTCAGCAGCATCAGTTAATGACGCAGCTGCGATAATATCAAGACCAGAACCTGCAAGCACTTCACGGCCTAATTCAGCGTTAGTACCTTCAAGACGGACAACAACAGGAACTTCTACACCGACTTCTTTTACAGCGCCGATAATACCTTCTGCAATCATGTCACAACGTACGATGCCACCAAAGATGTTAACTAAAACAGCTTTAACGTTTGAGTCAGAAAGAATGATTTTAAATGCTTCTGCTACACGTTCTTTAGTTGCTCCGCCGCCAACGTCTAAGAAGTTAGCTGGCTTGCCGCCATGTAGGTTTACGATGTCCATAGTACCCATTGCTAGGCCTGCACCGTTAACCATACAACCCACGTTTCCGTCTAATGCAACGTAGTTAAGTTCAAACTTAGCTGCGTGTGCTTCACGAGCATCATCTTGTGATGGATCGTGCATGTCACGGATTTTAGGTTGACGGAATAAAGCATTTCCATCGATACCAATCTTGCCATCAAGACAATGGATATTACCTTCGTCAGTGATCACAAGCGGGTTGATTTCTAATAAAGCGAAATCATGGTCTTCGAACATTTTTGCAAGACCCATAAACACTTTAGTGAACTGCTTCATTTGAGTTGGGTTTAAACCTAACTTAAAGCCAAGATCACGTGCTTGGTATGGTTGAGGACCTGTTAAAGGATCGATAATTGCTTTGTGAATTAACTCTGGGGTTTCTTCAGCCACAGTTTCAATTTCAACGCCACCTTCAGTTGATGCCATAAACACAACGCGACGAGTCGCACGGTCAACAACAGCACCTAGGTAAAGTTCATTTGCAATATCAGTACAGCTTTCTACTAAAATTTTAGCAACAGGCTGGCCTTTTTCATCAGTTTGGTAAGTCACTAAGTTCTTACCTAACCATTTTTCAGCAAATGCTCTGATTTCTTCTTTATCGCCAGTGACTTTAACGCCACCTGCTTTACCACGGCCGCCAGCGTGTACTTGACACTTAACAACCCACATATCGCCGCCAATGTGACCAGCAGCTTCTACCGCTTCTTGGGCTGTATCGCAAGCGAAGCCTTCTGAAACTGGTAAACCATATTCGGCAAATAAGGATTTTGCCTGATACTCATGCAAATTCATGATGATCTATCCATATACTTCTTTATAAAATCCTACTGGCTCTAACGAGCCAGCTACGAGGGTATTGTCTAGTTGACTCTTAGAGGTCAAGCAATAGACGAGTTGGATCTTCAAGGAAGTCTTTAATAGCGACCAAGAAACCAACCGACTCACGGCCATCAACAATTCGATGATCGTAAGATAATG
Source organism: Shewanella sp. 4_MG-2023 (assembly GCF_030548015.1). Taxonomy (NCBI): domain Bacteria; kingdom Pseudomonadati; phylum Pseudomonadota; class Gammaproteobacteria; order Alteromonadales; family Shewanellaceae; genus Shewanella; species Shewanella sp. 4_MG-2023. The sequence goes on from NZ_JAUORL010000006.1 coordinate 107,576, forward strand.
CTAGGTACATCATAGGTTGAATAACAACCTCACCATTCACAGCCATTGGGCGATCTTTAATAGCATGCATGCCTAAAATCGCGCTTTGTGGAAGGTTTAAAATTGGCGTCGACATTAGCGAGCCAAATACGCCGCCATTAGTCACGGTGAAGTTACCACCGGTCATATCAGCAACAGATAACTTGCCATCACGGCCTTTGATTGCTAATTCACGCACATTTTTTTCAATTTCAGCAAGGCTCATGGTATCGGTATCACGTAATACTGGGGTAACCAGACCACGTGGCGTTGATACCGCAATGCTGACATCAAAGTAGTTGTGATAAACCAGTTCATCACCGTCGATAGACGCGTTAACTTCAGGGAAACGTTTTAATGCTTCAGTCACAGCTTTTACGTAGAAAGACATGAAACCTAAACGAATACCATGACGTTTTTCAAATACTTCTTGGTATTGCTTACGAATATCCATGATTGGCTGCATGTTAACTTCGTTAAACGTTGTTAGCATTGCCGTAGAGTTTTTAGCCTCTAATAAACGATTAGCAATAGTCTTACGTAAACGCGTCATAGGAACACGTTTTTGAGTACGACCTTCAAGTGGTGCAATTGGCGCAGGCGCTGCAGCAGGTTTAGCCGCAGGTGCTGACTTCACAAATGCTTCAACATCTTCTTTAGTCACACGTCCACCAACACCAGTGCCTTTTACTTTGCTTGCATCAAGGTTATGCTCAGCAATGAGACGGCGTACAGATGGGCTTAATGCATCATTTGACTCATCTGTAGATTCAGCTACTGGTGATGCAGCTTCTGCTTCTGCTTTAGTCACTTCTTGGCCTGAAACTGCACCAGCAACGAAGTTTGCAATCACTTGCTCACCAAGAACAGTGTCACCTTCTTGGAATAATAATTCGCTAATAGAACCATCTTCTGGCGCAACAACTTCTAGTACAACTTTATCAGTTTCGATATCAACTAGATTTTGGTCACGAGAAACCTGTTCGCCAGGTTGCACATGCCATGTCGCGATTGTTGCATCTGCAACTGATTCTGGCAGAACGGGTACCTTAATTTCGATACTCATGGAAAGCTTTCCTTTTATAATTTTCTATTACGACAGTTTTAATGCGCTATTAACTAATGCTTCTTGTTGGCGTGCATGCAGAGCAGGATAACCACAAGCTGGTGCAGCAGATGCCTCACGGCCAGCGTAGGTTAGTTCAGCTCCGGCAGGGATAGCTGCCCAGAAATGATGTTGGCTACAATACCAAGCACCTTGGTTCTGAGGTTCTTCCTGACACCAAACAAAATCTTTAACGTGCTGATAGTCAGCAAGTGCGGCTTGCATTTCTTCTTGCGGGAACGGATAAAGCTGCTCCACACGGACAATAGCAACGTTAGTAATTTCTTGTTTACGACGCTTGTCGAGTAATTCGAAATACACCTTACCACTACAGAAGACAACGCGATCAACCTTGCTCGCGTCTAATGCATCAAGCTCACCAATCACACTTTGGAAACTTCCTTCAGCGAGCTCTTCAAGTGTAGAAACCGCTAATGGATGACGTAGTAATGATTTAGGCGACATCACCACCAGTGGACGACGCATAGGACGTACAACTTGACGGCGTAGCATGTGATAAACCTGTGCAGGTGTAGAAGGAACACACACTTGCATATTGTGGTTTGCACAAAGCTGTAAGAAACGCTCAAGACGAGCAGATGAATGCTCTGGGCCTTGGCCTTCATAACCATGGGGAAGTAGCATCGTTAGACCACATAATCGGCCCCACTTTTGCTCACCTGAAGATAAGAACTGATCGATAACCACTTGAGCACAATTAACAAAGTCACCAAACTGCGCTTCCCAGATGGTTAATCCGCCCGGCTCTGCTGTGGCATAACCGTACTCAAATGCCAGTACCGAGGCTTCTGATAATACTGAGTCAGTAATATCAATCTCGCCCTGTTCATCAGCGACATTACGAAGCGGCAAATAAGTCGTACCATCATTTTGATTATGTAAAACTGCATGACGATGGAAGAAAGTACCACGACCAGAATCCTGACCGGTAATACGAACGCGTTTTTTATCTTCCAAAATGGTGGCGTAAGCTAAGGTTTCAGCAAAGCCCCAATCAACCGGTTTTTCACCGTTTGCCATCGATACACGGTCTTTATAAATCTTAGCGACCCGTGATTGCAATTTGTGGCTTTCAGGAATATCTACCATCTTTTGCGCAAGACCAATCAGCTTGTCAAAGTTCATTGCACCTTGATAGCTTTCATCCCACTCACGATTAAGATACGGCGACCAGTCAACAGTGTGTAACGTCATTGGACGCCACTCTTTCACTACACAATCACCTGCATCTAATGCATCACGGTAGTTATTGACAAGGCCAGTAACGTCATCAGCAGAGATACTATCTTCTTGAATTAATCGATCAGCATAAATCTTACGCGGCGTAGGATGCTTCTTAATTTTTGCGTACATTAGCGGCTGCGTTGCACTTGGCTCATCAGCTTCGTTATGACCATGGCGGCGATAACACACTAAATCAATCACCACATCACGCTTAAATTCGTTACGGTAATCCACCGCTAACTGCGAAATAAAGGCAACAGCTTCAGGATCATCTGCATTGACATGGAAAATAGGCGCTTGGACCATTTTGGCAATATCAGTACAGTATTCCGTTGAACGCACATCGGCAGTATTAGAGGTAGTGAAACCCACTTGGTTATTAATAACGATACGAATACTACCGCCAACTTTAAAACCACGGGTCTGAGACATGTTAAATGTCTCTTGCACAATACCTTGTCCAGTAATTGCCGAGTCACCATGAATGGTAATTGGCATAACTTGTAAACCATCGCTACAACCACGTCTGTCTTGACGCGCTCGTACTGAACCAATAACCACAGGGTTAACGATTTCTAAATGTGATGGGTTAAAGGCCAGTGCTAAATGAACGTTTCCGCCTGGCGTTTCGAAATCAGATGAAAAGCCTTGGTGATACTTAACGTCACCAGAACCTTGGATTTCATCATGCTTACCGGCAAATTCATCAAATAATTCAGCAGGACGCTTACCCAGTACGTTAACAAGGACGTTTAAGCGACCACGGTGAGCCATACCGACGACAATTTCTTTGGTACCTGCTTCACCTGCGCGATATAAAATCTCACGCATCATTGGCACTAACGCATCACCACCTTCAAGCGAGAAACGTTTTGCGCCTGGAAATTTTGCGCCAAGGTATTTTTCCATACCTTCAGCAGCATTTAGGCCTTCTAGAATGCGTTTCTTAGTGGTGTTATCGTAATTTGCTTTACCCAAAGACGGTTCAAGACGTTGCTGAATCCAACGCTTTTCATCGGTATCGGTAATATGCATGTATTCAGCACCAATAGAACCACAATAGGTACTTTTTAATGCATGAACTATGTCGGCTAATTTAAGGGTGTCACTACCGTATGCAAATGAACCGGTATTGAACTCACGTTGCATATCTTCGGCATCTAAACCATGAAATGCTGGGTCTAATTCAGATACTGGCTCACGGTGCCATAAACCTAACGGATCAAGGTTAGCATTTTGGTGACCACGAAAACGGTGAGCGTTAATTAACTGGAGGACTTTTACTTGTTTAGCATCTAACTCTGGGTCAGTAACACGGCTAGCGCCTTTGGCACGACCTTCTAATGCTAAACTGCGGAAATAATCACGTACTTTAGAGTGTGCAGTTTCAGGTAGATCTTGAGAAGTACCATTTACCGCAGGGAGATTATCAAAAACGACTTGCCAATCAGCGGTAACTGAACTTGGATCTTCTTGATAGGCTTCATACATCTCTTCTACGTAGGTCGAATTTGAGCCACTTAAATGTGACGATTCGAGCCAAGCTTTCATGATGCCTTGGTGCATTACTTTTCCTTCCAAACTTGATACACGTGCTTCGCCAATTTCATAATTGCGATACCTGGTTGCACCACAATCGAATCGTATTAACTCTTTCGTTTAACGCTGTTTATCAACTACGGATAATAGCGATATAACTATATAATTTAAACAGTTAATTACAAAGGTCTTCTAACACACACAAAAGAGTCATCCCCATAGTTGAAGATGACTCCCCAATAGAGCTATATAACAATAAATCCCAGCTCTATGTTGCGCATTTACACTGCTCGCTTCAGTAACATTGACTTAATGTGGCCAATGGCTTTAGTTGGGTTTAGTCCTTTAGGACACACATCAACACAATTCATAATACCGTGACAACGGAACACACTGTAAGCATCGTCTAAACCATCTAAACGCTCTTCAGTTGCCGTATCGCGGCTATCAATTAAGAAGCGATATGCATGCAGTAAACCACTTGGTCCGATAAATTTATCAGGGTTCCACCAGAAAGATGGACAAGCAGTAGAACAACAAGCACACATGATACATTCATATAATCCGTCTAAATGAGCACGCTCTTCAGGTGATTGTAAATGTTCACGAGCCGGTGTTTTCTCATCATTGATAAGAAACGGTTTAATTTTTTCGTACTGAGTGTAGAACTGAGTCAGGTCGACAATTAAATCGCGCACAACTGGCATGCCAGGAAGTGGGCGAATTTCAATTTTCTTACCTTTAAAAGTAGAAACAGGCGTAATACACGCAAGGCCGTTTTTACCATTCATGTTCATACCATCACTGCCACATACACCCTCACGACATGAGCGTCTAAATGATAATGCAGGATCTAACTCTTTCAGCTTCATCAGTGCATCTAGTACCATCATATCGGTACCTTCTTCCACATCTAAACTGTAATCCTGCATATATGGTTTAGTGTCTACATCAGGATTGTAGCGATAAACTGCAAATTCCAATTTCATCGGGGCTTCTCCTAGTAGGTACGCTTGATAGGCGGGAATGCCGCACGAAGCTTAGGCTCCATGTTGACTTCACGCTTAGTCATTTCTTCTGTGACGGGGTCAAAGACGCTATGACATAACCAATTATCATCATCACGGTCTAAGAAATCCTCACGAGAATGCGCACCACGACTTTCTGTACGGAAGTTCGCAGCATAAGCTGTCGCAATTGCTGTCGCCATCAAGTTATCAAGCTCTAAACATTCAATACGTTGAGTATTAAATTCTGAAGAGTTATCAGATAACTTAGCATTCGCTAAACGATCGCGAATTGCTTTAAGCTCTTTAAGGCCTTCAGCCATTGCATCACCACTTCTAAATACAGAGAAGTTAAGTTGCATACATAACTGTAAGTCTTTACGAATAACAGCAGGATCTTCACCGTCTTTATTGCTTTCCCAGCGATTAAGACGCTCAAGTGATGCTGAAATTTGCTCTTCAGATGGCGCTTTTGGATCCGCAGTCGCATCGAGTGCTTTACCTAAATGCTGACCAGCAGCACGTCCAAATACCACTAAATCCAGTAATGAGTTACCACCAAGGCGGTTTGCACCGTGTACTGATACACAAGCAATTTCACCTACAGCGAATAAACCCACGATATCTTGTTCAGTGCCATCAGCATTTTGACGAACAACTTGACCACTCACTTTAGCGGGTAGACCACCCATCATGTAATGACATGTTGGCAATACAGGAATTGGGCCATCTGCTGGATCAATATGCGCAAAAGTACGAGAAAGTTCACAAACACCAGGAAGACGAGCTTCTAATGTTTCTTTACCTAAGTGATCAAGCTTAAGTAAACAATGCGGCCCTAATGGACCATCTAATCCACGGCCTTCACGAATTTCTGTCATCATCGAGCGAGCAACAACATCACGTGATGCTAAATCTTTTGCATTTGGTGCATAACGTTCCATGAAACGCTCGCCATCTTTATTTAAAAGATAACCACCTTCACCACGACAACCTTCAGTTACAAGCACACCTGCGCCAGCAATACCCGTTGGGTGGAACTGCCACATTTCCATGTCTTGCATTTGAACGCCAGCGCGCATTGCCATACCAACACCGTCACCAGTATTAATATGTGCATTGGTGGTTGAAGCATAAATACGCCCTGCACCACCGGTTGCTAAAATGGTTGCCTTCGCTTTGAAGTAAACAATCTCGCCAGTTTCAATTTCAATAGCCGTACAACCAACTATTGCACCGTCATCGTTTTTCACTAAATCGAGTGCATACCACTCAGAAAATACTTCAGTTTTGTGTTTAACATTTTGCTGATAAAGACAATGAAGTAATGCATGACCTGTACGGTCAGCTGCAGCTGCAGTACGTGCCGCTTGCTCGCCACCAAAGTTTTTTGATTGGCCACCAAACGGACGCTGGTAAATAGTACCGTTTTCAAAACGTGAGAATGGCAAACCCATTTGCTCAAGTTCAATAACCGCCTCTGGACCTGTCTTACACATGAACTCGATTGCTTCTTGGTCACCGATAAAATCAGAACCTTTCACGGTATCGTACATGTGCTGTTCCCAGTGATCTTCATGAGCATTACCCAACGCAACGGTAATACCACCTTGCGCAGATACTGTATGAGAACGGGTTGGGAAAACTTTAGATAAAAGCGCACAGCTCTTACCTTCTTTAGAAATTTGTAATGCCGCTCGCATGCCAGCGCCACCAGCGCCAATCACTACTGCGTCAAATTCGCGAACTGGAATACTCACTTATACACCCCACACAATTAATATGCCTGCAGCTAGATAACAAAAAGCTGCTACGACAAAAACGAACTGAAGTAATCCACGCATTGATACGTTTTTAACGTAATCAGTTAACACTTGCCAAATACCAATCCATGAATGGATAAGTACAGCAACAAGCGCTAATAAAGTGAATACTTTCATTGGTAAGGTACTGAATAACCCCTGCCAAATTTCGTATGTCAATGGAGCGCTACACGCAATAAAACCCACCATAAAAATGGTATAACAGGCTAAAATTACGGCACTAGCACGAATTAAAATAAAATCATGAACACCACTGCGTCCAAGGCTTGCTGCATTTGTTACCATACCCAAATCCCCACGATGATAGAAAACGCCGCTGATAACACAAAGGCGATTTTTGCTGACGCTAAGCCAGAGGCAAGCTCTTCCCAACGACCGGTATCCATAATCAGATGACGTACGCCAACGATTAAGTGATAACCCAACGCGGTTAGAATTCCCCAAATAACAAACTTAACTAGCAGGTTATCAAAAAGAGATTGTAAGCCAGCGAAACTCTCAGGCGATGCTAAAGATTCATTTAGCATCCAAATAAGAATACCGACAGCAAACAGCATGATAACACCGGAAATACGGTGAAGAATTGACGCAATCGCTGTTGCAGGAAAGCGAATGGTCTGTAGGTCTATATGGACAGGTCTTTGCTTTTTCACGTTCTGCTCACTCAGCTCCATTGAGCATTATTTTTATTATTCATCTTGCTTTGCTTCTATTTGTTACACCAAACTACAAATGTAAACAAAATGTTGAAACTTAACAGACTACTATCAAACACTTAACCATTTGAGAATTCACTAATTTAGACAACGTAAAAATGTTTTCAAAAATGTGATGTTTGTCGCCCTTCAGGACGCAGGCAAGTATACTCAAGGCAATTGTCAAATACAAACATCACACTATGTAAAATTTGTTTTTTGATGTTTTTTTTGCAAAAAAACCATTGCTAACAAGGCGTCTAGCAAGCTTTATACCATGGTCTAATAAATTTAAACGCTTATTTAAATTGAAATGTGACACTAATTCACTGTAAAGTAATGTCCGCTTAACATGCCGCACTCACAGAAAAGAATGAAGTAAGGAGAACGGGGTATGGCTGACAATATAGCCAAATTAGAGTTACCGGGGACAGATTCGATCGAATTACCTATCAAGCAGGGAACTGCTGGGTTTGATGTAATCGATATCAGTAAACTTGGAAAGACAGGTCATTTCACCTTCGATCCAGGTTTTTTAGCGACCGCATCTTGCGAGTCTGCAATTACATACATTGATGGCGAAAAAGGTGTACTTACACACCGTGGCTATCCAATTTATGAACTAGCTACTGAATCTAACTATTTAGACGTTTGTTACTTACTGCTTTATGGTGAATTACCAAGCAAAACTCAATACGAAGAGTTTGTGGCTATGGTTAAGAATCACACCATGGTGAACGAGCAATTAGCTTCGTTTTTCAGAGGTTTCCGTCGTGATGCACATCCAATGGCTATGCTATGTGGTGTTACGGGTGCATTATCTGCGTTTTACCAAGATTCTCTTGATGTCAATGATGAAAAACATCGTGAAATTGCGGCTTTCCGCCTTGTTTCTAAGATGCCAACCATTGCAGCAATGTGCTACAAGTATTCAATCGGTCAACCTTTTGTTTACCCACGCAACGACCTAAGTTATGCAGGTAATTTCCTTAGCATGATGTTCGCTGTTCCGTGTGAACAATACCAAGTCAATCCAGTTGTTGAAAAAGCAATGGACAGAATCTTTGTATTACACGCTGATCATGAACAAAACGCTTCTACCTCTACGGTTCGTTTAGCGGGTTCATCTGGTGCTAACCCATTTGCATGTATCGCAGCGGGTATTGCTTCACTATGGGGTCCTGCTCATGGTGGTGCTAACGAAGCTTGTCTAAATATGCTTGAAGAAATTGGCAGTGTTGATCGCATCCCTGAGTTTATTGCTCGTGCGAAAGACAAAGCTGATCCATTCCGCTTAATGGGCTTTGGTCATCGCGTTTACAAAAACTTCGACCCTCGCGCTAAAGTGATGCGTGAAACATGTCATGAAGTGTTAGCTGAGCTAAATGTGAACGATCCTTTGCTAGATGTAGCGATGGAACTTGAACGCATTGCTTTAGAAGACGATTATTTCGTATCTAAAAAGCTTTATCCAAATGTTGATTTCTACTCAGGGATCATCATGAAAGCAATCGGTATCCCTACTAGTATGTTTACAGTGTTATTTGCACTTTCTCGTACTGTTGGTTGGATTGCACATTGGAAAGAAATGCTTGACCAACCAGGTCACAAAATCAGTCGTCCACGTCAGTTATACACTGGCTCAGACGAGCGTGACTTTGTCAGCATAGATAAACGATAACTTAATCGTTTGTGAAAAAAGCGCCTATTTAGGCGCTTTTTTAATGCCTAGAGAAGCTGTTTTGTTAGCGTTGACAGCCTCGCTCAATGAACACAAAAATCCCTTGCTGCGAACTTTGGTTACCATAGCAGCCAAGTATGAATAAAACTGCCAAACACATTTATCCCCGTTTAAAGCTCATTCACCATAGATTGGTCATAAGCCACATTATCTAGGTCCGCTTCATTATTTACTAAATCCTAATAGCCGCCACAGGTTAATTTTAGTCGAAATTAAAGGGTCGCCGGCACTTTAGCGCTTGGTTTTGTATTACAAATTAGAATTAAATAAGCTTTAAAATATGTCCAAAGTACGCCATAAATCGGCCTAATTAACCCAATTACATTTGTGTTTATAGAAGGAGTTGCATCAGATTTGTGCTAGGCAATACAACTGCCTATTAGAAATATTTCCGATTTTAATTCATTTGAAGTTAAAGATTAAGCTAGAAAAATACTGTAAATCATCCAAAAACATTCATAAAATAGTCATTTTCATTCACGTTAGGCCCTAATAAACAATAAATTGAGTAAAAATATCAATTAAATCTGATATAAAAAGCTGCTTTTTAAATTATATCGCTATAAAGAAAATCTTTTTGTTCTAAAAAATGGCCATTAGAGATATTAAAACTTACAATTTGGTTTCCTTTTTACCCAGAATTTGGTCTTCTTTATACGCTTTTACACCTTGAAATATTTTCACGTTCATTTTATTTGTATTATTAATAATTTTCTTGTTAAAGCCAAATTAATTCAATGGCCATTTACCCACAATCCTAATCAACAAAAATCAGAACCCTTAGTTCAAATCTTAGTAAGCAATTTCACCATTTGTTGAGCATTCCCACTACCCCTTGTTAACATTTAAGTTCCTAAAATACCGCTACCCAATTAAAGCACTGAAAAATAACAATAATTTATTTTGGCACATTACGTGCTTTGTAAACATAAATTCAACATTTATTACATGTTATAACGTGACGTTTGCATGCTTTGGTTTCAGACTCTGTGGCATGTCACGTCACTTATAACACTTAGTTAATTGGCAGGTATCCCATGGAAAGGTTCAACAACATTAAAAAATTCACCTCATCCGTTTTTTGTATTACGGCATTTTCAATCATGCTTAGTGGCTGTAATGGTGAACAAGAAACAGCTGCAGAAGAAGAAAAATACGCGGTACCTGTTGAGGTATCACAAGTGACTCAAGGAAATGTGTCTTCATTTTATAGCACCACCGCGACGCTAGAAGCGCCCGAGGAAGCCCATGTTGTCACCCGAATTGCAGGCTTAATTACTTCAATAAACGTTGAAGAAGGCGATAGAGTTACAAAGGGCCAAGCACTGGCGACCATTGATGCCAAACGCCAACAATTTGATTATCAGCGTGCGCTTGCTGAAGTTCAGATTATTGAGCAAGAATTAAACCGCTTAAAACAGATGAAAAACAAAGAATTTGTAAGTCAAGATGTGATGGCAAAGCTGGAGTTTAACTTACAAGCCGCAATGGCTCAGCGAGATCTCGCAGAACTATACGTGATTGAAAGCCGCATTGTTTCACCTATCGATGGCATTGTCGCCACCAGGCATGTGAAAAAAGGCAATATGGCCAAAGAGTTTGAAGAGTTGTTTTATATTGTCAATCAAGATGAACTACACGGAATTGTACATTTACCAGAGCAACAACTTAATAGCTTACGTTTAGGACAAGAAGCGCGCATTAGTAATCAATACGCTAATAACAAGGGCTCAACAGAACAAGATATTATCGCTAATGTATTACGAATTAGCCCAATTGTTGATGCCCAAAGCGGTACATTCAAAGTAACTATCGCCATCAACAATAAAGACGCAACATTAAAAGCCGGCATGTTCACGCGTGTTGAGCTTAAATATGATACCCACAATGATGTTGTTACTGTGCCTTTTAACGCCATTATTAACCAAGATGACACCCAAGCACTGTATGTCATTAAAGATAACACCGCTAACCGTCGTGAAGTGATTCTCGGTTATCGCGAAAATGATAAAGTTGAAATTCTATCTGGTGTGCAATCTGGTGAACAAATCGTCATTCGTGGTCAGCAAAACCTTAAAGACCTGTCGTTAGTTGAAATCATCAGTCCGCTTTCTTACGCCAAAAACAGCCTAGCCAGCAAATAGACAAGGATGCGCCTACTATGTCGATAATTAATACTTCGGTAAAACGTCCTGTGTCAGTGTGGATGTTTATGCTGGCAATCATGCTATTTGGTATGGTCGGATTTACCCGCCTTGCGGTAAAACTGTTACCCGATCTTAGTTACCCAAGCGTCACAGTAAGAACCGCCTATGATGGCGCTGCACCTGTTGAAGTTGAACAGTTAATCTCAAAGCCCATTGAAGAAGCCGTCGGTGTAGTTAAAGGGCTGCGTAAAATTAGCTCTATTTCACGCTCAGGTTTATCAGATGTGGTGCTTGAGTTTGAATGGGGCACCAACATGGATATGGCCAGTTTAGAAGTGCGTGAAAAAATTGATACCATCGAACTGCCACTGGATATCAATAAACCATTATTGCTGCGTTTTAATCCAAACTTAGATCCAATTATGCGTGTGGCGCTGTCAGTACCTGATGCCAGTGAAACACAGCTCAAAAGTATGCGTACTTTTGCAGAAGAAGAACTAAAAAGACGCCTAGAAGCACTATCTGGTGTCGCCGCAGTGAGATTATCTGGCGGCTTAGAGCAAGAAGTTCATATCCTGCTAAATCAACAAAAGCTGCAGCAACTAAACCTTAATGCAGACGATATTAAGCGCCGTATTAATGAAGAAAACATCAATTTATCTGCGGGTAAAGTGATCCAAGGTGACAAAGAGTATTTAGTTCGCACCCTAAACCAATTTAATAACCTAGATGAGTTAAGAAATGTCATTGTCTATCGTGATGGTCAAACCTTAATTCGACTTGCTGAAGTTGCCGATATTGTTGACGGTTATAAAGAGCGCAGTGATATCACTCGTATTGGACAGGTAGAGTCTATTGAACTGGCAATATATAAAGAAGGTGATGCCAATACCGTATCGGTCGCCAAAAGGCTCAGTGCTGAGCTTGATGAGATTAACAGTGAAGCTGCAGATAATCAGTTAAAGGTTATTTATGACCAATCTGAGTTTATCCAAAGTGCAGTCAGTGAAGTAACCGCCGCCGCGCTGTTTGGCAGCTTGCTTGCTATGTTAGTTATCTACTTATTTTTACGTGACATTATTGCTACCTTAATTATTTCTATTTCCATTCCATTTTCAGTTATTGCTACTTTTAACATGATGTACTTTGCCGATATCAGTCTCAATATTATGTCTTTAGGCGGTATTGCACTGGCCATAGGCTTATTGGTTGATAATGCCATTGTGGTGCTGGAAAATATTGACCGCTATAAAGCGCAAGGGCTTAAAAAAGTTGCTGCTGCGCTTAAAGGCAGTAAAGAAGTGGCAGGGGCAATCTTTGCCTCAACCTTAACCACCTTAGCGGTATTTGTCCCCTTAGTTTTTGTTGATGGTATCGCAGGGGCATTATTTTCAGATCAAGCATTAACGGTAACTTTTGCTTTATTAGCGTCTTTATTTGTTGCACTAACGGCAATACCAATGCTGGCATCAAGACAGGGTTTTAAACAATTACCCATCGAAAATGAGCCGGAAGTAAAAGCCCTGCCAACCACTAAAAAAGCTAAAGCTGTGCATTATCTTAAATTCGTGTTTGGTTTCCCATTTAAGCTATTACTCAGCTATCTACCTAATGCACTATTAAACCTCATTATCATTTCAGCTCGATTCATTTCTTGGGCATTGTCATTAGTGATGCGTCCATTAAGTGCTGCACTTAACTTTGGCTACCGTTTTGTTGAAAGCATTTATCACCGGGTATTAGCTCATGCGATGACGCATAAAGCTTTGACTGTCATTATCGCAATCATGCTAACTGTTGGTGCTGGCAGCTTATTCCCAAGACTGGGTGTAGAGCTAATTCCACCAATGAATCAAGGTGAATTCTATGTTGAGATCTTACTGCCACCTGGAACCGCGGTACAAAAAACTGATGCTGTATTAGAGCAACTAGCTTACTCCATTAGTGGTCGAGAAGAAGTAAAACACACCTTTAGCCAAGCAGGCAGTGGCGGCTTAATGACATCTGATACCGCCCGAGGCGGCGAAAACTGGGGGCGGTTACAGGTAGTACTGGCAGATCCTCAAGAGTTTAATGCTGTAGCCAATGACTTAAGGGCCACAGCAAGGCGTATTCCAGCCCTTGATGCCACTATTGATCACCCTGAGCTATTTAGTTTTAAAACCCCATTAGAGATCGAGTTATCAGGTTATGACTTACAGCAACTAAAGCACAGTGGCGAACAGTTGGTATCTGCTTTATCAGAGTCAGCCCGCTTTAGTGATATCAATACCTCACTTCGTGATGGTCAACCTGAGATCAGTATTAGATTTGATCATGCCCGGCTTGCGTCATTAAATTTAGAAGCGCCCACCGTTGCTAATCGTATTGCTCAACGTGTTGGCGGTACCATTGCCAGCCAATATACGGTTCGTGATCGTAAAGTAGATATTTTGGTGCGCAGTGAATTGGACGAGCGAAATAATATCTCAGATATTAACTCATTAATTATTAATCCAAACAGTAAGCACCCAATCCCATTAAGCGCAGTTGCTGATGTGTCTCTGCAAGTGGGCCCCTCTGCCATTAATCGTGTCAGCCAACAACGGGTTGCGATAGTGTCAGCTAACTTAAGTTATGGTGATTTAAGTGAAGCTGTAAAAGAAGCGCAGCAAATTTTAAATCAGCAACAGCTCCCCTCTTCTATCCAAGCGCGCTTTGGCGGCCAAAATGAAGAAATGGAACATTCATTTAAGTCTTTAAAAATCGCCTTGGTATTAGCGGTATTTTTAGTCTACTTGGTGATGGCGAGTCAGTTTGAATCCTTATTACATCCATTACTTATTCTGTTTGCTGTGCCTATGGCCGTTGGCGGCAGTATTATTGGCTTGTTTATTACTGGTACCCATATCAGCGTAGTCGTGTTTATCGGCTTAATTATGCTGGCAGGTATTGTGGTCAATAATGCCATTGTATTGGTTGATAGAATTAACCAACTGCGTAAAGAAGGCCATGATAAAGAAGTCGCTATAAGCACTGCAGCTAAATCTCGATTACGCCCAATAATGATGACCACCATGACCACCACCTTAGGCTTGTTGCCAATGGCAATAGGTGTCGGTGATGGTAGTGAAATCCGTGCGCCGATGGCAATAACGGTGATCTTTGGTCTTGGCTTATCTACCATGCTGACCTTATTGGTTATTCCTGCCCTATACGGTTTATTTGATAAAAAAAACTATCAACAAACCGCAATTAATCAAACCAAAAGCACTGAGTCTTTAGATTTGGAGACTCAATCATGAACCTAACAAAACTAGCCATTAAAAGGCCTGTCACCACCAGTATGTTCTTTTTGGCCATCTTACTATTTGGTTTAGCCTCTAGTCGATTATTGCCATTAGAAATGTTTCCCGGCATTGATATTCCGCAAATTCAGGTTAACGTGCCCTATAAAGGCTCTACCCCTGCAGAAGTGGAACGAGAGATAACCCGCGTATTAGAAGAGTCGCTAGCCACCATGAGTGGTATTGAAGAGGTCCGCTCAAACTCTTCTCAAGATGGTGCTAACATTCAGCTAAATATGAAATGGGGCGAAGATGTCGCCACAAAAAGCTTAGAAGCACGGGAAAAAATTGATTCGGTAAGACACCTGCTGCCTAAAGATGTGGAACGGGTTTTCATTCAGCAATTTTCTACCGCTGATATGCCCGTGTTAACGATTCGAATCTCCAGTGAACGTGAGTTATCAAATGCTTTTGATCTGTTAGACAAACAACTTCGCAAGCCGCTTGAGCGTATTGAAGGGGTCTCAAAAGTCACCTTGTATGGGGTTGATCAAAAGCAAATTGAAATAAGACTAGATGCCGACAAACTTGCTGCATCTGGCATTAATCCAGCTCAGTTGCAGCAACGTTTACAACAAGAAAACTTTGTCATTAGTGCTGGCACACTTAGAAATAATAATCAGGTGTTTCAGGTATCGCCCAAGGGAGAGTTTTTATCACTTGAAGATATCAAGGCAGTAAAGCTTAATAGCACCACTTCTGTTGGTGATATTGCCTCAGTCAAATTTACCCTCCCTGAAGCCTTTGAAGGGCGTCATTTAGACCAAAAATACGCTGTTGGTTTAGATGTGTTTAAAGAATCAGGCTCAAATTTAGTCGATGTATCTGAACGAGTGTTAGCCGTTATTGAAAAAACGAAACAAGATCAGCAATTTCAAGGCATCAAGTTATTCGTCATGGAAGATCAAGCTTATGGAGTTAAGTCATCACTGCAGGATTTATTGTTATCTGGCTTACTGGGTGCGCTGCTTTCTTTTGGGGTATTGTATTTATTTTTACGTAATTTAAAGATGACGTTAGTGGTCGTGTCATCGGTGCCAATTTCCCTTTGTATGACATTAGCTGGGATGTATTTTCTTGGTTACAGCTTAAATATTCTGTCGATGATGGGATTATTACTGGCTGTAGGCATGTTAATTGATAACGCCGTGGTGGTGACCGAAAGCGTGTTACAACAAAAGCAAAAAATTGCGTTATCAGATGATGGCGCTGCAACTGAAATAACAACAGCGGCCAATGAAAAAGCGGTACTTACTGGGGTAGAGAAAGTCGCCCTAGCCGTCTTGGCGGGCACATTAACCACAGCTATCGTGTTTTTACCTAACATTGTCGGGGTTAAGGTCGAGCTAACGATTTTCCTTGAGCATGTGGCCATTGCGATTTGCATTTCGTTAGCGGCATCATTACTGGTTGCTAAAACCTTAATCCCATTAATGCTTACTAAGTTTGATTTTCATATTGAGACCGAAGCTAAAGTCTCTAAGTTACAGCAGCTTTATCAACGCAGCCTAACCTGGGTACTGGCTCACTCAAAGCTATCAGGGGTTATTGCAGTGGTCATTTTAGTCTCTACCGCATTACCCTTAAGTTTAGTAAAACAAGATCAATCAGAAGGCGAAGGCAAAGATCGCCTCTACATTAATTATCAATTAGAAGGTCGCCACAATTTAAAAGTCACTGAAGCGATGATCAATCAAATGGAAGATTATCTTTATGCCAATAAAGAGGCCTTTATGATTGATTCTGTTTACAGTTATTACTCAGCAGACAATATTCAAACCACGCTACTACTGCAAAAAGATATTGAAACGCCAATGTCTGAATTGAAAGAAACCATACGTGAAGGTTTCCCTAAATATGCCGCAGCCAAGCCACAATTTGGTTGGGGCAATGAAAACTCAGGCTTAAGAGTCACCTTAACCGGTCGCTCGACCTCAGAGTTAATTCGCTTAAGTGAACAAGTCGTACCTCTGCTTAGCGCCATTGAAGGGCTTGAAGATGTGCGCTCTGAAGTCAGTTCTGCTCAGCAAGAAGTGGTGATTACAATCGATCGTGAAATGGCGGCAAGATTAGATTTAAAACTTAACGAAATCGCCTCTCACATTTCCATGGCGCTACGCGGTGCACCGCTTCGTTCTTATAGGCATGATCCTAATGGCGAATTACGCATTGAGCTCGCCTATGATAAAAGCTGGCAGCGATCATTAGAGCAGCTAAAACAATTACCGATCATTCGTAAAGGTGAGCGCCTATATAGCTTAGATAATCTCGCCAATATTAAGATACAGCCCCGCTTTGATACCATACGCCACTTTAATCGCCAAACTGCGCTGTCGATTGGCGCAAACGTGAATGACATTACCACTGAAGAAGCCCAAGAGCAGATTGAAAAGGTAATGGCCAATGTCAACTTCCCTTATGGATATGACTACTCGCTACGTGGCGGGTTTGAGCGTCAAGATGAAGAGCAATCCGTCATGGCAGTAAATATGATTTTGGCATTAATCATGATTTATATTGTGATGGCTGCCTTATTTGAATCACTGTTATTACCAACCGCCATTATCAGTTCAATCTTGTTCTCTATCACTGGGGTATTTTGGGCACTGTGGATTTCAGCAACACCTATGTCGGTAATGGCAATGATAGGGATCCTTATCTTAATGGGTATCGTAGTAAACAATGGCATTGTTTTGGTTGACCAAATAAATCAAAAAACGCCTAAATTAACCGATTTATCTGAATCTATCTTAGCCATCTGTATTACCCGTTTACGCCCTGTATTGATGACGGTTGCTACCACAGTGTTAGGCTTAGTGCCTTTAGCAATGGGCGACACTCAAATTGGCGGCGGAGGACCACCTTATTCGCCAATGGCAATCGCCATTATTGGCGGACTGTCGTTCTCAACTGTTACCAGTTTGTACTTGGTGCCGCTTTGTTATCAGGCGCTTTATCGCATACGTTATCAGTCATCGATAAAATTAGCTTCTGCTGACAAACGAGCCAAAAAGCTGCTACCTTGGACAGTGTAATCAGGATGCAAGCAAGCGCAACATTAAGCGATTAATGAGGCGCTTTACATTAAAGGACGACAAATGAAGCATAAAATTAAAACAAGTTTACTGGCATTATCACTAATAACATCTAGCGCTGTGGCTGATGATGACCGCTTCAAAGATGTAAAAATTAGCTCAACACAACTCAGTGACACTGCTTATATGTTTGTGGGATCTGGCGGTAATATTGGCGTGTCAGCCGGCAGTGATGGCATATTGATAATCGATGATCAATTTGCGCCGCTGGCGAACAAAATTAGCCAATCATTAAATAAAATCCAGCCCGGCAGCCCCAAGTATGTCATCAATACCCACTATCATGGGGATCATACTGGGGGTAATGCCCACTTTGGTGAGCAAGCGATTATTTTTGCCCATGACAATGTACTAACTCGGCTCAGCGCCGATAAAGATACGCCAAAATCTGCGCTACCTGTTGTCACCTACGCGACTGATATATCAATTCATTTTAACAAGGATACTTTGGTGTTGAAGCACCTCGGGCCTGGCCATACTGACGGGGATAGTGTTGTGATGTGGAAAAATGCCAACATTGTGCACATGGGGGATTTGTTTTTTAAAGACCGTTTTCCATATATTGATTTAAAGGGCGGCGGATCTGTACTTGGCTATCGTGACAATGTCGCTAAATTACTCGCATCAATGGATAATGACACCCAAGTGATCCCAGGTCATGGTGCACTTGCTAATAAAGATGATCTCATGAAATTTAAGCATATGCTGGATCATTCCATTAATTGGATGAACAAGAATATCCAAGAAGGCCACTCGTTAGCCAATATTCAAGCGAAAGGAATGCATAAGAAATGGAAAAATTGGAGCTGGAATTTCATATCCGAAGAAAAATGGATTGATACTCTTTATCAAGGACTGAAAAAATAGCGTAAAACTTTCCTATATTGGCTGCTAACACTGTATTTATCAGCGCAATATAGTGATGCAAACTAGGATATAAACAGCCATAAAAAAGCGCCATTAAGGCGCTTTTTCGATAACAATCAAATTACGACTCGATTGGCTCAGCTCTATTTTCCAGCAACACTGGAATACCTTCAGTAATTGGGTAAGCTAATTTATCTGCTTTACAAATCAATTGGTCGGCTTCTTTATCGAATTCTAATTTACCCTTACAAACAGGGCAAGCCACAATCTCAAGTAATTTTTTATCGAACGCCATGGAGGTTTCCTTGTTTATCTTTTATGACTTGGTTAAGTCTATTCAAAAAAGCGGTATCAAATTCAGTATTAAGCTTCGCATTTACAGGCAAATACCACCAGTTATCTTGTGCAAAATCGCGACATTTAACCGCATCTTTCTCGGTCATGATCAATGGATGCTGCTTTGAGAGCTGTTTCAGTTCATTTTCATCAAATGCTTGATGATCTTCAAAAGCTTTAGTCTCAGCAAGGCTAAACCCTTGCAATGATAAGCTGTCAAAAAAACGTTGAGGGTTACCAATACCTGCCATTGCAATAGCAGCTTGTGGTTGCCAGTGCTGAGTTGAATTGGGTTTTACAGGCTTAAGGGCTGCTGGCGTTAAACTCATCGCGACTTCATTGCCTTGCACTACACCGCCATTATTTAATACCCAATCAATGCTATTTAAACGCCATAAACCTTCACGTAACGGGCCTGCAGGTATTAAACATTGATTACCATAACGGCGCTGACCATCAACAATATTGATCTCAATATCACGTGCAAGCGCGTAATGCTGTAAGCCATCATCACTAATAATCACATCTACATTGGTTTCACTCAGTAACTGTTTTGCAGCGTCAATGCGTTTCGCCCCGACCACCATAGGAACTTGTGTTCGAGCCACAATCATTGCTGGTTCATCACCCACATCTGCGGCGTTATCGGTTGCTTTGACGGTTTTTACCCCATCAATATTGACACCATAACCACGACTGATCACCCCAGGGGTGAAGCCTTGCTGACGTAATAAGTTAATCAAGTAAATAACCGTTGGGGTTTTACCACTGCCACCAGCGGTAATATTGCCAACAATCACCACAGGGACATCCAATACTTGCGCTTGTTTAAAACCAAGTTTAAATGCCCAGCGCCTGACACTGGATATCAACCCAAATAGTGCACTCAGTGGTAATAATAACCACTTAGCGCGGTGTCCTTGGTACCAAATTTTATTGACTAACGCCTGCATTTAACTACCAAATTGCATTTGATATAAGTTAGCGTACACGCCCTCTTTTGCCACTAAGTCGCTGTGAGTACCACGCTCAACTACTTGGCCTTGATCGATAACTAAAATCTCATCAGCACTTTCAATGGTTGATAAACGGTGGGCAATCACAATCGAGGTACGATTATGGCGCAAGTTATCAAGACCTTGCTGAATCGCTTTTTCTGATTCAGTATCAAGGGCTGATGTTGCTTCATCTAATATCAATACTGGCGCGTCTCGCAACATCGCCCGAGCGATAGCAATACGTTGACGTTGGCCACCCGACAGCAATACGCCATTCTCACCCACCTGAGTATCTAACCCCTCAGGTAAATTTTCGATAAATTCCATCGCATGAGCTAGGGTTGCAGCTTGTAAAATTTGTTCGCGAGTGGCTTCACCTGGATAAGCATAAGCAATGTTATTAGCTATAGTGTCGTTAAATAAAGTAACTTGCTGTGATACTAACGCCACCTGATTACGTAATGACTTTAATTTGTAATCATAAATATCAACGTCGTCTAAGGTAATTTGCCCTTCTGACACGCCGGTATAGAAACGGGTGATTAAGCTGGCAATGGTTGATTTACCCGAACCACTGCGTCCAACAAGGGCAATGGTTTTACCCTGCTTCACTTCAAAATCAACATGAGTTAAGGCTGGTTTTTCTTGCTCAGGATAACTAAAGGTAACGTTATTGAATTTTAAATTACCTTTAACGCGCTGAGTTTCAAATTCACCCGTATCGGCTTCAGGTGCTGTATCTAGCAGTTCAAAAACTGTGGTACATGCGGCAATACCACGTTGAAATTCAGCATTCACACGGGTTAAGTTTTTAATCGGCTGAAGCATTGCCATCATCGCGCCCAAAATGGCCGCAAATGTGCCTGCGGTTAAATCGGCTTTTAAGCTTGGGAATGTGGCGGCGTACAATACAAACGCTAACGCAAATGAACCGATGATCATAATAACCGGTTGACTAACGGCTTGAGCTACAGCAAGTTTCATATTTTGCTTGCGGTTACCCTCATTAACTGTTTGAAAGCGCTCGACTTCAGTCTTTTGTCCACCAAACGCCAACACATTCTTATGACCTTTAATCATTTGCTCAGTGGTTGCGGTGACATTGCCCATGGCTGCTTGGATGCGTTTAGAGACTTTTCTGAAACGCTTACTCACAACGCTAATCACTATCCCCATTAATGGGCCAATGACTAGGATGCACATGGAAAGTTTCCAAGAATAGATGAACATGATAGCTAACATACCAATGACGGTAATAGAGTCACGTACAATAGAGATTAACGCACTGCCTGATGCACGGGCAATTTGTTCGGTATCAAAGGTCACTCGAGAAATGAGGTTACCACTATTTTCGCGATCGATATAGCTTACAGGCAAACGCAAATAATGCTCAAACACTTGCTGACGCATATCCATGATTAATCTCGAGCTCATGTAAGACACACAATAAGTCGACACGAAATTGGCTAAGCCACGTAGGGTAAACATTCCAATAACCACTAGCGGTGCCATGATCATAATATTGTTATTGGAATTAAAGCCGCCGTGACTCGGCACTTCTACGCCCGCGACCACTGACGGAGTTTGACTAAAGCCTTCGTCAATAAATGGTTTGATGAAGTAAATGAATGCAGCGTCAACCAAGCCGTAGGTCAATAATGCCAATACAGCTAACAGAAACATCCCTTTCATTGGGACAAGATAAGTTAGAAGGCGCTTAAAGACGCTCGACATTTCGTTATTAGTTGTTGTCATTGATTACATTAATACTCGAATTGCTAACAAAGGCGTATTCTACTCTGGTTTAACTTGGACACCAAATCTAAACAAGTTGTTATACCAAAATGGCTCAATAACTGTACGATACGGTCGAATTTTATAACTTTGACGTTTAAAATCTATACTAAGCTGGCCTGTTTCGCCACTGACAAGCGTGGTAACACCATGGGTTTTATAGCGCTCAACAACGTCATGTTTAGGAAAACCATACTGATTAGCAAAACCCGCAGTAAAAATTGCCTCGCTGGGATTAACGGCCGCAATAAACTCTGCAGACGATGAAGTACGACTGCCATGATGTGGCACAAGTAGGATATCAGCATCCAGTAAAGAGCCGCTTTGTATCAGCCGCTGTTCAGTTTGTTTCTCAATATCACCGGCCAGTAAAACACGGTTATTGCCATCATCAATATGCACAACACAAGACTGGTTATTATCACTTTTTGCTGCCATGTTACTGGTTAAAGTAATGGCTAAATTAAACCAATTAAACCTCCTATCATCGCATTGCTTTTGAGTTTTATCGGCTAGTTGCGCATCAAACTGCACTGTATTGGTTATATCAGTTTGCTGGTACTTATCGATATTACTGATAATAGTTAGCTTACTGAAATGCTTAAGTAGTTCATTTACCCCACCAGCATGATCATTATCGTCATGGCTGATAATTAAATAATCTAGCTCAGTCACACCTTTAGCCATTAATGTGGGTATCACCACTCTTTGGGCGTAACTAAAATTGTCACCATAAGCCGCGCCAGTGTCATAAAGTATGCCTTTATGACCTTGTTGTAATAGCACCGCCATGCCCTGACCCACATCTAATACATGCATTTGCCACAACAGCTTAGTCGATAGGGGTTGAGTATTATCTTTGATAAAGCCATATACCTGAAACATAAAAGGCAGCGCCATTAATCCAAAGCATACTCGCCAATGGATGTCGCTAGCCCACTTAAATAGAAACAGTCCTAAGGCAAGTAATAGTAAACTGACTGTCAGCGCATCTGAAAGGTGAAATTGAGCCAAGGGTAACTGCCCACTTAGGCTTAACAGGTAGTAAAAAGGGGCAAGGCTATGATCAGTAAGCCACAATAATGTGCTAACTATTGCATCACTTATAAACTCAGGTGCAGGTAACAGCATAAAGACACTATTTAGCAATAAAGCCAACATACACAGCGGAATAACAATGACACTAAACCATGGCACCATCAAAAAGTTAATCCAAATACTGTGGATTGAAATACTACCAAATAACAGCGCTTGTATTAGCCCGAGACCGATAAATAAGCGCCACTGAATCGCCCAAAAATTAATTAGAAAACCCATCAAATTTGACTTAAGCTGACTCAAACGCCGCAATCCTCGAGCCCCTAAGCTATCATCATGCTGAATTTGAACATCCGTTAACTCGACAGCTGTGTTCAATTGCTGGGGATTTAACTCCGTTGTGGATTTAACCCCAAGATAGTCGATGGTAAATAAAATTATTGCCAATGCGCTAAAGCTAAGCCAAAAACCAGCACTTAAACTGGCAAAAGGGTCAAATACCAACACCGCAAATAACGCCCATATCAAGCGCTGCCAAGTCGAGGCGTGTTGTCTAAATACGGTTAGCAACACAATCATTAACAGCATCATCAATGCCCGCTGAGTGGATATAGCCATCCCAGCTAAATAACCATAACCAGCAGCAACCATTGCTGCCATTAATACCGCCAAGATGAGATTACGCCGAGAGGATGTTGCCATGAAATTTAACAATAACAGCCTAAATAAACTCCAGCTAAGACCAAACACTACAGATAAATGTAACCCTGAAATCGCAACTAAATGACCTGTGCCCGTTGATCTTAACGCCTGCCATTGCTCGGTAGAAATGTCAGTTTTATCGCCAAACAACAACGCATTAATGATGGGATAATGGCTTAAATGTTGTAATTTCGGTTTGAAATCACTAATTACTCTTTGCCTTAAAGACAATTTATAATCGATAAGCTGTGACTGTTTAACACTGCCTTTTGCGACAATGTGTTGGCTTAATAAATATTTTTGTTGATTAAAACCACCTTGGTTAATCGGGCTGGTAATGGGCTTCATTCTGGCGTCAAACGCCCATACCTGCCCAACTTTTACCTCAGGCGCTTGTTGCCAATTAAGTCTATAGTATCGCTTGTAAAGCGAATGTTGCGCTGATAGTAAAACAACATTAAAGCTTATCCAGTCGCTGTTTTTGCTAACTAGTGATACTATCTGTGCCTTAAATTGTTTTCTGACTGGATGTTCAGCTTCTTGATGTGAAAATAATGAATAAAAACAAATGGAAACCCAAAAGACACCTAAAAGGCAGCCACTGATGAATGGCCACCTCTTTAACGTGAGTACCCCAATAACAAACATTAAAACCGCTAGCGATATTGGAAGTAAACTTGGCAATAAATTGCTAAATAGGACGCTAGCGCAAAATCCATAAACAAATCGATTTATCATCGGTTAATTAAAGACAGTAATCGCATATATGCCAAAAAAATTATTACAAAAATTTATGCCGAAGCCTGAGACTTTACGTAACAATAAATATTTACGTATTTTTGGTGGTTTGCTGGATAAACCAAATTTATGGACCCTCAACCGAAAATCGGCTCCGGGGTCCTTTGCGGTGGGCTTATTTGTCGCTTGGTTACCATTTCCTTTTCAAATGGTTATTGCTGCAGGCATGGCGATATTTTTTAACGTCAATATCCCATTGGCAGTGGCATTAGTTTGGATAACAAACCCGTTTACCATGCCATTTATGTTTTATGCTGCCTATATTTTAGGAGCAAAAATTCTTGGCCATAACACTGCTCATTTCAATTTTGAAGCCAGCTGGCAATGGGTTGAAAGCTCTATCAGTACCGTAGGGCCGCCATTTTTACTGGGTTGCATTATACTCGGTGCAATATTTGCCTTTATCGGTTTCTTTGTGATTAAGAGCTTATGGAAGTACTCGATTTTATTTAAATGGAAAAAAAGAAACTAATCACACAACTGTTCGCCCTAGTGAGTAAAATCGAATTACCAATAAAAAAGTCAGCTTTGTGCTGACTTTTTGCTTTTAAAGCTCAGGTTTAGATTTGAGTTATCGACCACACTCTACCGATAGCGACAACAATAACGATTGTGATAAATACCGTTATTAAGACTGCTGAAAATACTCCTGTTGCAACAGTGCAAAGCCGCACTCATCGCTCCACTTCCCTTTAAAAAATATATTCTTTAAGTAATGGGCCTCTTTTCGAAATCCCAGCCTTTCTAGTAACGCTATTGATGCTAGGTTCTCGGCATCAGTTATCGCCGTTATGCGATGTTTGTTTAAGCTGACAAACAAATAATCAATCACTGCTGCCAGTGCTTCAGTAGCAAAACCTTGCTGCTGATACTCTCTCGCTATGGTAAAACCAAGCTCCATCTGCATATCGTCGACAAAATGCACTGCTACATCGCCTACTAGCTGTTGGCTTTTATCGACAATAGTTAGCTGAAACCAGTTACCAGCAACACCAAACAAACCATAATCCATACTGGTAAACAGCGCCTTGGCATCTTCGAGCTGATAATCATCCCAGCTTTGATATTGCGCAATCACAGGATCGGCTCGATAAGCTACAAATGCTGCTAAATCATCGGCTTGAAAAGCGCGGAGCGTCAGCCTTGTGGTTACTATTGTTGGTGTTGCAATCATTACTAATGATACTCTTGATGTAGACACTGTCATAACAGCCAATATTTAAACATGCTAGCTGCTTTGAATATTACATAAACTAAGTTATTTAGCGTGTTTAATCCTAGCCACTAAAAAATCTACCGCCGCTTTGACCTTAGGGACATGATAGCGCTGCTTTTGATAAATAAGATATACCCCGAAATCATCACTTTGACTGGCTGATAATGGCGGCTCAAACTGTAATTCAGTCAGCTGATTAGATTCAAAAAATGGTGCTAGCACCCAGCGCGGCATCATCACTATGCCTTGATGTTGCAGCGCTTTATCGATTAACCACTCACCAGCATTACTGATCGCCTCAACAGGGGCTGATACATCATGCCACTGGCCATTAATTTTACTTAGCCACGGCACGCGGCCTTTTGGCGAGCGATAATATAAGCCTTTATGTTGTTTAAGCTCATTTGGGTGTAAAGGTACGCCATAGTCCGCTAGATACTGCTGGGTCGCTGCTGGTACAAACTGGTTGTCCATTAACCTTATCGCCACTACGCGATCATTAGGGGCATAACCACCACGAATGGCAATATCCACATCATCACGTCCAACAGACGACAGTTCATCGCTGAGCTCAATATCTAAAATCACTTTGGGATATAACCTTGAGAACTCATCCATCAATGGCAGCAGCTGTTCACGGCCAAAGCCAACCATGGCACTAATGCGTAATTTCCCCATAGGTTCAGTTTGATAACTTCTCACCGCCTCATTGCTTTGTTCAAGCTGATTTAGCAAGCTTGATACTTGCTGATAATATTCTCGGCCAATCTCAGTCAAACTGACGGCGCGGGTTGAACGCTTTAATAACGTCGCCCCAAGGGAGTTTTCAAGATCTGCAACCCGTCTTGATAATGATGATGCCGGTACAGAAAAAGCCTTAGCCGCTTGGGTAAAGCTGCCTAACTCCACCACTTTCACAAAATATTTAAGCGCCCGTAATTGATCCATCAAAGCCTCATTATTGTTTTTAAAGCAATAAAGTATCGCTTTTTAGCTACTATATCTTATCAAAAAGAAAAGCAATAATGCATTCAATAGCAAAATTGATAAAAATAAAGACAAGGAACAACAATGAGCACATTTACCGCCATCAACTTAGTAAAGCGTCCACAAGGTGGCCCAATCACCGCTGATATTTTTGAAGTGGTACAAAAGCCAATGCCAACCGTGAACCCAGGCGAGATTTTAGTAAAACAAAATCATATGTCATTAGACCCTGCCATGTTTGGTTGGATGCAACCTGATACTGACAGCTATATTCCGCCAGTGAACTTAGGTGAAGTAATGCGCAGTAGCGGTGTCGGTGAAGTCGTTGAAAGCCATCACCCCGATTTTAAAGTTGGCGATCGCGTGATGGGCATGATGGGCTGGCAAGAATATTTTCACAGTAATGGTCAAGGCTTAAACAAAGTTGATGCGCCATTACCAGACGAAGCAATACTGTCTGTATTTGCGCTACCGGGATTAACCGCCACTCAAGGCCTATTTAATGTCGGTAAGCCCAAAGCTGGCGAAACCATTATTGTTACCGGCGCTGCGGGGTCTGTTGGCTCAATTGTTGGTCAACTTGCTAAAGCAGATGGCCTAACGGTTATTGGGGTAGTTGGTAGTGATGAAAAAGCAGATTGGATTGTCAATGAACTTGGTTTTGATTCAGCCATTAACTACAAAACCGATGATCTTGAAGCCAAACTTGCACAATGTGCCCCAAATGGCATCGACTTATTCTTTGAAAATACCGCAGGTCCAATTCAAAGTCTAATTATCGATAAAATGAATCCCCATGGCCGCGTGATGGTCTGCGGATTAATTGCTGACTACAGCAGCCAAACACCTGCTCCTGGCCCTAGCTGGATGAACATTTTAAAAAGACGCCTCACGATTCAAGGCTTCACAATGCCAGATCACTTTGGTGAAGTGCCAAGCTTATTGGCTAAGCTCACCCCTTATGTACTGCAAGGTAAAATCAAACACCGCGCCCATGTGCTTAATGGCTTAGAATCATCAATTGACGGATTGAACTTATTCTTCTCTGGTGCCAACAAAGGCAAATTGATGGTTAAGCTGTAATAGACTTCAACGCCATCACTGACAAGCGATAGGGTTAAAGCAACAAAAAGGTATTAATGCAGTGGCATTAATACCTTTTTATTTTGTCATCTTCTCCTAATTCCACCGAGAATTACTGCACCTACCTCAGCGTAAAATACAATAGCCAATTAAAATGGGTGATGAGATGGACGCTCCCTATTCCGGCGTCAATGCGCCAAACTGATGTTGACCATTCAGTTACATAAGGAGCGTCCACTATGAAAGTTACCACTATTGCTATCGATTTGGCAAAAAATGTCTTCCACGTTCTCGGCATGGATGTACACGCTAAACAGCTTTTTAATAAACGACTTAACCGTATTCAACTTGTCGAGTTCATGCAGCTTCAACCGCCTTGTGATGTGATATTTGAAGCTTGTTATTCTGCACATTACTGGGGAAGAAAATTCAACAGTATGGGGCATCACGTCAAACTCATACCCCCACAGCATGTGACTCCTTTTGTGCGTGGCAATAAAAACGACAAAAATGATGTCATGGCTATTTTTGAAGCCAGTTTGAGACCCCATATTCGCTTTGTCCCTGTAAAAACAGAAGAGCAACAGGAAGTATTAATGCTTCATCGAGTCAGAGAGCGCTTAGTTCGACAAAGAACCGCCTGTACAAATCAAATTCGTGGCGTATTAGTTGATTTTGGCATCTGCTTCCCTCAAGGCTATAGCACGTTTGAGCTGGCAATGTGGGACATTATGAATGATGACCATCAACGCCCGTTAATTAAGCTGATGGCGAATGATTTCTGGGACGAGTATCAAGTATTGACCAAACGTCTGAAACAAATTAACTCACTGATAGAACAACTTGCCATGCAAGATCCTAATGGCAGTATTTTACTCAGCATTCCAGGTGTAGGACCTATTATCGCTTCCGCTTTTGCGGCTTCAATCGGCTCAGGTCAAGCCTTTAATAGCCCAAAAGAACTGGCTGTCTGGTTGGGGTTAACCCCAAAACAATTTGCTTCAGGTACTAAAAGCGTCCATTCAGGAATAACCAAGCGAGGTGACGGCTGTCTGCGTAAGCAACTGATACACGGCGCAAGAACCGTCGTTAGCCACGCAAGCAAAAAACAAGATAACTTAAGCATGTGGATAAACCAGCTTAGGACTCGAAAAACCATGTGTTGTACTGTGGTGGCTACAGCCCATCGCTTAGCAAGGTTGATGTGGATATTACCGCAAAAACAAAACCCCGTATCAGCCTCAGTATGGTGCCTATCATGTTGCATGTTAAAACCGTTGTCGCTATCTTGCACAGCTCGGTCTGGCCAAGGGTATTTAACCCGAGTGGGTGATATGAGTGGCGAGATAGCACATTAATAACTCACCAGGGTTGTTGTAAACGATGAAGTAATGGCTCAGTCCAACCAATGTAAGCCAGAAAAGGCCAAGGATGAACTTAATCCGAATGGGTGTTTCACAATTAAACGGCGCAGTGGTACGGAATTCATTAGGGGCACAGCTACACTGTTAAGCCCGTATATATGGCAGTACAACCACTTTAAGCGGTACATGAGTGACATCAATAACAACAGCAAGTGTGAATAGTTTAGAAGAAAACCAAGGTCAAAAGCCTTCGGTAGGCAGACTATTGTCTTGACTCACCGGGAGCGTCCATATATGGCCATGTTATTGTTAACACAATCACAAAATAAGCCCGCAATGCATTATCAACCATACAAGTGTAAAGCTCAGTGTATGCAGAGGAATATGCATAACTCGTCACTGTTACTCCTTTGCCCTTTTAGCCAGACAATCTAGAATACAGTAACCCGATTGGGCTAACTCAGTAAAATTGAGTACAATCGACCTTTTTTTGACAAGGATAAACTCTCCAATGGAACCAAATGTAATTCATGAAGCAGCTAAGCAACTGGTCCCAGTGCAAGCCTTTCTGGCTTTTACTTTGGCTATCACTGCTTTATTTATGGGGAAATTCATCATTTCCAAAAGTGCTTTATTGCAAAAGTATAGTATTCCAGAGCCAGTCGTTGGCGGCTTTTTCTGCGCCAGTATCGTCGGTATTTTGTATTACGCCTTTAATATCCAAGTTCAATTTGAACTAGACGTGGCCGATATACTATTGCTCTACTTTTTTGCGGGGATTGGCCTAAAAGCCGACTTTGCCACCCTTATCAAGGGGGGGAAACCTTTATTAGTACTATTGCTGCTTGCCGGTTTATACATTTTTTTGCAAAACCTGTTAGGCATCAGTGTTGCCACGCTATTTGGCTTTGACCCCAAGGCGGGTTTAATGTCTGGCTCAATTTCACTCACTGGGGGAGTTGGCACCGCAATGGCGTGGGGCCCAACCTTTGTTAACGATTTGGGTATTGCCAATGCCTTAGAGCTAGGACTTGCGTCCAATACCTTAGGCTTAATTGCAGCGTGTTCGGTTGGCGGTCCCATTGCTGCTTATTTAATGAAACGCCATAAACTAACCGGTAACCATGATAGCGAACTGGATATAGGTACCACTCACAAAGACGGTGACAAAGGGCTACAAGTTGATTACTTTGGTGTTTTAAGGGCTTGGTTATTCTTAAATTTATCCCTTATCGGGGGGCATTTCATCAATGCAGCCTTAACCGATCTAGGTTTAAAATTACCCATGTTTGTGGCCTGCTTGTTAGCCGGTATCCTTATTGGGAACAGCTTAAAGATTTACGTATTACGAAAGAACAGTACTAAATTATTAAATAATGTACGTGATGGTGAAAAAGGCCTGACATTAATTCAAGATATTTGTTTAGGCATGTTCTTAACCATGGCCTTAATGGGCTTAAAGGTATGGGAGCTAGAAGGCAGCTTCTTCTACATCCTCGTGATCATTGGTCTACAAGTACTGATGTCGGTGCTTTACACGATTTTTGTGGTGTTTCGAGCCATGGGTAAAGATTACGAAGCTGCGGTGATTTGTGCCGGATTTGGGGGGGTGACATTAGGCTCCACGGCAACAGCCATCGTGAACATGACGGCTGTAACCCAACAACACGGCGCCGCCCATCGGGCCTTTATTATTTTACCGCTGGTCTGTGGTTTCTTTATCGATATCGTAAATGCCTTGTGGATTAACTTTTTTGCCTACTACTAATCATCAGCTAACACACATTTCTCTGATTTAACTTCACGGCCTTGTTCACTGCAAGGCCGTTTCTTTATTTCTAAACGCCAGCCAAGCCAGTCAACAACACGCAAGTGAGTTGCTAAAATCTTGATTGCTAATGAATGCAAGGCTAATAAATACAAAGCTACTTATTATTTGAAAATGATAAAACTAATGCTTTTTTTGAGTTGCCAACACCGACATTCAGTTACAGATGCGGTGCTCCCTGCAAAAGGACTCAATATTTCATCATTAAACGCCAAAACTTAAATTAAAAAGCCACCCATTATTTAGAAGCTCCTGCATCCCAAGAGTTTGCTATCAGCTCTACGATAGCTGTAATAGGATCAGAAGACATTTTTTGACCAAGGTAATCTTCGATAAAACGCTCATCGAATGATGTTCCTAATGACTCTATTACTTCCATTTCCGTATCAATACAACTAGTCCTAATTTGTAGTTATTATTGTTTGTGGAGATTAAAGCCCCGACTAGCGAGGCTTTGGATTCAAATTAATCCCTATTTGTTATATCAGATTTATCCTTTGCCCCCAGAGTACCTAACCAGATAAATAAGAAAGCAAACGCTGATTTTTTAAATAGATAAGCATAGTATCCCCACCCTTCACCGCGATTGACTATGTACTCACCAGAATCAGCAATACCAGAAACCAGTATTAAATAAACATCATGGAGAAATGGAAGCGATACTAAGAGCATTACGATTCTAAATGCCAGTAGGTATTTTTTATCCAAATAGACTACTAATGGTGCTCTATTACTCATTTTTTATCTCTCTTTAATTTCATTTTTGATCACTGTCTGAGTCGCATCAGACGCAGCATCAATTCAGAATTAAAAAGCCACCCATTATTTAGAAGTTATAACATCACGCCTTTCGTTTTAAGTTGCTAACACCTACATTCATTAACTGATGGGATTATTCCAGCCAAAGGACTGAATATTTCATCTTTAGTCGCCAAAATTAACTCATAAACTAAATTCAATCCAGCAGAAAAGCTTGATATCAATCAAGTGGAAAATGCTGTTATTTGAGATTAAGAAATGATTTATTAAGCGCACAACCAGCGCTGACAGTTAGCTGCACCTTGTCGTCGTTTACGGTCTAAATGCTCACAATAATCTGTTAATGCAGGTAACGCCCCTACTGCACCTTTGAATAAAGCGCCAAACTCAGTGGTGATTTTAAGCCTATTCTCTGCGGGAATGTTCAGCCTATTGAGGATATTCTGACTACTCGCGCTAATGACGCCGCGTTTATCTTCTCGAATAATTAGCCCTGTATCTTAAACCAGCACACTTGTTCAACTAATTAGGGGCAAATATGATTCCCAAAAACTTAAAATTTAGATTAGGTAGTACAAATAATGAAAAGAAAATCCTCTAAAGAATTATTAAAAAAATTTTATGGTTTGTGCTGCGTGACTAAAGTCTTTTAAACAAACCTTCGCACTCGTCGATACGCCATAAAACTAAAAAGACGAACCAGGCTGTGCTAAAAAAGCTAATTCTTCTATGGTTGATGTTCGACCAAGCAACTCATTTCGATGGGGGTAACGGCCAAAACGTTCAATAATTTTTAAGTGTTTTAATTCAAATTGATAATTAGATTCAAGCCCATTACTTTTAAATAGCGCTAACCCTTGTTGATGCACTTTTAACGACTCACTGTGCATATAGGGCATATACAAAAAAGTTCGCTCGATTGCGGTTAATTGTTGATCAAGCCCCTGTAAAATGGCCTCTTGGGCTAAGGCTAATGCCATGGGATCAGCGCTAAATGCTCGAGCATCATCACGGTAAATATTGCGGGAGAACTGATCCAATATGATAATTTCAGCTAAGCGCCCTTGCAGATGCTGACGCCATAACCATAATTCCCCCGCTATGGCTTGAGTATGTAACTTACCAAAGCCTGTGCGAATTAATTCATCAAAGCTAACATCTTTTTTAAACCATTGGGCAGGCTCAATTTCAGTAAACCAAAAGTTAATAACCTGCTTTACCTCATCCATTCAAACTCCTCGTGGTAAAAATAAATTTTTGGGGCGTATTCTAGGGTTTATTCTATGCTAGATTAAAATCAGGTTTAGCTTAGTCATAATAAAGCCGACCTTACGCTAATAACTGGCTGATACCAAAATACAATGACTGCTATTTTGTTTGATAATTATGGAAAATATATGCCACAAAGCAATACGGATGTAGCTAAAAAAACCGCTAAAACTGACATTAACAATGAAGTTCAACCTAAAGTGACAGCGGCTTCGCCTAAGTCTATTAGGCAAGATCCTCTCATTGCAAAAATGCTTAAGCGTTCGCCGTCAGATATTGCTGATAGTTTTACTGATGCGCAGCTCAATGCGATTAAGCAAGCCTTGGGTCCATCGACTTGGGGTGGTCACTTTCTTGATAGCCGTGGCACCTTTAAGTTTCCTTTTATTAAATGGCGTTTTTATTACGTCTTATTATTAGGTAAAAACAAACGCGCCTATACTCGCCGCGAAAAACGAATATCGCTAGTGATGATGATTACCACTGTCACCGGTTTTATACTTTTCAGCATGTTATTTGGTTTGTTAGCTCTGTATTTATTAAAGTCTGCCTTAGGTATCGACTTGTTTCCTGATACCTCGTTAGGGATTTGGCATTACTTTAAAAGCTTGTTTAACTGATGTGTTTAGACTGAGTTTGGAACGCTGTTTTAATTGATGTTATCAATAGCGATTGTCATAGCCTATTCTCATAGCCAATTGTCAGTGCTTGTTGTAAGCGCCTAGTTACGCAATTGAAATTAAATTTTAACCAATAAAAAACGCGCTAGAGCGCGTTTTTATCTCTGCTTTTCAAGGCAGTGATTCAAGACCTAACACCTAGTCAATTCATCGCCCTGCTAATGCCGTTGCTGGCGCTATTTTGGTTGCTTTATAGGCCGGATAAATAGTCGCCAGTAAACTCATCACAAAGCCCATACCAACAACCACTAACACATCTTGTTGCTGTAGCTGTGACGGCAAGAAGTCGATAAAGTAAATATCAGATTCTAGTAATTTAATCCCAAAAAATTGCTCAACAGCATTGGCAAACGCACTCAGATTAAGTGCCAATGTCACGCCTATAGCAGCGCCAATAGTGCAACCTAAAGCACCATTGAGTGCACCTTGCATAATAAATATCGCCATCACTTGGGCACGCTTTAATCCCATTGTCATCAAAATAGCGATTTCGGCGCTTTTATCTCGCACTGCCATCACCAAAGTAGAAACAATATTAAAACAAGCCACGGCAATCACCAGTGCAAGTACCAAATACATCACCATTCTAACCAGCTGAATATCTTGATATAAATGCCCTTGTGAACGAGTCCAGTTATTTAAATGCAAATACTGATTTTGTGCATAACCCAAATCGCGAGTAATGCGCGGCGCACTGAAAACTTTATTAACCGTAATGCGCAGGCCTGTCACTGAGCCCACAGGCAGTTTCAGTACTTCAGCAAGATACGGCAAAGACACATAGGCTTGAGTTGATTCTATTTCTCCACCCAAGTCATACACACCAGCAACCACAAAGCGATGACTTTTCGCCGCAGTTAACTTATTGGTTTGCCCCATATCTGGGGTGTACATTGATAAGGTGTCACCGACCTTTAAACCAAGTTTGTCTAATAAGCTGCGACCAACGACAATGTTGTTGGAGTGAGTACTTAAAGAGGCCCACGCCTGTGCTGGCATAAATTCATCAATGGTTGAAACCTCTTTTTCAAGTTCTGGCTCAATACCATTAAGCTCTAGCCCTTGAAAGCCGCCCGGCTTTTGTACCAAGCCCTGCATTTTAATAAACGGCGCGGTAGCAACAATTTCTGGCATGCTTTTAGCCGTTTCTGCAATGCCTTGCCAGTCATGTAATGGCTCGTTAACGCTCAGCAGTTCACCATGTGCAACAACGCCTAATAACCTCTGCTCTAATTCACGTTCAAAGCCATTCATGGCTGATAACACTAAAATTAACACTGCCACACCCAGCGCAATACCTGCGGTGGAGGCAAATGAAATAAAGCCAATAAAGCCGTTAGATTGTCTTGCGCGATAAAAACGCCAACCGATAACCAGTGGCAGTAATGACTTCATTATTTCTCTTCCGCTACTTGCTGTAAAACGCCGTCTTTCATGGTTAATTGACGATCCATTTTCGCTGCTAATTTATAATCATGGGTTACCACTACAAAGGCTGTGCCCAGTTGCTGAGCAAGCTCACGAATCAGTTCGTACACACTATCGCCGCTGCTGGCATCTAAGTTACCGGTTGGCTCATCGGCCAATACTAACTTGGGTTTATTAATCAGCGCCCGTGCAATGGCGACACGTTGGCGCTCGCCGCCTGAAAGCTGCGCAGGAATATGCTCTAAACGATGCCCTAGTCCAACTCTCTCTAATAAGGCTGTAGCTTCAGCTAACGATTGCTTTTTATCTCGACCTTGAATAAACGCTGGCATGGCGACATTTTCAAGCGCAGAAAACTCAGGTAATAGGTGATGGAATTGATAAATAAAGCCTAAGTCTTTATTTCTGACTTCAGCTTGTCTAGCTGCGCTTAGCTGATAAAGGTCTTCACCATCTAGCTTCACGGTGCCAGATGTTGGGATATCTAAGGTGCCCATAATATGCAGTAAGGTACTTTTACCTGAGCCAGAGGTGCCGACAATGGCCAATTGCTCACCTTGATAAACCGTTAAATCAACGCTCGAAAGCACCTTGGTGGTGGTTTCACCGTCATGAAATTGCTTAGTGACCTTGTTAACTTCTAATACTACTGGTTGTTTATTCATTATTCATATCTCAAGGCTGTTGCAGGTTGCACTCGCGCAGCCGTTAATGCGGGATAAATGGTGGCAAGTAATGTCATGATAAGAGTGCCAACAACAATGACCATAATTTGTTGACTTGCTATGATCACCGGTAAATTTTGCCCTACTCCAAGTACTGATATACCCAAGACATTAAGCATACTATTTAAATTTAAAGTAATTGTGACCCCAGCTAAGGTGCCTAATGCCAAACCAATAATGGCATTCAGTGAGCCCTGAACAATAAAGATGTTCATCACCGATTGCGTCGTTAAGCCTTGGGTTTTTAGCACTGCTACATCGGTGGTTTTATCTATTACCATCATCACTAATGCCGACACAATATTAAACGCCGCCACGGCAACGATTAAACTGAGCATCAATGACATCATGTTTTTTTCCATTTTTACCGCAGCAAATAAATGGCCAAAATCATCGCGCCAATCGCGGGTTTCAATAGCTATGCCTTGCTGAGCTAATTTATCTGTCAATGTAACGCCCATTTCAGGGGCGATGAAGGGATCGGTTAAGTAAACCCGTAATTCATTAATTTCACTGGGGCTTACACGCATTAACCGTCTTGCATCTTGATAATGCACATAGGCTAATACTCCATCCACTTGCGAGCCCATTTCAAATAAACCTGCCACGGTAAATTTACGCTGGCTTGGCACGGGGCCTAATGGTGAGTACACCACCCCATCGCCACTTAAAATGCGGATTTTGTCACCAACATTGATGGATAATTTTCTGGCAAGGTCGCTGCCTAGCACCACGTTGTAACTACCTGGAGTGAGCTGCTCAAAAGCGCTGGAATAGGTATTGGCAACGATGGCTGAAAGGTTTTGCTCATACTCAGGGAACACACCATACACTTGTACAGCGCTGATATTTTTACTTGATTGCACCATAGCTTGAGTGGTCACCGTGGGTGCGAGCCCTTGTACTTGCGGCAATGTTGTTAACGACTTAGCTTGGGTTTGCCAATCACTAAAGCCTGCATCATTAATGAGGGTTAGTTGTGGCACTGCGCCTAAAATTCGCTGTTTAAGCTGACCTTCTAGACCGTTCATCACTGAGCTGACAATGATCAGCGCGGCTACCCCTAAAAAAATGCCCGATACCGCAAAAAAAGTAATGAAAGATGCAAAAGCATTGGCTTTACGCGTCCGCCAATAGCGGTAGCCCATGAATAATGAAAACCGAAAGTTCATAAAGAAAAGTGCATCCTTGGTGTTTATTGGAATAAAAAACAGCAGTTTAATTTAACACAAAGGCTAAAACTTGCTAAATCATTAAGATGGGCATGATAATAGGGGTATTAGTCTGATAAATAAAGAGACAAACCTTGTTAACTGAATCCAATGCATATTTTACCGTGCCCCATGACTTTGCTGTTTATCTTGAAAACTGGTCAGGTTCTCAAGGCATTCCGTCTGAACAAGACTTACGCTCGATGCAATCGGTTGGGCTTAAATTACTATCAGAAGTCAAAGAGTTAGAAGCAAGCTGTTTACTGCAATTAAGAAGTATTGATAACGATGCTAAAGCTGTGGTCGACTTTCTTAAACTGCAATCACGTAAAGTAGATTTAGTGCTGCATCATGTGCTAGAAAAAGAAGTCCAAAGCGGTGAAAAATTCCAAGGCAGCCATTTTGGTGGTAGCGGCATCAGTTTAATTACCCCTAAGCCACTGACCATTGGTGAGTATTTTAAAACCTCGATTTATATCAGTAGCGAGTTAGTGGCCATTTTGTGTCTTTGTCAGGTGAGCCAATGCAAGCTCATTAACTTTGATGATGACGCAGAGCAAAATAATAAAAGAAATCAGCCACAATATGCCGTCAGCTTAGATTTTAGTCAGATTTTAGATGCCGATGTAGAGCAACTGGTTAAAGCCAGCTTAACAGTGCAGCAAAAAATGCTTCAGCAGCGCAAACAAATTCGCCAACAAGCAGCCAAATAACACATATTGCCTGCATATTGTTTTAAGCTTGCTTATAATAGCTATCATAATCTGGTGCTAATCAACTATCGCCAATACAAATTTAGCCAAGCCTGATTGGTTTTGATGATCACAATCTGCGGGCTAAATTTATCACTTTTATAAAAGAAGTTAGTTAGATATTCAATGAAGAATTTTAGCGTTCTAACACCGCCAAGTGTAAAAAAAGGCCAACAGTTTCAAACCTTAACAACACTGGGGGGGGTCTCACAAGCTATTACGCTTTCTAGCCTAATTTCCCAGCATTCGGGTACTAGTCTGGTTGTTACCAATGACACCCCAAGCGCATTACAGCTTGAGGTTGAACTGGGTTACCTTCTGGCAGAATCTGACATCAATGTGTGTTTATTCCCAGATAGAGAAACCCTGCCTTACGACAGCTTCTCGCCCCATCAAGACTTGATTTCACAGCGCTTAGAAACCTTGGCAAAAATGAGCCAGTCACATCACAATGTGATAATCGTACCGGTGAACACCTTGATGGTGAAGTTACCGCCAAAATCGTTTTTAACCTCCAATGTCATGCTACTTAAAAAAGGTGACATTTACGGCTTACAGCAGGTTAGGCAGCACCTAACCGACACCGGCTACTACTTGGTTGATCAAGTTTATGAGCATGGTGAGTTTGCGATCCGTGGCTCGATTTTAGATATTTTCCCTACGGGATCTTCCCAGCCTTTGCGCATTGAATTATTTGACGATGAAGTAGAAACCATCCGCTATTTTGATGTGGACTCTCAGCGCTCAAAAGAAGAAATTGATTCAATACGCATGTTGCCCGCAAAAGAGTTCCCTACCGATACAGCGGGTATTGAAGGCTTTAGACAACGTTACCGTCGCCGCTTTGAAGTGATTTCAAAAGAAGCGGAATCGGTTTATCAGCAAGTGAGCCGTAATTTAATGCCCGCGGGTATTGAAAACTATTTACCGCTATTTTTTGAAGAGTGCGCCACTTTATTTGACTATATTCCTCAGGATACTCAACTGATCACCCTTGGGGATATTGAACAAGCCAGTGAGCATCATTTAACTGAAATTAAAACTCGCTATGAAGATCGCCGCGTTGACCCGTTAAGACCGTTACTGGCGCCCCAAGAGCTATACATACTCACCGATGAGTTATTTGCAGCCTTTAAAAAATACACCCGCTCGCAAATTAGCACGCCTAACAAAAATGCCGAGGGCGAGCTTGAGCTTATTGTAAAAGCCAAGCAGGCAAATGTAGCCAGGCTGCCTGATGTTAATGCCAACCATAAGCTCAAACAGCCGTTAATTAACCTGCAAGCGTACACCAAGGCCCAAGGTCAGACTAAAGGACAATTATTATTCAGCGCTGAATCTGAAGGGCGACGTGAAGCCTTAATTGAATTGCTTGGCAAAATTGACATCAAACCTAAGTTATTTAGCCATTTAAATGCCTTTATAACCGCTAAAGACAACATAGGTTTAATCGTCTCGCCGTTATCACAAGGTTGCATGTTACTTGATACCCCTAAAGGTGATATCAGCGTAATTTGTGAAACAGAGTTATTTGGCCAACGAATTTCTCAGCGTCGTCGCCGTGAAAAGCAAAAACAAGTTAGCTCAGATGTACTGGTAAAAAACTTAGCAGAGCTTAAAGTCGGCGAGCCTATTGTGCATTTAGAGCATGGTGTTGCGCTTTATCAGGGGCTTGTCACCTTAGATACGGGCGGCTTAGTGGCCGAGTACCTGCAACTTGAATATACCGCAGGCGATAAGCTGTATGTCCCAGTGTCATCGCTGCACCTTATTAGCCGTTACAGCATTGGCGCCGATGAAAAGCCGACATTAAATAAACTGGGTAATGAAACCTGGTCAAAAGCCAAGAAAAAAGCCATTGAAAAAATCCGCGATGTGGCGGCTGAATTACTGGATGTTTACGCTAGACGCCAAGCTCGCCCGGGTGATGCGCTAAAAATTGATGCAGAAGAATATGCCCAATTTTCACAAGGTTTCCCCTTTGAAGAAACCGTCGATCAAGAAACTGCAATTGAAGCCGTACTAAGCGATATGCAAACCCCAATGGCCATGGACCGCCTTGTGTGTGGTGACGTTGGTTTTGGTAAAACCGAAGTTGCGATGCGCGCAGCATTTGTGGCGGTCAATGCCGGTAAACAGGTGGTGGTGTTAGTGCCAACTACCCTACTTGCACAGCAACACTATGAAAACTTTAAAGATCGTTTTGCCGATTGGCCAATGGTAATTGAAGTGATGTCGCGGTTTCGC
The DNA here is from genome assembly GCF_030548015.1 of Shewanella sp. 4_MG-2023. Classification (NCBI taxonomy): domain Bacteria; kingdom Pseudomonadati; phylum Pseudomonadota; class Gammaproteobacteria; order Alteromonadales; family Shewanellaceae; genus Shewanella; species Shewanella sp. 4_MG-2023. Next base: position 147,399 of record NZ_JAUORL010000006.1, read on the forward strand.
TCAGCTAAAGAGCAAACTCAAGTGCTGCAGTCATTATCAGATGGCAAAGTCGACATTGTCATTGGTACCCATAAGTTACTGCAGGCTGAAGCAAACTTTGAAAACTTAGGCTTATTGGTTATTGATGAAGAACACCGCTTTGGGGTGCGCCAAAAAGAAAAGATAAAAGCCCTGCGGGCTAATGTCGATATCTTAACCCTTACTGCCACGCCGATTCCACGTACCCTAAATATGGCCATGTCTGGTATGCGTGATTTATCCATTATTGCCACCCCACCGGCTAAGCGCTTAGCAGTAAAAACCTTTGTACGTGAGTACGATATAGCCACGGTAAGAGAAGCTATTTTGCGTGAAATTTTGCGTGGTGGGCAAGTTTATTTCTTACACAATAATGTCGAAACCATTGAAAAATGCGCTGAAAACATTCGCCAATTACTGCCTGAAGCTCGAGTGGTTACCGCCCACGGCCAAATGCGCGAACGTGAACTTGAAAAAGTCATGTCAGAATTTTATCACCAACGTTTTAATGTGCTGGTGTGTACCACCATTATTGAAACCGGAATTGATGTTCCCAGTGCTAACACCATTATTATCGACAGAGCGGATAAGTTTGGTTTAGCACAATTGCATCAATTACGTGGTCGTGTGGGCCGTTCACATCACCAAGCATATGCTTATTTGATGACGCCGCACCCTAAATTAATGAGCGCAGATGCCCGTAAGCGATTAACCGCCATTGATGCCTTAGAAGACTTAGGTGCAGGCTTTATGCTCGCCACTCAAGATTTAGAAATTCGCGGCGCCGGTGAATTACTCGGTGATGAACAAAGCGGCCATATTTCTAAAATTGGTTTTAGCTTGTACATGGAAATGCTTGAATCAGCAGTAAAAGCATTAAAAGAAGGTAAAGAGCCTTCACTAGATTATATGCTTAAATCCCAGTGTGAAGTTGAATTACGCATTCCAGCGCTACTGCCTGATGATTATGTTTCTGATGTTAATATGCGCTTATCGCTTTATAAACGCATTGCTAACTGCGAAACTGAACGCATGCTTGATGAGTTAAAAGTTGAGTTTATTGACCGTTTTGGCATGTTGCCAGAACCGACTAAAAACTTAATGGAATTAACCTTATATAAGCATCAGGCAACAGCTTTAGGTGCAACAAAGATTGAAATGCATGCCAAAGGTGGCAGCATTGAATTTAGTGACGACCATAAAATTGACCCAATGTTTATCATTGGCTTATTACAAAGTCAGCCACAAATTTATCGAATGGAAGGCCCAAATAAGTTAAAGTTCACCTTGCCTGCTGAAACCAGCAAGCAACGACTAGACTTAATTAAGACCTTGCTCGAGCAACTTGATAAACATCGTACTGGAGAAACTAAATAGTGCTGCGTAACATTGCTTTTTCTATTGCCGCTATATCGGCACTATCGACACCAATGCAAGCCCAAGCTAAAACATGGTTTGAGGTTGAAGTATATGTGTTTGAAAGACAAACCAACAGTGTCGAAAAGTGGCAAGACGATAATGCAGCGGCGCCAAACCGAAAGAATATCGATTTGATCACCCCAATGATCAGTAACGATATTACCGGGGTTGCACTAGGTTTAAACGGCTGCACCTCAACTGACTGGAGTAGCAGCGAAATCGACTGCCAAGATCCGTTAGTGAGCGCCAACAAAACCGCCTTTCCAAGCCAAGTGCCATTTTCTATTGCTGCTGCGAGTGAGCAGCAAGCCTATTTAGGTGATGGTCCTGTATTACTGGCTGAGTCTCAAAGTGAATTTGGTGAAATCATCCAAGCGGTGCGCCGCGAGTCAAACATGCGCAGTTTACTTCACCTGACTTGGCAACAAGATATGCAATCTCGTAATCGTGCCAAACCGATACGTATTTTTGCAGGTAAAGATTACTCTGAAGACTTTGAATATTCTGGCAATGCTATTTCTGAGCAAGTAGAGGATGAATTTTCAGGCTTTGATTTTAATTCAAGTTTTGCCAGTTTAGCGCCAGAGCCTCAAACCACTCCAGTGTGGGAATTAGACGGTAATATTAATATTTACCTAAGTCATTATTTGTTTATTGAAACCAACTTAGCACTGCGCCAGCCGATCCAAAAGCAAACAGCGTCCAGTGAATACTTTCAATACACTGAGCAAGCTGATATAGACAAGGTAATGAGTCCATTTTTACAATCGATTCCTATGGTGCAAAACCGCCGCGTGAGAAGTGGTGAAATCCATTATTTTGATCATCCAAGGCTCGGCATTGTGATGCAAATCCGTAAAATGGAACAACCGACGGAAACTCGTCCTGTGGCGTTATTGCTTGATGACACTGAGATAAATACCGCGGTTACTGATACCAATCTTGATGCTATTGTTGATGCTATTGTTGATACTGAGGCAGAAAGCGGCCCTGAATCCATGGTTGATGCTATTGTTGATACTGAGGCAGAAAGCGGCCCTGAATCCATGGTTGAAAACGCAGTCGCAACTGAAGAGCGGACGCTGAAAAGCTTTTAACTCAAACCACTATAAACCTCTAGAAAAAAAACAGCTAATCATAGGATTAGCTGTTATCACAAGTCTCTAGTAAAACTTAAAAAAGCCCTAGAAATAAAGTTTTTAAAATAATATGACAGTGAGCTTGGGTCGCATGCCAAACTCACTGTATCAATATGTAACATAGGCGCTGCGGTTTTACTATTGTCTCACGTGTGACTGGCCGTTAATTAACCAGCCATAATTTATCGTGCAACTGCAAACAAACTCTGCCGTTTAACAGCAAGCCAAACTTAACCGCTCAAAAATCATCTAAGGCTCAATTTCTATTATTTTTTTGCCGCTAATATTTGCTTTGCCAATTGCTGCGCATGTTGCCAGCGCTCAGACTGTTCAAGGGCATTAATCACCTGCTTAGCATTCGCTCTTAATGCGAGTGCAGATTTAAATTCAGACAATTGCTCAGGCCAAGTAAACTCGGTTAATAAGGTTTTAACCCCTTCAGGATCATTACAAACCAAAATCATATTACAACCTGCTGATAATGCTGCTTGGGCTCTGCCAATATAATCGCCAGCAAAACTTGCGCCTTTCATGCCTAAATCATCTGAGAAAATCACCCCGTCAAATTTAAGCTCTTTACGCAGCACCTGTTGCAGCCAATAGTTTGAAAAACCTGCCGGATTTGGATCTACTTGCGAATAAACCACATGGGCAGGCATAACGCCATTTAGCTGCTGCTGGCCTATTAACTGCTTAAAAGGCTGCATATCATGATTAAAAATAGTCTCTTTAGTGCGCGTATCTACAGCCATCGCCACATGGGTATCTGCTTTTACACTGCCGTGACCGGGAAAGTGTTTACCCACTGTCGCCATACCCGCTTGAGTCATGCCTTGAATAAAGCTGTGAGCTAAACTGGTCACTTGCTCAGGTTCGGCGCTAAAGCTGCGAGTGCCAATAACATCACTGATACCATTAACATCTAATACTGGCGCAAAGCTTAAGTCGATATCACAAGCTAAAAGCTCAATCGCCATTAAAAAGCCTAACTCTTGGCTCCAACGTTTCGCAAGCGCCATATCGCCCTTGGCGGCAGGCAAAATATCCCCCATGGCTGGTAGCAGAGTAAACTCTTCACGAAAGCGTTGTACCCTGCCACCTTCATGATCAACCGCAATCAATAAATCACGGCGAATATGTCGAACAGATTTAATCAAAGCCTGTAATTGTGCTTTATTAGAAAAATTGCGTGTAAATAATATAATGCCGCCCACTTTATCGTGGCTTAATAGCTCGGCTTCTTCTTCGCTGACCGTAACGCCAGCCAAATCCATCATTAGATAACTCACGCTTACTCCTAAAATATCCTGTTAAATGTTAATTACCACTGTCATTGTTGATAAATTTAAAAACAACACCTTGATAACTGACGCTGCAATAAACTCACCTAATCTGAACCACTATGCATAAGAAAATCTAATGAAGTATCTCGTAAAAAGTATGGGATACTGCAGTTAAATGGCGCCATTGCTCTAGATAAAAATACCAGCTACTTAGGCTATATTGCTTGGTATAATCGCAGTTAATTGCAAACTTAGTCTGCCAAATTAACGCCATTATGCCGCTAAATTTTAATTTCCCTAAGGAAATTCCCAATAAAATGACCCGTTACAGGGAGATAACTAACATTGCCGCACAATTTTTACTCACTGCGAGCGCTAGAATAAAACGCCAAAAAATTTAAACGACTAAAATAATAAAAACTGATTAAAGGTTAATAACAATGATTAGTGTATTTGATATGTTCAAAATCGGTATTGGGCCTTCAAGCTCCCATACTGTTGGCCCGATGAAAGCGGGTAAATTATTTATGCAGCACTTAAGCGATCAAGGCTTGCTGGCACAAACTGACGAACTACAATCGCAACTGTTTGGCTCTTTAGGCCAAACAGGTAAAGGCCATGGAACTGGTAAAGCGGTCATTTTGGGCTTAATGGGTGAAGATCCTGATACCGTAGATACCGATGCGATTGATGCCATACTGGAAAAAGTTTCAGCCGAACAAACCCTTAAAATTGCCGATGGCCGCCTAGTCAAGTTCACTCGAGACAACGGTATTACCTATCATCGCCGTAAAAGCCTGCCTGCCCATGCCAACGCCATGACCCTATATGCGTTTAGCAAAGGTGAATGCATTTATGAGCGCACATATTACTCAGTCGGCGGCGGATTTATTCTAGATGAAGATGAAATTACCCAGCGTGATGCCTCGCCTGCGACCCCGATAAAATCCGCCCCTTATGATTTTAATTCTGCCGCGCAGTTACTGGATTTGTGTTGTGAAAATGGTTTAAGTATTTCTTCACTCATGATGTCAAATGAGCTAAGTATTGCCAGCGAAGAGGACGTTAAACAAGGCTTGTGGAATATCTGGCAAACCATGAAAACCTGTATTGAACGTGGTTACCAAAAAGAAGGCATGTTACCCGGAGGTTTAAAGCTGCGCCGCCGCGCGCCAGCTTTATATCGCCGCTTGCAAGCAGAAGGCCGTAATAACAATGACCCATTAACCGCCATGGACTGGGTTGATTTATTCGCATTATCTGTCAATGAGCAAAACGCCGCTGGCGATCGGGTCGTCACTGCACCAACCAATGGCGCTGCTGGCATTATTCCGGCAGTATTATGCTACTACCACACCTTCGTTCAAGAAGTTGATGAGGAAGTCTGTTGCCGCTTCTTATTAACCGCGGCCGCTATTGGTATTTTGTATAAGAAGAACGCCTCTATCTCGGGAGCTGAAGTAGGCTGTCAGGGTGAAGTGGGCGTGGCTTGCTCAATGGCAGCAGGTGCACTCACTGAAATAATGGGCGGCACTGTCGAACATGTGGAGAATGCAGCTGAAATTGGTATGGAACATAACTTAGGTTTAACTTGCGACCCTGTTGGCGGCTTAGTACAAGTGCCTTGTATTGAACGTAATGCCATGGGCGCAGTAAAAGCCATCAACGCTTCACGTATGGCATTGCGCGGCGATGGCAACCATAAAGTCACCCTAGACAAAGTCATCAAAACTATGATGGATACCGGTAAAGATATGCGCAGCAAATACAAAGAAACCGCCAAAGGTGGTTTAGCAGTAAATATTGTTGAGTGTTAAGCGCTTAATCTTAATCACTAAAGGTTAACTCAATCTCATATCTTGGTCTTTAATCTGTTCATAGATTAAAGACGTGATTTAAAAGAGGCTGCCAAGCCTCTTTTTTGTGGCTATTACAAGAACCAAGTGAAAACGGTGGATTTCAAACCATTGTTGCCGTCAAGAAAGTCACAGCCGAACATGAACGTTAACAAGGGGTGTTAGTTCACATCATCATAAATAATCCAAAAACAAAAAGTCCGTTAGTGGTTAGCCAACGGACTTTATGTTTGTGAAACGTGATGATATTTAATATAAATGCCATTCATATTTCACTATCTGGCAAGCTATTGATTTTACACAGCTTATGCGAGCAGCAAATGTAATGAATCAATATCTTCAATCAATTTGTAAGCCATTAGTGGGGAGGCTAACAACTCAAATTGATTACGCTTCTTTAGCGTCTGCTGGCATTTCTTTAGCTTCAGCTTCAGCTACTTCAGGAAGTGCAGCAAGAAAAAGTGCACTAGCAAATAAATTTTTGAATGCTGTCATGTCATATTCCTTCAATTTAAACGGTTAACTGGTTTCTATGGAATAGACTATATTCTTAGGCTATAAATAAGTAAAATGACAAAAAATTACTTACTGGATTCCATATTGGCATGAACATATCAATTAAAAACTTACAATGTTTTTTAACTGTGATTGAGGTTGGTCACTTTACCCTCGCCGCTGAGCAACTTTATATGACGCAGCCGACCTTGAGTAAAACCATTAAAAAAATGGAACAAACCCTTGATCAGACATTGTTGATCCGTAACAACCAAAAAGTGGAAGTCACTGAAGCGGGTTTATTACTGGCTAAGAGCGCTCAGCAAATTGTTGGTCAGTGGAATCGAATGTATGAAGATATGAATGCATTAACCGGTTTAAGAATTGGTCGTCTGCGCTTAGGTTTAAGCCCTATGACTGGCGGGATGTTTATTAATATGCTGGCATCTTTTACTCGCACTTATCCCGGCATTGATGTCAATGTGTTGGAGGTTGGCGGCGTTGCGGTCGAAAAAGCCCTACTCAATGACAGTTTAGATATTGGCGTAACCGCTTTGCCATGCAGTAACACTGACGAATTTAATATCTTACAGCTGCAAAGTTACCCACTCAATGTATGCGTGCATGTTGAGCATGAACTGGCAAATCACAGCTGTATTCATTGGCAAGATCTCACCGGACTGCCTTTTGTGCAATACAACGACCAATTCTCTATCGGTAAAGTGATCAGTCAAAGTTGCCAAGATGCCGGTTTCAAGCTCAATGTGGTGTCTCAAACTGGGCAGTGGGAATTTATGGCGGCAATGGCCAAGGCCAAAATGGCTTTTGCCATCTTACCGGCACCGATTTGTAAGCGAGTTACCTCAAAAAAATTAATTTTTATTCCCTTAGCTGAACAGGTCGCTTGGGAGTTAGCCTTTATTTGGCGTAAAAATTTACCCTTAACCGCTGCGGCCGCGGCTTTTATTGCTCAAGCAAAACCATCTTATAAAGAAGATAGTTAACTTGCTCTGTAAATCATCGCACTAATAAGGGTCATGACGCTAAGTAAGGTTAACTTTGCAGCTTAAATTCGCCAGCTATACTTATTAGGTTATTTGAATTTAAGCTGAGTACACCCTATGGGCTCTGAATATGAAAAAGGTAAGATCGAAAAAAGCATTTTTGTTCGCTTTGCAGCAGCTGCAGGGCTAAATTTTCAATCGGTTGAAAAACAGTCCCCTGAAGAAGGAAAGCCTGATTTAAAATGCATGACCGATGGCAAGGTTATTTACTTTGAATTAACTGAGGCTTGCTCTGAAGATGTGGCCAAAGCCATCTCGCACCCTAAAAGCATTAATTGCAATGACTTAAGCGCAGAAAAAAGCACAGACAAAAGCACTGCCACATCAAGCAGTACAACTAATTACCCTAGCGACACTGACATTAAAGATTACACCTCTGAAACCTATAAAAAGAAGATCAATAAACGCTACTCGGTATCAGAGCCCATTGATTTACTGATTTATAATGTCGGCAGAACCTTACTTACCGATGATGTATTAGTTAACAATGTCAAAGCCTTAGCCAAAGATAATAAAGGCCCTTTTCGAAAGGTGTGGTATTTTGGCGAACATGTCACTGAGCTATAGTACTTAATTTTAGTACTTAATTTTAGTACTTAATTTTAGTACTTAATTTTAGTACTGAGTATTAGTACTGAGTATTAGTACTGAGTATTAGTACTGAGTATTAGTACTGCGTTTTGTTTTTGTGCAGTAACATGCTCAGGATTGATGACCGTAGTCACTCATATACTATGATGACTCGTCCGGTCGATTTAGCCCTAATCAATAAGGGCAGGATGACTAATTAATAAGGGCAAGATGAACACAAACAGTGTTAATCATGCCCGTAATAAATCATTGCTTTAATTAAGTCATTATTAATTAGACTTTAGCTACTTAAGCCTTATTTATACCTTAGTTTTCCAAACGCTTTCAATAAACAGTTAAAACGCTTCATAGGCATTGGCGGCGATAGGCTTGACTGCCTTCATCGCTGATACTCAATACTGCACTACCATCTTTGATAATACAGCGACCATCCTCTACTTTGGCCGTTATATTGGTGCCATTATATTCAAAGGCTTTAACGCTACATTGCTCAAAATTTAATGCATCGGTTACGGTTTGACTACCATGATCCCAGTTAGAAAACAGTGTATTACCTTCACTCCAAAAAGTATTTTCAGCTTCAATGCTAAAATCACATGCTTGAAACCTTAAGGCATATATTGCCCCTGTCACACCTGCGCCGCCGCCCATGTTGACAGTAATAGTGCCCTGCTCTCTATTAGTATCAACCAATGACATTGAGCGGCTAAAACGTTCCTCTGAAGCTAAAGATAAATCAAAGCCGCCCTCGGTTTCATTAATGCGGCTATAAGATTTAACGCTTTTATCGGGGTTTAAATACAATACATAGCCCACCCCTGCGCCATATTGATTCGCGCCAGTGATTAAATCGGCCACGCCATCACCATTTAAATCACCAGCTGCCACTAAGGCATGGCCAAAGTGTCCACCAGCAGTGCCATTAGGGTTTGAATCTAAGGGAATGGTTTCATCAAAGCCTGCTAGACCTGGAGCAATTTTCAGTTTATCTACAACTTCATAAGTGTCGCTATCAAGCGACAAAACCCAAATAGCACCCATACCACTGTCTGACTCAAATGCACCGACTGCGAGCTCTTGAGTACCATTATTATCAAGATCCCCAAGCAACGCTGACTCTCGACCGCCAAAACTATCATTGGCAGTTAACCCATCACCAAAGCCACCCTTATTGCTACCTATGGTGACGATATCATCATCAATAACCTCTGCATTTTCATCAAAAAATAACAGTTGAATGCTGCCACCATCAACACTACTGGGTTGGGCGGCCACTAAATCGATTTTACCGTCTTCATTTATATCCCCAATAGCGCTCAGACCTTGAGCCACAATACCGCCATTTTTAACCATGGATTTGACTGTGCCATCGCGATTAAGGTGCAGAATGTACACAGCCGGTATACTGGCTGCGGGCGCCGATACGGCAATATCGGGAATAGTATCGCCGTTGTAATCACCAATGCCAGCAACGCCATAACCAAAAAAATCGCCCTCATCTAGGCTAGCTGAAAACCGGCCTTGCACCATGGAGATTTTTTGATTTGCCTTGACGGTACCGTCTTGATTCATAAATAAAATATACACAGCACCGGCATCCGTTGCGCCGTCATCATCCGAGCGAGCACCGACGACCAAATCATCAATACCATCACCATTAATATCACCGGCATTGTCATGATCGCGGCCAAAACGATCGCCACTGTCCAAATCTGCTAAAAAACCAGACTCACCTTCGGCAATACGAACAACCTCACTTGGGCCAAATGCTACAAAGTCGCCTAAACTGGGTTCAGTGGGAGTGGTCTGCGGCGGTGTGCTGGTTGGTGGATTGACTATCTCGTCTGTGGGTAAGCCAGTACTATCATCTGAACCGCCGCAAGCTTGCAGCGCCAGTGTTATTGTTACGAGAAGTGTGAATAAGTTTGGTCGCGATTTATTGTAATCCATCAGTATTCCCTATTGCTGAAGTTGTTATTGTTAATTTGGATATATCGAGGCTGTTTAGGTCGCTATCAAAATGTGACCTTGCGCACTTTTAATAATGATTTTTTAATCAACACATTGTTTTTAAATCATCATATATGAAAAGCTAGCCAAACTACGTCAAGACAAGTTAAAGAAATGTAAAGCGGGTAGTCGCGATAAAATAAAGGTGTCAGCGGATTTGACCACAAGGCGGATTCTGAAGAGATAAAATAGCTAACGTTAAATAATCACCTTGAATTATACCTCTTTGGGGCTAACTCAAAAATTGAGTTCTTAGATATTGATGACGTCAGTTAGGCAGTAAAAAGAGCCTTGGGGGGGCTTATCAAAAGCCATAAAATACTTGAGCAGCAAACAATCACAACAGACAATTTAACTTCTTTAACACAAAATTACAGAATAATTGCATTGTAACCACGCTAAAAATGAGATCTTCATCACTATAAGCAATACCCGCTACAATTACAGCTCACACTTTGAGCTAGAGTATTAAACAATGTTCATCTAGATGATCTCGATCAAAAAGCAACATCCCTAAATGCAGTCTATTGTAGCCACTTTAGCAAAAGCGAATAATGGGTTTACGCTTTCGTTAACAAAGTCACTTAAACTAGTAAAAATCTAAAATATTATAATATGCACTCCAATAGAGGTACGCATGACCATATTACAACTGCTCGCAAGTCTGACACCAATCATCAGTGTCATGGTGTTTTTAGTTTTATTACGTATGCCCGCATCGAAAGCGATGCCGATATCTATGGTAGCTACCGGCTTAGCTGCTTTATTTATTTGGCAAATGGATACCACTTTAATCGCCGCCTCAGTGGTAGAGGGACTGTTATCCGCACTCACTCCTCTCACCATCATTTTTGGTGCTGTATTTTTACTTAACACCCTTAAATATTCTGGTGCAATGGATACTATCCGCGCTGGTTTTACCAATATTAGTGCTGATGCTCGTGTTCAGGTCATTATTATCTGTTGGTTGTTTGGCTCATTCATTGAAGGCTCAGCTGGTTTTGGTACCCCTGCAGCGATTGGTGCGCCACTATTAGTGTTACTGGGTGTTCCGCCGATTGCATCTGCCGTTGTGGCATTGATCGCTGACTCAACCTCTGTGTCATTTGGTGCTATTGGTTTGCCTGTGCTATTTGGTATCGAGCAAGGATTAACTGAAGGCGGCGTGAACATGGCTGCTGTTCAAATCGGCCAACATGGCGGTAATTTTGCTGACTACGCTCAGTATATTGCAATGCACATGATCACCATTGACTTAATCACTGGTAGTTTATTGCCTTTGGTCATGGTGTGCGTACTAACCGGGTTCTTTGGTAGAAACAAGTCTTTCCTTGAAGGTCTTCAAGTTTGGAAGTTCGCTATTTTTGCCGGCCTAGCATTCACTGTACCCGCTTGGTTAATTAACTATTTTGCAGGTCCTGAATTCCCATCAGTGATTGGTGCATTAGTCGGCATGGCTGTGGTTATTCCAGTAGCTAAAAAAGGTTGGTTACTGCCATCAAAACCTTGGCATGATTTTGCTGAATCTGACTTTGATAATGCCGCGGTAACAGAGCAGTCTGCTACCCCTGCTAAATTCAGCCAAATGGCAGCATGGTCTCCTTACCTCATCATGGCTGCGTTATTGGTCTTGTCACGTGTTGTTGAACCATTCAAAGCCTTCTTAAACAGCTTCAATATCAGCTGGACTGGCTTACTCGGTACTGAATTAAAAGCAGGTTTTGCGACCTTCTATGCCCCTGGTATTTTCTTTATCGTGGTATGTTTAATTGGTTTTGTATTATTCAAAATGAATAGCAAATCTATTAAGCAATCATTCACCACATCTTGTTCTTCAATGCTGCCTACGATTATTTCTTTAGGTGCTTCAGTACCTATGGTGAAAATTTTCCTTAACTCAGGTGAAAACAGCGCAAACTTAGCATCAATGCCTGTAGCACTAGCTGACTTACTGGCTAACACTATGGGCGCGGTATGGGCATGGACAGCACCGGTTGTAGGTATCTTCGGTTCGTTCTTATCTGGCTCTGCCACTTTCTCTAATATGATGTTCTCTGGACTACAATATTCTGTTGCAGACAACATTGGAATGAACCATGCGCTAGTTTTAGCACTCCAAGGTATTGGCGCTAACGCAGGTAACATGATGTGTGTCATGAATGTTGTTGCTGCTGCTACTGTTGTTGGCATGGCAGGTCGCGAATCAGAAATCATTCGTAAGACCATGCCTATCGCACTAGTTTATGCCTTTGTTGCTGGTACTATCGCAGTCGCTTGGGGCGGTTTCTAAGATTGAATTAATAGCAAGCAATCATCAGGTTGCTTGCTCTCATTGTAGATAACAAAATATGAGTACAAAATATGACTATTAATTATCAAACAGTCATGGATGAGTTATTGGTTAAGTTAGGCAAAGATGCCGTTAGTAACGACCCTGTACGTCGTTTCGCTTGGTCAACAGATGCAAGTTATTTCAGAATTGTCCCTGAAATTGTTGTTCATGCAGATGACGTCGAGCAAGTTAAAGCCACGCTAGAAATTGCCAATAAACATCAAGTCCCTGTGACTTATCGCGCTGCTGGTACCAGTTTATCAGGCCAAGCCATTGGTGAAGGTATTTTGCTTATCTTAGGTCATGATGGCTTCAGAAAAATTGAAATCACTGAAGACAGCCAAAAAATCACTTTAGGCTCAGCAGTTATCGGCTCTGATGCTAACGCAGCCTTAAAGCCATTAAACAAGAAAATCGGTCCAGATCCAGCAACCTTAACCTCTGCCAAAATTGGCGGTATTGTCGCTAACAATGCCTCGGGTATGTGCTGTGGTACTGCGCAAAACTCTTATCAGACCATTGCATCAGCTAAGTTAATCTTTGCCGATGGTACTGAACTTGATACTGGCTGTGATCAGTCTAAAGCCGCATTTAAAGCAACACATGGTGAGTTACTGCAGTCGTTAATGGACTTAGCAGAAATGACGCAAAATAACCCTACCCTTGCGGCGCGAATTAAGAAAAAGTTCTCTATCAAAAATACCACGGGTTACAGTATCAATGCGTTAATTGACTATAGCGACCCATTTGACATCATTAACCACTTGATTGTGGGCTCAGAAGGCACACTGGCTTTCGTTAATGAAGTGACCTACCACACTGTGGAAGAAGCGAAATTTAAAGCTTCTGCCATGGCAGTATTTTTCAGTATGGAAGATGCCGCTAGCGCCGTACCACCATTAAACATTGATGCGGTAGCAGCAGTAGAATTACTTGACTGGGCATCGATTAAAGCCGTAACAGGTAAACCTGGCATGCCAGAGTGGTTGTCACATTTGCCTGAAGGTTCGGCGATTTTACTTATCGAATGTCGCGCTAATGACTCAGAAACCTTAGCGCAATACACTGAAACAGTAACCGCTAAAATAGCTCATATTAAAACTGAGCGCCCAATTACCTTCAGTGCCGACCCTGCGGTATTTAGTAAATACTGGGCAATGCGCTCGGGGTTATTCCCAATTATTGGCGGCGCGCGCCCAAAAGGTACTTCAGTTATCATTGAAGATGTGGCATTTGAATTACCACACCTTGCACAAGCTGCGGCTGATTTAACCGCACTATTCCATAAGCACGGCTACCCTGAAGGGGTTATTTACGGCCATGCATTGGCAGGTAACTTCCACTTTATTATCACCCCAACTTTTGCCAGCGACGCTGATATCAAGCGCTTCCATGCCTTTATGGAAGATGTGGCTGAAATGGTGATTAATAAGTACGATGGCTCAATGAAAGCTGAGCATGGTACCGGCCGTGCTGTCGCGCCATTTGTAGAAATGGAATGGGGTGCTGATGCTTATACGTTAATGAAACAAATTAAGCATATTTTCGACCCAACCACGTTATTGAACCCAGGTGTGTTATTAAACGATGACGCCGAAGTTCATGTTAAAAATATTAAACCTTGCCCAGTTGTGGATGACTTTGTCGATCGTTGTATTGAGTGTGGTTTTTGTGAAAAAACCTGCCCAACTTCAGCGCTAAACTTTTCCCCTCGTCAACGTATCGCAACCTTGCGTGAAATTGAGCGTTTAGAGCAATCGGGTGAAAAAGAAGCCGCCGAAGCAATGCGCGTCAGCTCAAAGTATGACGTGATTGATACTTGTGCAGCTTGTCAGCTTTGTACTATTGCTTGTCCAGTTGACAACAGCATGGGTAATTTGGTGCGTAAATTGCGTACTCCGCACATTACTACGACAGAGCAAAAAGTACTCGACTTTCAAGCTAATCACTTTGGTTTAGTTAACCAAGCGATCAGTACAGGCTTTGACGCCTTAGGTGTTATTCATAAAATCACTGGTGATGGTGTCACCAACTCAATTATGAATGTCGGCCGTATGATCACTAAAGAAGTGCCATATTGGAATCCTGACTTTCCTAAGGGCGGCAAAGTCGCTAAACCATCGGCTCATATTCCTGGTCAGCAGACGGTATTGTACTTCCCTGCATGTGGCGGTCGTACTTTTGGCCCGACACCAAAAGACCCTAACAAGGTAACGCTGCCAGAAGTAGTTGTGACTTTGCTAGAACGTGCAGGCTACAACGTGATCACCCCAGACAATACTCGTGAGCTGTGTTGTGGCCAATTGTGGGAGTCAAAAGGTGATTTCAAAAATGCGGATGCTAAGCGTGATGAACTGATTGATACCCTGAGTGAGCTAAGCGAAAACGGTAAAGTCCCTGTGCTTGTTGACGCATTGTCTTGTACTTATCGCACTCTAACCGGTAATCCTAAAGTAGCGATTACAGATTTAGTTGAGTTCATGCACGACAATATTTTGCCGAACATTAAACCAAGTATCACCAAGAAATCTAGCGTGACCCTGCACCAAGGTTGTAGTGCCCGCAAGATGAAACTTGAGCCAAAACTTCAAGCCATTGCTGATGCCTGTTCTGAAACAGTGGTATTGCCAGATGGTATTGCTTGTTGTGGTTATGCCGGTGAAAAAGGTCTTTATAAACCAGAAATTAATGCCAGCGCCCTGCGTAATATTAAAAAGCTGATCCCAGCTGAAACCAAAGAAGGTTACTACGCTAACAGAACCTGTGAAGTGGGCTTGACCCAGCACAGTGGCATTTCGTATCGCCATTTAGCATACCTACTGGAAGAATGTACTCGCTAGGCATTTAAGCTAAGCAAGTATAAAAAGCACTGAAGTTGATATTATCAATTCAGTGCTTTTTTTTGTGCCAATTAAAACGACCTCCTCGATTGATTTAGATGATTTATCGCGCAAATTATGTTTGTATGAATGGGCAAAAAACCTTTTATGGATAGCATTAAAGATTAAGACTCGAGGCGAGTGTATGAAAAATATTATCTGCGACATTGATGGCGTTTTACTGCACGACAACAAGCTCATACCAGGAAGTGACAAGTTTATTCATCGGGTACTTGAACAAGGCAACCCACTGGTTATTCTCACCAATTACCCTGTGCAAACCGGAAAAGACTTACAAAATCGCCTTGGCGCTGCAGGCATTAACGTTCCTGAAACCTGTTTTTATACCTCAGCCATGGCCACCGCTGACTTTTTAAAGCATCAACAAGGCAGTAAAGCCTATGTGATTGGTGAAGGCGCCCTCACCCATGAACTTTACAATGCAGGCTTTACCATCACAGATATTAATCCTGATTTTGTAATTGTCGGTGAAACCCGTTCATTTAACTGGGACATGATCCATAAAGCATCAAAATTTATAGCTGCAGGAGCGCGTTTTATTGCCACCAATCCTGATACTCACGGGCCAGCTTATAGTCCTGCATGCGGCGCATTATGCTCACCCATTGAGCGTATCACTGGCAAAATGCCTTTTTATGTGGGCAAACCCAGTTCGTGGATTATTCGCTCAGCACTTAATCACATAAAAGGTCATTCAGATAACACCATCATTATTGGCGATAACATGCGCACGGATATTTTAGCTGGATTTCAAGCGGGACTAGAAACCATCTTGGTTACCAGTGGCGTTAGTCAATTTACCGACATTGATAAAGAGCCATTTAGACCTAACCATGTGTTCAAATGCGCAGGCGATATTGATGTGGTTTAAGCCATTATTTCCTGTTGATTAACATTAGGTAACATAATTTCAAGCCTATGCTCTTGTGTGATGCATAGGCTTGATTCATTATGCGGCTACAATAATCTTTATTGCCTTTATGCCGCTGTAGTTTTGTCTGAAATATCGTCTACAAATATAGCCTGTAAACCTGCAATAACACATAAAAACGATAACAATAGGAATAAGACCTATGAAGAAAATACTCCCCTTATGCGCACTTACCCTTTTAAGCGCCTGCAGCCAACAAAGTACTGATACCAATCAAAGTTTACAAAGTCAGCAATTAGCAGCAGAAACCAGCACCATCACTTTTGATGAAGCGCGTTTTAGACAAGATATTAAAACCTTATCCTCAGATGAATTTGAAGGCCGAGCGCCAACAACTCACGGCGAAAAATTAACCTTAGATTACCTAACAGCAGCTTTTGAAGAAATGGGCTTACAAGGGGCTTATCAAGGCAGTTATCTACAACCAGTGCCCATGGTCAGTTACACCGCCAGTGAGCAACAAGCGGTCAGTTTAGCCGGCATTGAGCTTAAATATCGCAAAGACATCGTCCTAAGCACCCGCCATGATAAAGGCGGAGTCAATATTAGCAATGCCCCATTAGTGTTTGTTGGCTACGGTATTAACGCTCCAGAATACCAATGGAATGATTATGACGGTCTTGATATGACGGGTAAAATTGCCGTTATATTAGTTAATGATCCAGGCTTTGCTAACCCAGAATCGAAAAAGTTTAACGGTAAAGCAATGACCTACTACGGTCGCTGGACATACAAGTACGAAGAAGCCAGCCGCCAAGGCGCCTTAGGCGCTATCATCATTCACGATACTGCACCTGCGGCATATCCATGGTCAGTTGTTGAAAATAGCTGGACAGGTCCACAGCAAGACTTGGTATTCAGTAAAGCGGTACAAGATGAGCGCATTGCGGTTGAAGGTTGGATAACCATGGACAGCGCTACTGCCTTATTCAAAAAATCAGGCTTTGAGCTTGATACTTTAATGGCCAGAGCCGCTAACAGCGCCATAAACATCGATCTTAAGCAAAGCGCAGATATCGCCTTTAGCAGCAAGGCAGAGTATGCCGACAGTTACAATGTTGTGGCCACCTTACCAGGTAGCGATGCCGCAGATGAACATGTGTTATTTACAGCTCACTGGGATCACCTTGGGGTTGACCCAACTAAAGACGGCGACAATATTTACAATGGCGCACTTGATAATGCCACTGGCACCGCGGGTATTATGGAAATTGCCCGCCAGTTTGCCAAACAGGCAAAAGCAGGAAACCCCTTACAACGTTCAGTTACCTTTATTGCCACCACAGGTGAAGAGCAAGGCTTATTAGGTTCACGCTATTATGCCGCGAACCCTATCTATCCTATTGATAAATCGGTGGCGGTATTTAATTTAGACAGCACCAATGTTTATGGTAAAACCCAAGATTACACCATAGTGGGTAAAGGCCAATCTGAACTTGAACGCTATTTAACAGAGATAGTGACATCGCAAAATAGAACGGTCACCCGTGAACGCAATCCTGCATCAGGTGGTTTTTTCCGCTCAGATCATTTCAGCTTTGCAAAACTCGGTGTCCCAGCTGTATTTGCCGGTGGTGGTAGTGTGCCGTTAGATGAGCAAACTGCCCAATACAAACAGCAAATGCAAAAGTTAATGAAAGGCTGCTACCACAACGTCTGTGATCATTACCGTGAAGAGTGGGACTTATCAGGCGCGCTGCAAGATATTAGCGTGTACTACCAAGCGGCAGAAACATTAGCCAACAGCCAAGATTGGCCTGGTTACTATGAAGCTTCTGAGTTTAATCGCCTTCGACCAGCGAAAACTGAGTCAATAACCAACTAGGGCCAAATAAATTTTCGTGAACTTGGCGCTTAATTTGAGCATGCCAATAAAAAGATAAAATCAGCAATGCCGTTTTGTGTTAATCATAAAGCGGCATTTTTGTACAAATAACACCCAAAATAACAATGTTTTTATTGGTTTTATATTTATTAATTTTGATTCCATAATCATAAAATCTGAGTCTATATCCACACCGTTAAATATAGATACCTCAACAAAAACTCACTATATTTAAACGATCCTCAAAATAGATAGCTTCAAAGTTAGATTTTGCTGCACCAAAAGGCTAATTTAACAAGAATAATTCAACAAAAGAGTTTGTACACTGATAAAAATGCTGTCAAAGTAGATTTCAGATACAGATCCTTAAGTTTGTAATCATCAATTTTAAGTGACCTTTTAAATTAGATTTAACCTGATATTTGCTGGAGCCACATTATGTGTTCAATTTTTTCGATTTTAGATATCCAATCAGACGCTAAAGAATTGCGTCAAGTGGCTTTAGAAATGTCTAAGCTATTGCGTCACCGTGGACCAGACTGGTCTGGTGTCTATGCCGATGATAAAGTCATTCTTGCCCATGAAAGACTTGCCATTGTCGATGTCGATCATGGCGCTCAGCCATTAATCAGTGAAGACGAAACCATTGTGCTGGCGGTTAACGGTGAAATTTATAACCACAAACAACTGAAAGCTGAGTTAGGCGACAAATACCGCTACAAAACCAACTCTGATTGTGAAGTTATCTTGGCCTTATACCAAGAATACGGTGTCGGTTTTTTAGATAAATTAAACGGTATTTTTGCGTTTGTGCTTTACGATAAAACTCAAGATGCCTTCTTAATTGGCCGTGATCACATGGGGATTATTCCATTGTATTCAGGCCGCGATAGCTTAGGTAACTACTATATTGCATCAGAAATGAAAGCTCTAATGCCAGTATGTAAAACCGTTGAAGAATTTAAACCCGGCCATTACCATTTCTCAAAAGATGGCGATTTAACCCAGTATTATCACCGTGACTGGCGTGATTATGACGCAGTAAAAGATAACCCAGCCAGCAAAGAAGAATTACGTGATGCGCTAGAAGCCGCTGTAAAACGTCAATTAATGTCTGATGTCCCTTATGGGGTATTGTTATCTGGCGGCCTAGATTCATCGGTAATTTCAGCGATTACTCAAACTTATGCTAAGCATCGTATCGAAAACGACGGTGAAACCGATGCTTGGTGGCCGCAACTGCATTCATTTGCAGTGGGACTTGAAGGCGCACCAGATTTAATCGCTGCCAAAAAAGTTGCTGATTCAATTGGCACTATTCACCATGAAATTCATTTCACCTTCCAGGAAGGTTTAGATGCGATTAAAGAAGTGATTTACCACTTAGAAACTTATGATGTCACCACCATTCGTGCGGCGACACCTATGTATTTAATGGCCCGTAAAATTAAAGCTATGGGTATTAAAATGGTACTGTCAGGCGAAGGGGCTGATGAATTATTTGGTGGTTACTTGTATTTTCATAAAGCGCCAAATGCACAGGCATTCCATGAAGAATTAGTCAGAAAGCTGGATAAATTACATTTATTTGATTGCTTGCGTGCTAACAAAGCCATGGCAGCTTGGGGACTAGAAGCCCGTGTACCATTCTTAGATAAAGAGTTTATGGATGTGGCAATGCGCATTAACCCCGAAGCCAAGATGTCTAAAGATGGCCGCATTGAAAAGAACATTTTACGTGAAGCCTTTGAACACGCTCTTCCCCATGAAGTGGTATGGCGTCAAAAAGAGCAATTTAGTGATGGTGTTGGTTATTCATGGATTGACGGCCTAAAAGATATTGCCGCAGAACAAGTTGATGACTTGCAGCTCGCAAATGCTAAATTTAGATTCCCATACAACACCCCAGAATCTAAAGAAGCTTATTACTACCGCTGTTTCTTTGAAGAGTTCTTCCCCCTAGAAACCGCAGCCGAAACAGTGCCAGGAGGCAAAACGGTAGCCTGCTCAACCCCTGAAGCCTTACTTTGGGATGCAAGCTTACAAGGCATTAACGACCCATCAGGCCGTGCCGTTAAAAATGTGCATGACAGTGCTTATTAAGCATAATCTAGTGTCATAAGTCATTTAACAGCCATCTAAATTATAGGTGGCTGTTTTAGTTACTGTTCACCAATTTTCATTAATGATTCAATTCAAACTTTATTTGTTTCCAGTTAAACTGCAGCTACAACTTCCACCATATAAAAAGCCACTATGACTGCCGTTTCCATTTTTCATCTTGAAATGCTTTGCCTTGAACAATTCAATCCCAAATTAGATGCTAAAGATCTCACCGTCATCAAAGCTGAAAAACAACAATTTGAATTTAATAAATTTTTATATCAGTTTGTGGGGAGTGCTTGGCAATGGACCGACAAGTTGTCTTGGACTGATGAGCAATGGCAAGCTTACAGCGAGGCTGACAACTTGCATCTGTATGTGGCTTATTTTCAAGGCTCACCAGCGGGCTACTTTGAGCTGCAACAACAAGCACAGGGTAACGTTGAAATCATGTATTTTGGTTTAGGCAATCGTTTTATCGGCCAAGGAATGGGCGGTTATTTACTAAGCCAAGCCATTGAGAATGCATGGGCACTTTCAGGCACCCAACGCGTCTGGGTTCATACCTGCTCTTTAGATCATCCTAGTGCCTTACTCAATTATCAAGCTCGCGGCTTCAAACTGTTCAAAACTGAGATCGAATAATAACTCTAAACCCATGATGATTTAAAAGCCCCATTATCCAAAAAGCGCTGCTAAACATGTCGTTTAGCAGCGCTTTTTAATCAGCATAAATTTAATCGCTCGATTAATAGGGCTTTCTTTGCTCTGCCCTAATTTTTAAACTATCAACTAAAGCCAATTTTTCAGCATCATTCATAGTATGCCAAGCAAGAATTTCATCATAGCTTCGGTGGCAACCAAGACAAATATCAGCTTCATCTAAGCAGCAATTTGCCATACAAGGATTACGTGGGCCATTCGGGCCACTGGAGGCGATCATTATTCTGACCAAACGGCATATTCATTGCCGTTAACATCGTCAAAATGAAATCGTTTTCCGCCAGGAAAGTTAAATATCGCTTTAACAATACTGCCACCAGCAGCAATAATGTTCCGCTGGCTAGTTTCTAAACATTGGCTGTATAACACGATAAGTGGGCTACCACGGCTCACCTTGAAGTTTTCATCAGCAACATAAAAGCCGCCTTCAATACCTACATCTAAAAAGCAGCTGTATTCAGGGCCGTAATCTTTAAATTGCCAACCAAATGCTTCGGTAAAGAATGCCTTTGTCTTGATCAAGTCTTTAACCGGTAATTCGATATAGTTAATCTTATGATGCTGGGACATTGGCACTCCTTCAATTTAATCTCACTCGCTTAAAAGTAGTGGAGATTAGGACTATTGTCGATTATTAATCGAGCAAAGCAAGAAAACTTACGCTTGTACTAACGCCGCTACAGCACCAATGATACCGCCAAATACGCCGCCCCAAACAACCAGCCAGCCTAAATGTTTACGGATCATTTCTTGAATAATATCTTTAACCATTTCTGGGGTTAATTCATTTAAACGTTGCTCAACAATATTTGCGACTTTCGCTTGTAAGTCCGCCATCACGTTGGGCTGTTCTAACTCGTTTATAAGGATTTGATTAAACGCTTCACTTTGAGCAAGGTCAGTCAGCGATAGCTTCATTTTTTCGATAAAAGGCTCTTTTAACGGTATTAAAGCTTCTGTACCGCCAAACATTGCTAGCATTCCACCAAATGAGGATTGCTCTACTGTAGTGATTAACGCATCAAATGATGGCTCTAAATCCACCTTTTCAATAACGGGTGTTAAGTCTATTGCTGAAGCATTATTTTCCGTCAGTAATCTATCAATATTTTCTTGAGTAAAAAACTGCTCCATCATCAGATGCTTAATGCCACCTTTAAACTCTTCAAAGCGAGATGGGATCACACCTGAGCCATATAAGCCTGGTACTTTTTCAAATAACATATGCACTGCCAGCCAGTTTGTCACTGCGCCTGACAAGGCAAATAAACCAATAGTAAAAACCACTGGTAAAGCTAAAAAATGCCCCGCAACAACTAATGCAGCGGCGATGACATTGACTATTAAACTCTTGTTCAATCTAAAATCCTCGGACATAAAAAAACCTTTGGCATTTTATCAATTTCCAAAGGTTATACTAGGGGCTGACTCAATAATAAAATTTATAACTAAGGTTCACTGTGGTAAAGGTACATTCCCTCAACTTCAGTCATATTCGTCAAGCTTGAGCTTAGCTCATTTTTATTGACCTGAGTTCGTTTTACAAAAAGGACCTCTGTGCCTAGTGCTAACGTTTTAGCTTTATCGAGCAGAGCAGTCGCGATCCCCTTGCCTCGAAACTCTTCAGCAACGAACACATCATCAAAATACCAAACCGATTTTAATAATAAAGAAGAATAGGATGGGTATAACTGAACAAAGCCTAATGCTTGTTCATCTTCTAACGCCACGAATATCATCGAATCATTTTCAGCTAAACGGGAGGTAACAAAGTGGCGACATTTTTGCGGTTCAGCATTAAAGCCTAAACTTTGCCTATAATCATCAAATAATGTGACTAGAACATTGAGATCAAGTTCAGAAGCGAGTCTAATTTGCATCCTTGCATCCTTTTTTTAAGAGAATCAAACCATACAGTTGCTACATCTGAGTAAGAAATTACCCTTGGCTATTACACCACGAGATAAAGCATTGATTAATCTATATAGCTAACCAAGACAGGTAATTTGATACCACAGCAGCCCAAAAATCTAAATGAAGAAATTATTCATTAATACATAAGCTTAATTTGCAACCTCGCAATTGTCTATTTAAAAAGCAAATGAAGATAAATTGTAAAAAAGTTTTAAAACCGACGAGTAACTGAACCTTAATTTGGTT
Organism: Shewanella sp. 4_MG-2023; assembly: GCF_030548015.1. Taxonomy (NCBI): domain Bacteria; kingdom Pseudomonadati; phylum Pseudomonadota; class Gammaproteobacteria; order Alteromonadales; family Shewanellaceae; genus Shewanella; species Shewanella sp. 4_MG-2023. The sequence continues at coordinate 170,248 of NZ_JAUORL010000006.1, forward strand.
AAAATGTCTAAATTCAACTATAGCCATTATTCAGCAATAGGCTCGATGTTTATGAAGTCATCTTTAAAAGCGTTAACATTAGCATTCAAACAGCGCCCTCGTTACCAAAAAATCGTCATTTACACTGCGATGTTGTATCTGATTTTTGTCATGATATTAGGATTATTAATCCCTTTTATCGCAACAAAACAACTGCCTAAAAGCCTATCAGCTTTACTCGGTAGAGATGTCAGCATTGAAGCCATCAAGATTAACCCTTTCAGCTTTGAATTGAGTGTCGATAACATCAATATCGCAGAAGATGACACAGCTAACACCTTCATGCACATTAACCATATTGCCACCGATATTATGGTGTGGAAGTCTCTTTTTAACTTAGATGTATCACTAGACTACCTGACTATTGATGGTACTGATGTCGCCTTAGCAAGATTTGCGTCAAGCGCTAACGGTTCTAATAGTGCTTACCAATATAATTTTTCAGATATTGTCACCACCTTAGCCAACAATTCGATTGATGAAGAAGTTAAACCAGAGCCCAATGACAGTGACCCTATCTCCTTCAACATCAACAATTTCACTTTTGCCAATGCAAATATTAAGATTACCGATGCCATTACCGATTCAGCTTTAAGCTATAACGAGATATCAATATTACTAAAGCAATTTAGCACCACGGCGCTATTAGATAGCAGCACTAACGCCAATCAATTTTCATTGAAGCTTGATGATAATCAAACCGGTAAAATTACCCTCAATGGCCAAGTGCAACTTAGCCCACTGATAGTTAATGGCCAATTGGATGTCAATTCACTGTCAGTAACGCCTTATTGGCGTTTGGTCGATAGCTTATTTGAGGCTAGCCTGACATCAGCTGATATCAAGCTCAATAGCACCTTTTTAATCACGCAAAAAAGCCCTGACACCCCAATAGAAGTTTCACTAACAAACACTGATTTTGCCCTAAAAAATTTAACCGCCAAAGATGCTAACAGAAACGTAGCCAGTATTGGTTTACTTGCTCTTAATGGGATAACCGTATCAACGGCCAAGCGCAGCATTGATATCAATGAGCTGCAAACAAACAATGCTGACTTCTGGCTTACTGCAGCGCCAGAGAATATCAATTTCGTGAATTTATTCTCACCAAAACTTGAACAGCTTGAGCACATTTTAGGCACCTCAGAGCCTGCAGCTAATTCAACGATTAATGCACCTAAAAACGCTAACACTGACGTCATTGAGCCAAACTCAAATACTGAAAGTGAACCACAATGGCTAGTCACGTTAAATAAACTGAACCTAAGTGACTATAAAATTGAAGTCACTGAAAGTGTTGCCACTGAGCTTGAAAATTATTGGCTGTTTAGTGGCTTATCACTGTCAACAGAGCAATTTAAATCTGATCTATCATTACCCCTAAGCTACCAGATGGGCGTTGATATCAATAATCAAAGCCGCATTGATTCTAGCGGCCAATTTGATGCTAAAAATATCAATTTAGAAGCCGAACTTGATTATCAAAATGCCAGCTTAGCTAAGTTACAGCCCTATATATCGCCATTTATGAACATCACCCTTGAATCCGGTTTTTTCAGTACCAAAGGTCATATCAGTGCCGATACTAAGGATAAATTAATCTATCAAGGCCAAGCTTCAATCATTGATTTAAAGATAAAAGATAATTTGCTTAAACAGCCTCTGCTAAACTGGCAAGCGATGACTGTTAGTGAGCTTAAGTTTGATCAACACGCTAAATCCCTGTCCATTGATGAAATCTTGTTTGATACCCTATTTAGCCGTTTGATCATTGCTGAAGATAGAAGCACTAACATTGCCGATTTAGTCGTTAGCCAAGTTCAGCCCGCTGATAGTACGATCGTCACCGAAGCAGCAACTGCAGAGGCCGCATTATCTTCAAACAATGAGGCAAAAGCGCAAATCAACGCCCAAGTCGCCACCTCAGATACCACTGAAGCAGCATTTAACTTATCGATTAATAGAGTTGCTTTTAAAGATAGCTCCGCCTTCTTTGCCGATAATTCATTAACACCAAACTTTGCCTCAGGAATTGAGCAACTTAATGGTGAGATCACCCAATTATCTTCCAATCCAGACACTAGAGCTTCAGTTGATTTAGCCGGTAAAATCGATAAATATGCCCCTGTGACGTTAAAAGGCGATGTAAACCCGCTATTAGCTAACCCATACCTTGATTTAAACTTAGCCTTTAATAAGGTGGAGCTCACTTCAGTTAACCCCTATTCTGGTACCTACGCGGGCTATTACATCGACAAGGGCCAATTGTCGCTAGCGCTTAATTATCAGCTAGAAAATAATCAATTAGTGGGTAGTAATCATTTGGTTATTGATCAATTACAACTGGGTAAACCCACGGATAGCTCCCTCGCCACTTCTTTGCCTATCACCTTAGCCATTGCCCTATTACAAGACCGACATGGTGTGATAGACCTCGGGGTTGATGTTGATGGTGATTTAGACTCGCCAAGTTTCAGCATTGGCGGCATTGTGATGACCGCTATCACTAACGTCATTACCAAAGCCATCACAGCGCCGTTTTCACTGTTGGCAGGTTTAGTTGGCGGTGATGATGACGAGATGGATAAAATTGCATTTGATTATGGTCAATTTGATATTACTGATAAGCAGCAAAGCACATTAACATCACTGGCAAAGGCCCTTAACGATAGACCGCTACTGAAGCTTAATGTTAGAGGTGACGTTGATTTAGTTAACGACCAACAAGCCTTGCAAGTACAGCAGTTACATCAAAAGCTGGCGCAATTAGCACAAATACCCGCAGAGGAATTACCGGCGGATTTATCTGCTAGCCAATACCCTCAGCAAGGGCCATTAACTGACGCATTAATAGCTTTATATCAATCAGATTTACAACTAGATCCGCAGTTAATTAAACAAGCCATTAGTGAAGAGCACCCACAAATTGACAGTGTCGAGCTTCAAACCCGCTGGCACATCGCTTTATATAACTTTACTCTTAATCAGCAAGATATCTCAGAAGACGAACTCGGCGAATTAGCTCAGCAACGTGCTAACGCGGTTAAAACCTTTTTGGTAGAGCAGGCTCAAATCGACCCAAGTCGAGTGTTTATTTTAGAAAGCAGAGTCAATACCGACAAAAATGCGGCCTTAGCGACCTTAAGTCTGGATGCTAACTAAGTAAAATTCGATTCAAAACAGAGCGTCACTAACATTTTAGAACAGCACTGTAATAGATACAGTGCTGTTCTCTGTGATAAACATCACGTAAACTGTGGCAAAATGGATTGCGGTAAAAATGGATTATCGCAAAAGCTGTTTAATCCATTACATAAAATAACAAGATCAATTATTAAAACTGAATATTTAAGGAAGCAGTATGTTTGTCATTCGTTGGATCCTTGGCCGTATCATCTTATTACTTAACTTTGTTTTCCCTCCTAAAAAGCGTCAGCGACCTATCATTGAACAAGCTAAAATTGATGAGCAAACAAAGTCGTTAGCCCTTTATCAATATGCCGCTTGTCCTTTTTGCGTTAAGGTGCGCCGTTCAATTCGCCGCCAAGGCCTTAATATTGCTACAGTTGATGCCAAACAAGACGTTCATAAACAGCAACTGGTTAATGAAGGCGGTCACTTAAAAGTGCCATGTTTAAAAATACAACAAGATGGTCAAACTCAGTGGATGTATGAGTCTAAGGACATTATTGCTTATTTATCGAAACAATACGCTTAAGCGCTTTTATTGAGATAACTGCTGGCTTGAATTGATTTAAGCCAGTACATTTGTTTTACGCCCTTGATAACAAGCAGCCTCAAGCCCCCAATCATCCATCGCCAATATCTGACAGCTATTTTTTACAGATAAAATCCAGAAGGATTAATTTAGTGTTCAAGTTTTTATTTACGCTTACCAGTACATTACTCCTCAGTGCATGTGCAACCCAAGCACCCGATCCCGAATTATTCGCAGGTAAATATAGAGATACCTTTAGCTCATCAATAAAAGGCGAAGGCATCAAACTATTTACTTATAAAGCTAAGGTCGCTAATGCAACAGACCGCGGTATAGAAGATCCACTGCCACATCAGCAGCGTGTTGATCGCCGTAAGCAAGATGCCCGCAGTTATGCAAGAGAACAGGAGCGTCGAGCCGACTTTTTGGCGCTATGGAGTGCTCAGGTGGATTTAGGTCTAGAGAAAACCCTCGATATGAATGGCTACTGTAAAGAAGGCTATATTGTACTTCATCGCAATGTCAGTGAAGGCAGAGGTGAGATTCGAGGCGAATGCAATGATGGTGCAACTGCAGCCGACATTCAGAAATTTAGCCGTAAGTATTAACCTTTGGTGCCTAAATGTTAATTCCATTAACATTCAAACTGGCTAATTAGCACAAGATCAATAAATAACGCAGTTATACTGTATACCCATAGTAGATTGCGCTAAACTTAGCGCTATTCAAGACATTTAGCTTAGCGCACCACTAGCTAATTTTATTTTCCAAATCGTGCCCTGCTGGCACTTTTTAAAAGAGTTACCAAGTATCATGAACAGAAAACAGCTAATGATAAAAAAGACCGCCAAGCGGGCTAAAGCCAAAAAAAATAAAATTACGCCGGATAATCCGCAAAAAAATCCAAAGGTTGGCTATATTTCAAAAGCTGAGCGAGCGCGAATTGCTTTAGAAGAAGAGCAACAATTGTTAGCAGCAGACAACAACTCTGCAGCTGAAGTGCTTGAAGCCAAGGAAAATACCCAAGCTTAATCGCCACAAAGGTTTTTATAAAAAGACCTTTATAAAAAGATTATTAAAAAAGCCCTCAACATACTATGTTGAGGGCTTTTTACATCTTGTTGCCCATTGAGTTTTACAAGGCAGCATTCAGACAGCGACTTGAGTCAATCTGTGATGCACTAGCTTTTCGGCGTTCGCGGGTTATCTAAATCCCCATCACGGACAATCTCTTCACACAATGGCTCTTCGTTTAATTGCGCTAACTGAATATATGATGACGACTGCGGTGAGCTGGTCGGGCTCATTTCTAATTCAATCTCATCATCAATGGTCTGTGGCTTAATTAGCTGCTGAGGCCCTTGTGAAGCCGCTTGAAGCTTATCAACCAAACGATAACCCAACCACACTCCGCCAACACCAAATAAAATAGACCCAATCGCTTGACCAATTAATACGCCGTATACGCCGCCCATTTGCGCGCCAAAATAAACAAAAGGAATGGTGCCTAAGGTCGCTTTACCTACATTAAAAAAAGTTGAGTATTTGGGTTTACCAAGATTATTAAATGCGGCATTAGCGACAAATAACACCCCTGAAAACACGAAAAATATTGCAATGTATTTACAGAAAAACAAAATAATATCTGCCGCGTCACCTTTCATATCAAAGGCTGACACAATCACATTTCTGGATAAAAACAGCAATAACGACACCACTAACACGTAAACAAAACAAAATTGAATCGCCTTAGTTAAGCTTTCTTTTACTCGTTCAAATTCTTGCGCGCCATAGTTTTGCCCGATAATAGGCCCTACTGCGCCGCTTAAAGCAAAAATCATCCCAAAGCTTACGGGGATTAACCTACCAAGCACCGCCCAACCAGCAACATAACTGTCACCAAAATCAGCAACCGCTTTAGTGACCACCGCGTTACCAATTGGTGTCGCCACATTGGTAATCATCGCAGGCAGAGCAATGGAATAAACAATGCTAATATCTTCAACAAAATGCTGACGGTTAAACTGACCTAACATCTTATGCTTCACAATGACCCCTCTGGCAGAGACCACAAATACCGCAATTCGGGCAATAACTGAGGCAATTGCTGCGCCTTCAATGCCCATCCCTAAGGCAAAAATGAATATCGGATCTAGTACCAGATTTACACCGCCACCCGCTAAGGTAGACAACATGGACAATTTCGCATCGCCAATGGCTCTTAAAGCGCCACCTAACGCCATAGCTAAACAAATAAAAGGTAAAGAAGGCACCAAAATTTGCAGATAACTTTGCGCCAACACCGCAGTTTTCCCCGTTGCGCCAATGAGAGCCAGTAACTCGGGAATAAATATAAACACCACAATCGCAACAAAAATACTGGTTAGCAGAGAGATCAACGCGCTGTTAAGCAACATTCTTTTAGCTAGCACCATATTTTTAGCGCCAACAGCACGGGAGACAAGCGCCCCAAGCGCAATGGATAAACCAATCCCAATTGAAGTCGTAAAAAAAGAAATCGCCCCGGCATAACCCACGGCGGCAGCTAATTCCAACTCACCGAGCAAACTGAGGAAAAAGATATCTAATAAATCCACCACAAACAGCGCAGAAATTCCCACTGCGGCGGTGGAGCTCATAACCAATATATGACGAAATATTGGCCCTTGAACAAATTTAGCTTCGGTCATGACTCCCCTTCAAGGTTGCTGATTTCTAACTCACTGCCACAGTGATGGCAAAACAATGCATGTAATTGATGACCACGAGCGCCGCAGTTACTGCATTTTCTTAAATCTTTATTCAGTTCTCTTTCTGCGCCCATTTCATGGGAAATTTCAGCAGTTAATATTCCCGTTGGTATCGCAATAATAGAATAACCTATCAACATGGTCAGCGATGCAATGGCTTGGCCTAAATTGGTTTGCGGAGTGATATCACCATATCCAACCGTGGTTATGGTAACGATAGTCCAATACATGGACTTAGGGATCGAAGTAAACCCGTTACTTGGCCCCTCAACCACATACATCACCACACTCAGCGCCATAATAATCAGACTCACTGAAAAGAAGAAGATGAAGACTTTGCGTCTAGCGTGGATCATCGCCTTAAGTAAAATATTGCCTTCACTTAAATAGCGTAATAACTTTAACACTCTGAAAATTCTGAATAACCGTAATACTCTAAAGGCCAATGAAATATTGGCTCCTGGGATAATCAGCGCTAAAAAGCTTGGCAGAATTGACATTAAATCCACAATGCCATAAAAGCTACGCATATAGGACCAGCGATTAAGTGAGCCGTATATTCTCAGCAAATACTCAAAGGTAAATAACCAAGTAAACCCCCATTCAGCGTAATAAATCGCTTGGCCATACTGAGCATGAACGCTATCTATCGTGTCTAAGACAATCAGCGTTACACTGAGTAAAATACAAATAATCAGTGTTATATCAAAGCCTTTACCCAAAGGGGTATCGGTACCAAATATAATGGTTCGGATTTGCTTTTTATAATGGTTATCGTGTTTATCTTCTAACGTCATGGGTTACTCTACAATCCACTTAAATTTAATACCGCCCTAAGGAAAAAGTAAGGTATTATCACTAACGATATCTGCTCTAATCATTTTTATGCGAAGCATATTTTGAACTGATACTCATGTTAACATTATTAACATAAAACAAATTAGAAAATCCTGCTTTTTTGGAGTCTGCATGCGCTTGGTTAAATCCCTTATTTTTATCGTCATTTTACAGTCTAGTACGGTTCTTGCGTCTGTTGATAAATTAACTCAAGCAAAAGTTGATTTAGTTGTTGTGAACAAGTCAGAAGCTAAAATGTCTATCTACCAGCAAGGCAAGGTATTAAAAACCTATCAAATTGCCATGGGCGATGCCCCACAAGGCCATAAATTTAAAGAAGGCGATCAACGCACTCCCCAAGGCCGCTATGTTTTAGACTATAAAAAGTCAGACAGTGCATTTTATAAATCAATTCATATTTCTTACCCTAATGAAGAAGATAAATTACGTGCCAATGCCCTAGGTGTTAGTCCTGGCGGCATGATTATGATCCACGGTCAAAACCCCAACTCAGAATTACCCCCTGAACAAGCTCAGCAATACAATTGGACTAACGGCTGTATTGCGGTGACTAATAAAGAAATGGATGAGTTGTGGCGAGTCATCGAAGAAGGCACCCCAATCGAAATTTGGCCTTAACCTTCACAGCTTAATAATATTAACAATATCGTGATAGCGGTTGAGTGCGACTAATACTCCAGCCTATACAAACGGATACTACCGATGAATTACCCTTATTTAATAGAAACTTGGCCAGAATTTAGCGCACGCATTGAGGCCTTCATTAGCCAACTTGGTTTAGATAAACTGTCTCTTGAATGTGATCACTGCGCTTTAAGAGTCAATGACGCAGATAAAGCAAAATTACTCACAGAGCAATTCAGTGAGCACGGTGAAGTGATTTCGAATAATATGATTAACGGCCGACCGATATTGATCATTAAACTGACCCAGCCACTGACACTGGCAGATAAAAACGTTACTTGTGTTGAGCTGCCCTACCCATCAGATAAAAACTATCCCGTTGAAGGCTGGGAACATGTTGAGCTAGTCATGCCTTCTACTGCACAAACCTGCGAGCAATTAGTTACCGAGTTAGTTGAAAAAGTACCGACACTCGCCCCTATCATCGCTGGTGAAACAGCCATTAAAGTTAAGCAAAGCTCGCCTAAAGGGGATAATGAACGCTTAGCCAATCCCACAATTGCCTTTAAAGCCGAGGGCATTTGCGTCAAAGTGCATCCATTAGGGATCGAAGCCATTATTGCGAGCGAGCTAAATTAAAACGGCATAAAAAAGCCGTTATTAACATAACGGCTTTAAGTACCAGCCCTGTTTAAGAAGGGTTATTTGTCGTAATATTGGCTTATTGCTTTTCTGCGGTTTTAGCCTTGTTTTCAGCCGCAAGCACACTCTCCATTGACGGCACAATTGACACGGGATCCAGACGCTTTTGGAACCAGTTCAAACGCCAATCGAGATGCGGTCCAGTCACCCGCCCTGTCGCACCAATTTCAGCTAGTGGTTGGCCTTGAGTGACCACATCACCTTCTTTGGCATATAACTTACTCAGATGTAAAAAAGTCGAGTTAATACCATATCCATGGTCAATGATTAACGTGCCACCTGAATAGAACATATCTGGCACTGATAAGGTAATAACCCCATCAGCCGGAGACACGACAACCGTTCCCGTAGGACGGGCAACATCTACACCATAATGCGGGTTACCCGGCTTACCATTGTAAACTCGCTGACTACCATAAACCCCTGAAATCCTGCCAGTTACCGGCCAGATAAACGCTTGCATAAAGGCATCTTGCTCACTGAACACATTACGTGCGGCGCGAGTTTGCTTTGAGTCCTTTGCAGCTCTAGCTTGCGCCACAGGATCTGGCTGCATGATTTTTTTACTAATGCCGGTTAAGCGATCAATTTTATATTCACGGCTCGCAATTGTCAGTGGTTTAAGTTGTGTTAACCCATCAGGATAAGTCACTTCTAGCAGCTGCTCTGTTTTTGCTTCGCGCTCAAAACCAATAGCAAATTGGCCTTTTGGAGTCACTATTACCACTTCGCCATTAAGCTTGACTGCGCTACCAGCAGGAACAGTGCCACGCACTAACGCGCCTTGCTCTAACTTGCCTTGTAAATTAATACTGCCATAACTGGCAACAGAAAACAGCGTAACCATAACCAATGAAGATAGTTTTAATCCCTTCAAAAACATATAAATAACCTTAATCCTTGCTAATTCAGCTCACACTCAAAATGCTAAGTTTACTTAACGGCGATGGCGCCTTTACCCACACCTTCAAAGGCAATGACTTTGAACACAGAATCTGGAGATTTAGCAGCCATAGTGTCAGCAATAAATTGTGCTAACAACTCAACGGTGGTGTCGTGGGGAATGATGTCACAATTCGCTTTGGGCATTGCCAATTGAAAGTCACCTTGTGGGGCTTGATAATGAAAGCCCAAATGGCTGTCATCAGAGATACGGGTTTGCGGTGATAATGCTAAGGCGTGCACAGAGACAACATCTTCTTCACTGCCCAAGTAAATATCTTGCCAGCGATCGGCCCAGTATTTATCCCATTTAGGCGCAGCAATGCCGTTTTCAAACACAGTTATAGGGCTACGGTGACCGTGAGCAATACGCTGGCAGTTACCGTCATGCTTTCGTAAACCATGGGTGTAGTGGTAATAAGGGCTTTCAAGCACTTCGGTGCGCAAAGTTAAGCTAATGCCTTGAACATTATCAGGCAGTGCCTGACGTAATGCTTTAATTAAAAAGGCATTAACGCTTTCAAAATCGATAACTTCAGTAGGTATAAGCGCAAAGGCTTGTGATGGGCATGCCAGATGAATATCACCTTGCTGACTGGTGAAATCCATCCATACTCTGTCGCCCTGCTGCTGCCAACGAACGTCACTGCATGCGGTAGGTATTAATAGTCGGTGATCTGCTACATCATCAATGGTGCTTTTGATGGTCTTTTTGACTTTAGAAAAATCGAGCACCATATTTTGCTCATCTAAACCACCATCAAGCAATACATCAACAATCCAGCTTTCGCCCACCATACCCCGAATTGGACATAAATAAGAAAAGTCGATTACGGTTAAATCTTTTACAAACAGTTGCATTCAAGCTCCTAGACAGAAAAACAGTCCGTCTCAGTTTAAAAATGTCCCAAATAGCGATGGCTAAGGGGATCCTAAAATTAAAGCTATTCTAAACAAAAGCAGACCAAGGCGCGAGAAACATCAGCAAATATAGTAAAAAACTCATAAGCACAATTAATAGGGGTAAAAGGAAAACTACTCAATTTTATAACCCACACCGTAAATAGAGTGCAGTAAATCAGCTTGTTTATTATTGAGTAATAATTTTGAACGTAAGTTTTTAATATGACTGTCAATGGTGCGAGAGCTCACAACGCGGTCATCGACATAGCAAACTTGCATTAAACTATCACGGGAATGCACCACGCCCGGTCTTTTAAGCATAGTATGCAAAAGCCTAAACTCAACGGGGGTTAAATCGACCTCTACGCTAGCAGCGTGGCATTTAAAACGCTCAAGATTTATCACTAGATGCTTATAGGCTATTTCATCTTCAGCAAGTTGAGCGCTAGGCTCCATTCGTCTAATAATTGCTTTAACCCTTGCTACCACTTCCCTTGCTGAAAAAGGTTTACAGACATAATCATCAGCGCCAATTTCTAAGCCAATTAAACGATCAATCTCTTCAACGCGCGCAGTTAACATCAAAATCGGCACGTTTGAAAATGACCGCACTTCTTTACAGATAGTCAAGCCATCTTTGTGCGGTAACATTAAATCTAAAATGACAAAATCAATAGCGTCATTTTGGATCCTTGCGACAGCATCAAGCCCATCGTGTAAAACCGTAGTGACAAAGCCTTCAAGGGTTAAAAAATCCACAAGCACTTGGGCTATTTTGGGCTCATCCTCTACAATCAATACGCGTTTATTTTGATAATGATTATTCATGATCTATGAATACTCCGTTACTTGTAACAACAGCCAAGTAGCTAGGCCAATGGCAATACAATCTCAATACATAAACCGCCAAGATTAGAAGGCCTTGCGGTAATTGTCCCTTTATGGGCTTCTACAATATTTCGGCAAATCGTGAGTCCAAGGCCTGCGCCATTACTGCGGCGCACCCGAGAGCTATCTTGTCGATGAAGCGCCTCAAATAGTAGCTCGCAATCGTCTGTCGCTACTGAAGGTTTAGTATCATTAATTAATATCAGCACCTTGGTATTTTGCTGAATTAAATCGACATCAATACTACCTGGAGAGTCTGTATAAGCGACTGAATTTAATAAAACATTAGAAATTAGTTGCTGAATTCTCATTTTATCAGCATTGATTAATACCGGCTCAATATGGTTAAAACGGTAGCCTAACCCTTTAGCAGAAATTTTATTGCCTAATGAGGCTATTGTTTCTGAAATGCACTCAGTGAGATCCATCGGTTGGATATTGTATTTAAGTCCACCGACATCAGATAAAGACAGCTGATACAAATCATCGACTAGATGTTTGATGCGCATGACTTCTTGCTCTAGTGACTCAAGTTGTTGTTGATCAAATTGACGAATTCCCGCTTTGATGGCGTCAATTTCACCACACAAAATACTTAAGGGGGTTCGAAGCTCATGTGATATATCGGCAAACCATCTATTTTTTGCAGTACGGTTTTTATCTAAAATCATCGCTAAATGGTCAATGTCATTCATCAATTGACCTAATTCATCTTGACGTTGCTGAGTAAAACGTTCGCTATAATTGCCCTTTGAAAGAAAGGAAATACCTTTAACCACCTCTTTCACAGGTACTAATAAAAATCGAGCTAACAGCCATGAAATAATACTTGCCAATAACAAGCAGCCCAAACCTATCCAGAGTGTGGTCCAAAGCTGTTGTTGCGAAAAAATAGCTGCAGATTCACTATTAACCTTAACGATTGGTGAGCTATATAACTTAGCAATAAGCTCTCCTTTATAGGTAACAGGAACATAAGTTGCCTTATTACGGTCATCGATAGCCACGCCGGCAAGTAACTTATTCTCTAAGTTGTAAATTGCTGTAGGAGGTCCAAAGCGCACCTGAGGCTTCACCTCTCTATCCCTTCTTTTGCTGTCGGGTCTTTTATGAGGCGGCGGTTGCCGGTGTTCTGGCTCAAAGCCTTTAGCGGGTTTTCGATGTTCAGATAAGTGTGGCGGTCTTCGATCTGGGTGTGGTATACCTTGCCTATTCGACAATGAATCATTTCGCCCCAAATGCCTTGGAGCCGGCCCTGGTGAATGTAGTCTGAGTAATTGCTTATATTGGTCTGAGCTAATGTTACTCCAATTAAAAGCTGACTGCTGATACAAATCAGCCACTGCAGTTGATAAACGAGCTAAACGTTCTTGTTCTAGGGTATTAATATAATTTAGAAAGCCTTGATCAAAGCTCCACCTTGCTAACGATAACGTCGCAAGTAACACTATGCTAGTTAAGCCCACAAAGGCTAAAAATAATTTCTTTGATATTTTCATAAACTAAGTATATCGACCTACAAGGCTGCAAACTAGCAACAACAATGACTTGGCTGTAATCTCCATGAAATCTGCACAATTACTGCATATTTAATTGCTAACCTAATGATGAATCAAACAAAGGCTTTAATAAAAAGTCATATCGTTATCACTAGGATGGATTAAAAATGAAAAGAATAGCCTCTTTACTTGCCCTTATTCCTTTACTGACATTGATGTCAGCCAATATCATCGCACAAGAAAAAAACCGTCAAATGCGTAAACCACCACAAGAAGCTTATGCAATCTGTGAAAATAAAAACGCTGAAGATCAAGTTAGCTTCACGACGCCAAAAGGCGATGAAATCGAAGCCACCTGTATTTTAATCGATGAAGAACTCGTTGCTGTACCTAATAACCACACACCGCCAGAACATAAACAAAAACGTGGTCAATAAATAGGAGCCTGATATGCAAGTCTTAATGAGCAATAACATCTCGGCACAACAAAGTCAGCTAAACACGCAATCAAGCAGCAAGCCTGAAAGACCACAAGGTCCACCGCCACCTGGGAGCACTCCACCAGGACTTGAAAAAGCAGTATCGACCTTAACTGAAGAACAACAAGCTGATATTTCATCAATGTTAAGTGCATTAACCCCAGAGCAGCATGAGTCTTTGAAATTAGCGTTAGATGAGCTAAAACCTATGGCTGAAACCTTATCAAAAGATGATATGGGAGACGTATTTCTAACAACGGTAACTGAAATAGCAAACACTTCAACCGAAAATGATATCAGCAACACAATAGATATATACGCATAAATCAGTTTAAAAGTGGACTTTTCTATTACAGTAAAGTCCTTAAATAATCGCCTATAAACAAAATTTAAGGACTTTTATTTACTATTTGTTAAGAGAGGCGTAAGTGTTGATGCTAATTGTGGTCGACTAAAATAATAACCTTGTGCTTGATCGCAGCCATTTTCCAATAAAAAAGCCGCTTGCTCTTTAGTTTCTACCCCTTCAGCAATGATGTCGAGATTAAGTGCATGACCTAACACAATAATAGCTTTGGCTATTGCGGTATTATGACTATCAAATGGAATATCGCAGACAAAAGACTGATCGATTTTAAGCACATTAATAGGTAACTTTTTAAGGTAACTTAACGATGAATAACCGGTTCCAAAATCATCAACAGATAATTGAATTCCCATGTCCCCCAAGCGTTTTAAATCACTGATCACTTTTTCAGGTTCATACATCATGCAGCTTTCAGTCATCTCTAACTCAAGACAACTAGCAGGCATTCCAGTTTCTTGCAAAATCATTGCGACATTGTCGATAAAATTACTGCGCTGAAATTGTATACTGGCAACGTTAACGGCAATCCGACCAAAATGATAGCCATTATCAAGCCATTGCTTGCCTTGAAGACAAGCCATTCGAAGTACTACTAAACCAATTTCGTGAATTAAACCGGTTTTTTCAGCAATAGGAATAAACTCAGCTGGTGAAATAAAACCATACTCCCGATGCTCCCATCGGATCAACGCCTCTAGTCCCACCAATTGACCACTACTCAACGATAATTTAGGTTGATAAACTAAATGAAAATGCTGCTCTTGAATGGCTTCGTGTAAAGCATTTTGGATTTTCAAATGCGCTACTGAGTTCATTGTCATAGCTGAATCGTAAAAGGTCACTGTATTACGACCACTTTGTTTTGCTATATGTAACGCTGTATCGGCATTTTGTAATAAGTTTTCGCTATTTACAGAATCATGAGGGAAAACTGAAACGCCCATACTCACGGTAATTCGAATTAAAGAACTATCATCAAATCTAAATGGCTGCTCTATTAGAGACTTAATATGATTTACACGGGATGCCACCATATCGCCCTGAGTAATATCATTTAAAACAAGCACAAACTCGTCACTGCTTAGGCGGCCAACAGTACAATGATCATGACTGATATTGGATAATCTGCGGCCGACTTCAACTAATAGTTTATCACCCACCTCGTGACCTAAACTGTCGTTAATATGTTTGAAAAAATCAATATCGAACATGATAACTGCAAGTTGCGATTGTTTAGTTGCCGCATGCTCAACTTGAACTTGTAAATTAGACCGTAATAAAATTCGATTAGGTAATTGGGTTAAGTTGTCGTAATAAGCTAAATTCTCGAGCTTTTCTTCGTTAATTTTCTGCTTTGATATATCTGAAAATACAGCTACGAAAAAATTAATAGTATCATCTTGGCCATAAACCGCATTAATGGTAGCTGCTTGGAGGAATATGTCACCATTTTTTCTTTTATTCCAAATTTCGCCATGCCACTTACCTTTTACGAGCAAGGTATTCCACATTTTGGCAAAAAACTCAGTATCATGTTTGCCGGAATTTAAAATACGTGGATTTTGACCTATAGCCTCTTCACGTTCAAAGCCGGTAATATTGGAAAATGCACTATTAACTTCAGTTATATTGCCATCTCTGTCGGTAACTAATACACCATCAATCGTGTTCTCAACCACACTTTCGGCCAGTAACA
This sequence comes from Shewanella sp. 4_MG-2023, assembly GCF_030548015.1. Taxonomy (NCBI): domain Bacteria; kingdom Pseudomonadati; phylum Pseudomonadota; class Gammaproteobacteria; order Alteromonadales; family Shewanellaceae; genus Shewanella; species Shewanella sp. 4_MG-2023. The sequence goes on from NZ_JAUORL010000006.1 coordinate 185,713, forward strand.
ATTGTTTTTCATTTTGTCTATGCCGACCAATATTTCGGGTAATACCGATAACGGCTTGGATAGTATTTGTATTATCGATTAATGGCGCTTTAACCGTTTCTAACCAGTGACGGTTATTGTTTGGATCTGTGCCTTCACACTCAGACACTACAATCGGTTTTCTTGCCAAAATCGCACTGTTATCGGTCTCGATAAAAAGCTTTGTTGTTTCAACATCAAATAGATCATGGTCCATTTTACCGACTATTTGACCCGTCTTTTTATTCCAAGCTTTTTCTATACTCTGATTACAAACAATATACTTACCGTCAAGATCCTTTACCCAAATATGTTCACTAAAAGCATCAATGAAATTCTGTAAGTTAATGGATTGATATTGTTCCTGTTGGGAGTGAAGCTTAGATAAAGAGTGTTCCAGGCTATCAACAGTGAGATTAATTAAAGCTAAGTTAAAATCTTTAGATAACAATTTAGAATAAATCGCACAAAAGCAGCCCAGTTGTTTACCGTAATCATCAACAAGAGGTTGCAGATGGATACTATATTGTTTTTGTTTATGGGTTATTGATATGACTTGATTAGTGGCTAATTCCGATAAAGGAATATTATTGATGACTGGAGTGGTAATTTGCTGTAATTCGCGTAAATCTCTATCGATGATTTCTTCATTACATGCCACATAACGCATCATCTGCTGAGCATCTAACAAAAAGGCACACACATCAGTACTCAGTGCTTTTGCCGTTATATCTAAGGTTTTTTGCCAATAAGCTTTGATATTTTGAGTTGTATGCATTGCTAAAAAGAACCTACTTATTGGACTTTACACTTATATATACATTTGATTATATAGCCACACAGAAAGTTAATAAATCAGTAAACCGCGGATCTGCTAGCTAGATCATTTAACTGATAAAAAACCACTTAAATATTTGTATGATTTTATAAGATACTGATATTGGCATGCTGTTTTAAGGGAGGGTTACAGTTGAGGGTACTGTTCTTTACTTAAAACAGTGCAAACGGTTGAAATAGGCTTTATAAACTGATCGAGATACTGTAACTACTATTGGCTTACGATGATAAAACTTCGTAGAAACATAATTTCAATAATATAGTTCTACTCAGCGGCAGATATTTAATTGAATTCGACAACGAAAAAGTCATATTCTAAAGGCACAGACAACTCAGCTAACATTCTTTTTCTTTATCAATATAAAGCTGAAAATAATTAAATTACAAAACGAAAAAAACCTCTACATTGCTGTAAAAGCATTCGTCTTTGTGTCAGCGGAGCGGACTTACTCTTATCAAGAGACAAACCCTCGCCCACGGCGTGACAGGCCGTTGATCTCTAATCAAGCGTCTAAGCAACTGAATTACCGCTGCTTTAGCAAACTACTTTAGCAGGTCACTATTATTCATTCTTTAAATAACAGATACGAAAAAGCCCTGCTATTGCTAGCAGGGCTTATCGTTATGTTGGCGGAGCGGACTTACTCTTATCAAGAGACGACCCCTCGCCCCCGGCGTGACAGGCCGTTGACCTCTAATCAAGCGTCTAAGCAACTGAATTACCGCTGCTTTAGCAAACTACTTT